>JAJDTN010000006.1 GCA_022827165.1 Candidatus Latescibacterota bacterium
CAGGGCCGCGGCGGCGACGAAGTTCGGCGACATGGCGCGCACCACGAGGTAGCCGCCGAGGCCGTAGATCAGCCCCCCGGTGAGCGCCGCCAGGCGGCCGCAGCCGAGGGCGCGCAGGAAGCCCCAGGTGGCGGCGGCGGCGAGCCACAGGTGGCCGAGGACCGACCAGGTCACGGCCGTTGCCGGCGGCAGCGGGGCCAGCAGCCAGTTGGGCGGGTACAGGGCCCCCACCTGGCCCTCGGCGAAGAGCGGGAACCCGCAGCTGACGGCCGGCTCCCACAGCGGCAGCCGGCCTTCGGCGAGGGCCTCGTGCAGGAAGTGGCGCCAGGGGACGTTCTGCACCATCACGTCCTGCACGAAGAACACGCCGCCCTGCAGGACGCCGGGGAAGAGGCAGGCCACGGCCAGGGCGAGACCCGCCAGGCAGGCGGGGCCGGCGAGCCGGTCAGCGGGGATGGGAAGGGTCCGAGAGGCCATGTGGCGCATCGCTCTTGCGAGGCTCGCCGCGTCGTGGAGGGGCCTCCCAAGCTATCTCCGGGGGCCCGAGAGGTCAATCCGAGATTTGCCGTAACCTCAAGTCCGGCCTACATTTGGAGCCTTTCGGAAGAACCCCCTGGATCCCCCGGAAGCCGGAACATGGAGAGAATCCTGGTCACCGGAGGCGCCGGCTTCATCGGCTCCCACACCGTCGACCTGCTCCTCGAGCGCGGCTACGAGGTCCGCGTCTTCGACGCCCTGCAGGAACGCGTCCATCCCAAGGGCTGGCCGGACTACCTGCCGGCCGAGGTCGACCGGGTCCGCGGCGACGTGCGCGACGCCGACGCTCTCCAGCGGGCCCTGGAGGACGTCGACGGCGTCATCCACCTGGCGGCCTACCAGGACTACATGCCCGACTTCAGCACCTACTTCGCCGTCAACACGGTGGGCACGGCGCTGCTCTTCGAGATCGCCGTCTCCCGGCGCCTGCCGCTGCGCAAGGTCGTGCTGGCCTCCTCCCAGGCGGTCTACGGGGAGGGGAGCTACCGCTGCGCCCGGTGCGGGACGGTCCACCCCCCGGCCCGGTCGCGGGACCAGCTTTCCCGCGGGGACTGGGAGGTCCGCTGCCCTTCCTGCGGCGGCCCCACCGAGCCCCTGACCCTGACCGAGGACCTGCCCCTCCACCCGCACACGGCGTACGGCATCTCCAAGTACTCCCTGGAGATGGCGGCCCTGAACCTGGGCCGGCGCTACGGCATCCCGGTGACCAACATGCGCTACTCCATCGTCCAGGGGCCGCGCAACTCCTTCTACAACGCCTACAGCGGCGTCGCCCGGATCTTCACCCTGCAGCTGCTCCACGACCAGGCCCCGGTGATCTACGAGGACGGCCGCCAGCGGCGGGACTACGTCCACGTGGAGGATGTGGCCCGCGCCAACGTCCTCGCCCTCGAGGACGACCGCACCGACTTCACCAACCTGAACGTCCCCGGCCGGGGGGCCACCACCGTGGTCGAGGTGGCGCGGATGCTCTGCGCCATCTGCGGCAAGGAGGGGATCGAGCCCGAGATCACCGGCGAGTACCGCCTGGGCGACGCCCGCCACACCGTCTCCTCGGGGGAGCGCATCGGCGGCTTCGGCTGGCGCCCGGGAGCCGCGCCCGAGGAGTTCCTGCGCGATTACGTGGAGTGGGTGCGCGAACAGCCGGACCTGGGCGAGTTCTACGCGCGCAGCCGCAGGAACATGCGCGCCGCCGGCGTCATCAACCGGTCCTCGCCCCCCGGGGCGGAGCAGGCGGCGTGATCACCACGCGGGCGCCCCTGAGGATCCCCCTCGGCGGGGGCGGCACCGACCTGCCCTCCTACGCCGGCCGCCACGGCGGCTTCATCCTCTCCGCCGCCATCGACAAGTACGTCTACATCCAGCTCAACGCCCTCCAGGTGGAGGACTTCGTGCGCGTCAAGTACTCCCGCACCGAGCGCGTCGACGATGTCGCCGACCTGGAGCACCCGCTGCTGCGCGAGTCCCTCCTGCACCTCGGCATCGACGGCGGCCTCGAGATCGGCGCCATGGCCGACGTGCCGGGGCGCACCGGCCTGGGCTCCTCCGGGGCGTTCACCGTGGCCCTCCTGGCGGCCCTGCGCCAGTTCGCGGGCCGGCCGCTGCCGCGGGCCCACCTGGCCGACGAGGCCCACCACGTGGAGACGGCGCGCGCCGGCCAGCCGGCGGGCAAGCACGACCACTACCTGGCCGCCTTCGGGGGCCTCACCTGCCTCGACATCGGCACCGGGGGTCGCGTGTCGGTGAGCGGCCCCCGCGTCTCGGGCCAGACCCTGGGCCAGCTTCGGGACCGCCTCGTCCTGCTCTACACCGGCATCCAGCGCGAGAGCTTCGACATCCTCTCCCAGCAGGAGCAGGAGACGCGCGCCGGCAAGGCCTCCGTCGTCGACGGCCTGCACGAGATCAAGGCCCTCGGCCTGCGCATCCGCGACGCCCTGGAGGCCGGCGACCTCGACCGCTTCGGCGAGCTGCTGCACACCCACTGGGAGACCAAGAAGAGGCGCTCGTCGAAGATGTCCAACCCCGAGATCGACCGCTGGTACGACGAGGCGAGGCGCGCCGGCGCCCTCGGGGGCAAGCTGATGGGGGCCGGCGGCGGCGGCTTCCTGATGTTCTATACTCCCCCCGGCGCCCGCGAGGCCCTGCGGCGGCGGATGCGGGAGGAGGGCCTGCGCGAGATGGGCTTCCGCTTCGACACCGAGGGCGCCAAGGTGCTGACCAACACCGGGTGACATGAGCAACAGGGACTACATCGACGCCTACCTCGCCCGCATGGGCGCCATCCTCGACGACCTGCCGCGGCCGCAGATCGACGCCGCCATCGACCTCCTCTTCGAGGCCTGGGGCTCGGGGAAGGCGGTCTACCTGGCCGGCAACGGCGGCTCCGCGTCGACGGCGAGCCACTTCGCCTGCGACCTCGCCAAGTGGACCTTGTGCGAGGGCAAGCCGCGCTTCCGGGTCCTGGCCCTGACCGACAACATGCCCCTCTTCAGCGCCCTGATGAACGACGAGGGCCCGGACTCGGTCTACGCCGGGCAAGTCGAGGCCTGGATCGGCGAAGGCGACGTGCTCGTCCTGATCAGCGTCCACGGCGGCTCCGGCGAGGGCAACGCCGGCGCCTGGTCGGGGAACCTGCTGAAGGCCCTTCAGGTCGCCAGGGACCGCGGCGCCCGGACCCTGGGCTTGAGCGGCTTCGACGGCGGCGCCCTGAAGCGGCTCGCCGACGTCTGCATCGTCGTGCCCGTCGACTCCACGCCGCAGGTGGAGTCCTTCCACCTCGCCCTGCAGCACCTCATCTGCGACCGCCTGCGGCAGCGCATCGCCGCCGCCTGACCACGGAGGCAGCATGGAGCTCTTCATCGACAGCGCCGACCTGGAGGAGGTCCGCCAGGCCGCCGCCCTGGGGGTGATCTCCGGGTGCACGACCAACCCCAAGCTGGCCGCCGCCGCCGAGCCCGGCAGCATGCGCCGGCGCGTGCAGGAGATCCTCGCCTGCGTCGACGGCCCGGTGAGCGTCGAGGTGGTGACCGAGAGCGTCGACGGCATGCTCGACGAGGCCGCGGAGTACGCCGCCTGGGACCCGCGCGTCGTCGTCAAGATCCCCATGTCGATGGAGGGCCTGCGGGCGGTGCACGTCCTCGAGCGCGAGCGCGACGTCCGGGTCAACGTGACCTGCATGATGAACTCCAGCCAGGCGGCCCTGGCGATGATGGCGGGAGCCAGCTACGTGAGCCTCTTCATCGGCCGCATCACCGACCTCGGCAACGACGCCGACGCGGCCATCGCCGAGACCGCCCGGTTCATCGAGCACGGCCGCTTCAAGGCGCGCATCATCGCCGGCAGCATGCGCTCCGTGGGCGACATCCAGCGCTCCTTCCTCGCCGGCGCCCACATCGTCACCACCCCCTACCGGTTCCTGCCGGCCATGGTCCACCACCCGCGCACGGTGGAGACGATCGACGAGTTCAAGGCCGCCTGGGACGAGGCCCGCGGGCGGGGCGGCCTCGAGTGACGGAGACGGCCCTCGATCTCGGGGGCGTCGAGGTCCGGCCGCTGCTCGGCGGGCGCATGCGCCTCGACGGCGGCGCCATGTTCGGCGTCGTGCCCCGGCCCCTGTGGGAGCGCGCCTGCCCTCCCGACAGCCGCCACCGCATCGACAACCCCTGCCGCTGCCTGCTGGTGCGCTGCCGCGGCGCCCTGGTCCTGGTCGACACCGGCTGCGGCGACCGCTTCGAGGAGCGCTCCCGCGAGATCTTCGCCGTCGACCCGGAGGTCACCCTCCTGGCGGCGCTGCGCGAGGCCGGCGTCTCCCCGGGCGAGATCACCCACGTGGTGCTCACCCACCTGCACTTCGACCACGCCGCCGGCGCCCTGGTCCTGCGCGGCGGCGGCCTCCAGCCCGTCTTCCCCGGGGCCGTGCACGTGGTTCAGCGCGGCGAGTGGGAGGACGCCCGCGAGGGCGTCTCCATCATGCGCTCCAGCTATGCGCCCGACGACCTGGAGGCCCTGGCCGGCCTGCGCTGGCAGCTCACCGAGGGCGACGGCTCGGTCCTGCCGCAAGTCTCGGTGCAGGCCACGGGAGGCCACACCGGTCACCACCAGGCCGTCTGGGTGCACGGGGACGACCGCAGCCTGGTCTTCCCCGGCGACGTGCTGCCGTCGCGCCACCACCTGAGCCCGTACTGGATCATGGCCTACGACATGTTCCCCCACGATACCCTCGTCGTGAAGCAGGCCCTGGCGCGGCAGGTGCACGAGGAGGGCTGCGTCATCGCCTGGGACCACGACCCCGAGGGCCCTTTCAGCCGCCTGGTCCGGGGCGAACGGGGCGAGTACCGCGCCGCGGCCCTCGGGGGCTGAGGCCTCCGGCGCGCCGATAGCGGCCTGCCGCGGCACCGACTATACTGCTGCTCCATGTCTCTCGAAGTCATCGAGTTGTCCGACAAGCACCGCCGCCTCCTCGACCGCCTGGGCGAGCTGATCCCCGATCTGGACCCGCAGCGGCCCCAGAGCCTGCAGCGCATCTTCGGCCTGGGCCTGATCGCCCTCACCATGCAGATCACCAGCAAGGCGCGTCAGGGCGAGAAGGAGGAGCTGGCCGAGGAACTGGGCACCCTCGCCCGCGACATGGTGGAGGAGGAGCAGTGGTAGGCGGCTCCCCCGGCCTGTTCTGCCTCGAGGGGCGGACGGCCCTGGTCACCGGGGGCAGCAAGGGCCTGGGCGAGGCGATGGCCGCCGCCCTGTCCGGGGCCGGCGCCGACGTGGCCATCACCAGCCGCCACCTCGACGAGGCCCGGGCCGCCGCCGAGGCGATCGCCGCCGGGAGCGGCCGCGGGGTGGTCCCCCTCCAGGCCGATGCCGCCGACCGCGGCCAGGCCGAGGGCTCGGTGAGACAGGTCGTCGAGCGCTTCGGCCATCTCGACATCCTCGTGAACAACGCCGGCGTCAACCTGCGGGCCCCGATCCTGGAGATGGAGGACGAGGCCTGGGAGACCGTCCTCGGCATCAACCTCACCGGGCCCTTCTACTACTGCCGCGCCGCCGGACGGCACATGGTCGAGCGCGGCTACGGCCGGGTCATCAACATCGGCTCGACCTTGTCCTCCATCTCCATCCCCCACCGCACGCCGTACGCCTCGAGCAAGGGCGGCATCCTGCAGCTGACGCGCACCCTGGCCCTGGAGTGGGCGGGGACGGGGGTGACGGCCAACTGCATCTGTCCCGGGCCCTTCGCCACGCCCATCAACAAGCCCCTTCTCGACGATCCCGAGGCGGCGCGGGCGATGCAGGACAAGGTCCCCCTGGGCCGCTGGGGCGATCCCGCCGAGCTGGCCACGGCGGTCCTCTACTTCGCCTCCCCCGCCTCCTCCTTCACCACCGGGGCGGCCCTCGTCGTCGACGGAGGCTACACCGCCCAGTGAGGTTGCCATGCAGGGGCCGGGCGCTATATTTCGCAGCCCACCCCTGGCATCGGCCAGCGGCCCGAACCCGGCGGCCGCCGTTTCGCGACTCCTGACACCGCACCCAAGACCCCGTGGCCCAACCTGAGATCGTCGTCAGCGATTTGCGGTCGCCGTACGGGATCGCCTTCGACGCCGACGACGTCCTCTTCGTCTCCGAGTCCGCCGCCAACCGCATCCTCCGCATCGAGGACGGCCAGGCCCAGCTCTTCGCCCAGACCGGCCCGCGGCCGCTCGGCATCGCCTTCGACGACTCGGGCGATCTCTTCGTCGCCGAGAGCGGGCGCCATCACCTGATCCTCATCTCCCCGGACGAAGCGCTGGAGATCTACGCCCACAGCTGCAGGGGCCGGCGCTTCATCAGCCCCCGGCAGCTCTGCTTCGAGCCCACCGGCGACATCCTCTTCAGCGACCCGGGGCACGGCGAGGACGGCGGCGGCTCGGTGTACCGCGCCGATCTCGACGGCGAGGTGACCGAGGTCATCAGCGGGCTGTCGTCTCCGGCGGGGATGGTGCTCTCGGAAGACGCGGCCGTCCTCTATGTCTCCGAGCGCGGCAGCCGGCGCATCCTCTCCCTGGAGATGGACGACGAGGGCCGGCCCCGGAGCCAGCAGGTGTTCTTCGAGTTCGGCGAGGACCCCGGCGCCGAGGACCTGCTCTTCGACGCCCGCGGGCAGCTCTACGCGAGCGCCCCCGGCGCCGGCATCGTGGTCATCGATCCGGAGGGCCGCCGCCAGGGCCTCATCGAGGTCCCCGGAGGCGAGGTGGCGGCCATGACCTTCGGCGGCCTCGAGTACGACCGGCTCTTCGTCGCCGAGTCGAAGACGGGTTGCGTGTACGGCCTGGCCCTGGAAGTGGCGGGCCAGCGCCCCTTCGCCGGGCCCCGTTCGATCTGAGCCCCCGGCGCTACCGCCGCCGCATCCGCCCCCAGACCACCCCGAAGACCCGACCGAAGCTCCTCGGCGCGAGCCTGCGCATCCGGATGGCCAGGCCGACCCAGCGGTCGGCCACGTGCAGCCGGCGCTGCCGCTCCATGGCGCGCAGGACCTCGGCCGCCGCCTCTTCGGAGCTCTTCGACGGCACCTGTCCGAAGCGCTTCATGGGGGTCCGGGAGACCTCGTGGAACCCCGAGTGCACGAGGCCGGGCTCGACGACGGTGACCGAGACCCCCGTGCCGTGCAGCTCGTGGGCCAGGCTCTCGCCGAGACCGGTGACGGCGAACTTCGTCGCCCCGTACACGGCGTGGTCCGGCGACGGCAGCTCGCCGAGGACGCTGGAGACGAAGACCAGCTGACCCCGTCTTCGGCGCAGCATCGACGGCAGCACCCGGTGGGTCGTGTGGATCACCCCCATCAGGTTGGTCTCGACCACGGCCCGGTGGTCGGCGAGGGGGACCTCCTCGAAGGGGCCGTACGCCCCCCGGCCGGCGTTGTTCACCAGCACCTCGATCTCCCCCAGACCGGCCTCGACACGCTCGCAGAGGCCGGCCACCGCCTCGGCGTCGGATACGTCGCAGGGCAGGACCAGCGGCCGCGCGCCGGTCAGGGCCGCCGTCTCCTCCAGGGGGCCGGGGCGGCGCCCCACCAGCGCCAGACGGGCCCCTCTCGAGGCCAGGGCCACGGCCAGGGCGCGGCCGATGCCGCCGCCGGCCCCGGTGACCACCACCACGGCGTCGCGGTAGTCGCGGCCCACGGGGTCAGCTCCGGGCAGGCGCCGGGAAGAAGCCGTGGCCACTTTCCCGGGGATGGTGTGTTCCCGATATGGGAATCGACCGCGAGAGGCTCGTTGTCAAACAGGGAATATGCACTATCTTGTTTTCTGTAATTAATTTAGGACACATCTCCACGAATGACGCGACACTCACTTTCTCGAAACGGCAATTCGCATGGATTTACCTGGATGGTAAGAGTCGGATACATAACTCCTTGTTCTGCAACAAATTGCATGTCAATATCGGCTGGTCGCCCTTCCTGGCACGGCCCTTGCACATTGAACCGGCGCCGATGTCCCATTCCCCGGAGGTCGATTGCGGCCTCCCCTTCCCGAAAAGGAGCGCATCATGGCCAAGTCCAAGATCCAGCCTCTCGCCGACCGCGTGCTCGTCAAGCGGCTCGACGATGAGGAGGAGCAGAAGGTCGGCGGCATCATCATCCCCGACACCGCCAAGGAGAAGCCCCAGGAGGCCGAGGTCGTGGCCGTCGGTCCCGGCCGCCTCGATGACGGCCAGCGCGTCGCTCTCGAGGTCGAGAAGGGCGACAAGGTCCTCATTGGAAAGTACTCCGGCACCGAGGTCAAGCTCGACGGTGAGGAGCACCTGATCCTCCGCGAGGAAGAGATCCTCGCCGTCATTTCCTAACCACGGAGAGAGCGACAATGGCTGCCAAGCAGATCGCATTTCGCGAGGAGGCCCGCGACAAGGTCCTCTCCGGCGTCTCCCAGCTCAGCAAGGCCGTGAAGGTCACCCTGGGCCCGCGGGGCCGCAACGTCGTGCTGGCCAAGAGCTGGGGCTCCCCCACGGTGACCAAGGACGGCGTCACCGTGGCCAAGGAGATCGAGCTGCCCGACCCCTACGAGAACATGGGCGCCCAGATGGTCAAGGAGGTCGCCTCCAAGACCAGCGACGTCGCCGGCGACGGCACCACCTCGGCGACCTTGCTCGCCGAGGCCGTCTACGCCCAGGGCCTGAGGGCGGTCACCTCCGGCTTCAACCCCATGGAGGTGAAGCGCGGCATCGAGCAGGCCGTCGAGATCGTGGTCAAGAGCCTCCGGACCCAGAGCCGCAAGGTGAAGGACCACTCCGAGGTCGCCCAGGTGGGCACCATCTCGGCCAACGGCGACTCCTTCTTCGGCGAGACGATCGCCGAGGCGATGGACAAGGTCGGCAAGGACGGGACGATCACGGTGGAGGAGGCCAAGTCCACCGACACGACGCTCGACGTGGTCGAGGGCATGCAGTTCGACCGCGGCTACCTGTCCCCCTACTTCGTCACCGACCAGGAGGCCATGGAGGCGGTCCAGGAGGACTGCTACCTGCTCATCCACGAGAAGAAGCTGTCCAACCTCAAGGACCTGCTGCCGCTGCTGGAGAAGGTCTCGAAGGCGGGCAAGCCCCTCCTCGTGATCGCCGAGGACGTGGAGGGCGAGGCCCTGGCCACCCTGGTGGTCAACAAGATCCGCGGCACCCTGCAGGTGGGCGCCGTCAAGGCCCCCGGCTACGGAGACCGCCGCAAGGCGATGCTCCAGGACCTGGCCATCCTCACGGGCGGCACGGTGATCACCGAGGACCTCGGCATCTCCCTCGACAGCGTGCAGCTCTCCGACCTCGGACAGGCCAAGCGCGTCGTCGTGGAGAAGGAGAACACCACGGTCATCGAGGGTTCGGGCAAGGCCACGGACATCCGCGGCCGGGTCGAGCAGATCCGCCACCAGATCGACGAGACGACCTCGGACTACGACCGCGAGAAGCTGCAGGAGCGCCTGGCCAAGCTCGCCGGCGGTGTCGCCGTGATCCGCGTCGGCGCGGCCACCGAGACGGAGATGAAGGAGAAGAAGGCCCGCGTCGAGGACGCCCTGCACGCCACCCGCGCCGCCGTGGAGGAGGGCATCGTCCCGGGCGGCGGCGTCGCCCTGGTGCGCGCCATCGCCAAGCTCAAGGACGTGGAGACGGCCAGCGAGGGCGAGAACGTCGGCGTCAGCATCGTGCGCCGGGCCCTCGAGGAGCCGATGCGCCAGATCGCCGACAACGCCGGCCAGGAAGGCGCCGTGGTCGTCGAGGAGGTGCGCTCGAAGAGGGGCGCCTACGGCTACAACGCCGCCACCGAGGAGTACGGCGACCTGCTCGAGATGGGTGTCGTCGATCCCACCAAGGTGGTGCGCACCGCCCTGGAGAACGCGGCCTCCATCGCCGGCCTCCTGCTGACCACGGAAGCCCTGGTCACGGAGGAGGAGGAAGAGGAGGAGCCCGCCCCGGCCGCCGGCGGCCACGGCCACCACCACTAGACGCATACGGGGCGGCCCCGGGCCGCCGCCGGGCTACAAGCGGACGAAGGCAGAGAGGGCGGGCGCCGAGAGGCTCCCGCCCTGTCCTCTTTCGGCCCCCGCCCTTGAGCGCGGCCCCTGCCTGCATACCGTTCTGCCGCGGCACGAATCCCACCCACCCGCGACAGGACACGAATCCCCATGACCAGCGCCACCTCCGCCTCCATCTACGAACGCCTCGGCCTGCGCACCTTCATCAACGCCCGCGGCACGATCACCACCCTCGGCGGATCGATCATGCCGCCCGAGGTCGTGGCCGCCATGGCCGAGGCCTCCCTGAGCTTCGTCCGCCTGGAGGAGCTGCACGACCGCGTGGGCGAGCGCATCGCCGGCCTCACCGGGGCCGAGGCCGCCTTCGTCTGCGCCGGCGCCGCCAGCGGCATGCTGCTGGCCGGCGCCGCCTGCCTCACCGGCACCGACCCCGAGGCGATCGCCTCCCTGCCCGACACCGGCGGCCGCCCCAATCGCTTCGTCATCAGCCTCGTGGACAGCCACTTCTACGTGCACCAGGGGTTCCGGGTCTGCGGCGGCGAGCTGGTCCGGGTCGGGTCCCGGGAGGCGGTCTCGGCGGCCGACTACGAGGCCGCCCTCGACGAGCCCACCGCCGCCGTCGTGTTCTTCCTCGGAAGCCAGCCCCTGGAGCAGCTGCGCGAGATCGTCCCCATCGCCCGCCGGCGCGGCGTTCCGGTCATCGTCGACGCCGCGGCGCAGCTGCCGCCGCGCTCGAACCTGACCGATCTGACCACCGAGGTCGGCGCCGACCTGGCCGTCTACAGCGGCGGCAAGGGCCTCTTCGGGCCGCAGTCGAGCGGGCTGATCCTCGGCCGCGCCGACCTCGTGAAGGCGGCCTCCATGAACAGCAATCCGCACTCGGGGGTGGGACGGGGGATGAAGGTCGGCAAGGAGGAGGTGGTGGGCCTGCTGCGGGCGGTGGAGCTCTTCCTGGAGGCCGACGAGGAGGGCGTGATCGCCGAGTGGGAGCGGCGCTGCCGGGTGGTGGCGGCGGCGGCCGAGGGGATCGACGGGGTCGAGGCGGAGTACGACCCGCCCTTCCGGAACCGCTTTCCGCCCGCCAGCCCCATCGTGCGCCTGCGCTTCGCCGGCCACGCGCCGGCCGCGAGCGGGGAGGTGGCCGCCGCTCTCGAGCAGGGCGAGCCGTCGATCCTCGTGGGCGGCTCGGAGGACTCGATCTCCGTGGCGCCGCAGACGCTCCAGGAAGGCGAGGCCGAGATCATCGCCGGGCGCCTGCGCGCCCTCCTGTCGGCCTGAGAGCGGGGCCCGGGCGGCCCCGCCGGGAGGCAGGGCTTACACGCGCACCCGTCGCCCGCGCTTGACCGACTCGATCTCGCGCAGGCACAGACGCAGGCTGTCGCGGGCGCTGACCCCCGACAGCTCCCCGGAGTCCTCGCCAGCGGCGACAGCCCGCACCGCCTCCTGCAACTCGCCGACGAAGCCGTCCCTGCGCAACAGCCGCGGCCGGCGGCTCCTGCCGTCGGCGGTGAGCAGCACCGGCGGCTGGCCCCAGGAGCTGTTGTACTTGAGGGCGGCCCTCTCGAAGAACACGTCGTAGCCGTGCTCGAAGGGGCAGCCCTGCTGGGACAGCCAGCCGCCGCTGGCGGTCACCTGGGGCCCGCCCTCGAAGTGGTAGTGGGTGTCGATGTGCTCGACCACGCCGCCCTTGCGGATCACGCCCGCCGAGGTCACCGCCTCGGGCATGCCGAAGAGGAACTGCACGAAGTCGGCGTCGTGGATGTGCAGGTCGATCGCCGGCCCGCCGGTGCGGTCCAGGTCCTTCGGGTCCCACCAGTCGGGCATGGAGATGACGCGCTTGAAGTCCGCCGCCAGCACTCGGCCGTGCTCGCCGCCCTCCATCAGCGTCCTGATCAGCCGGAACTCCGGGAAGTACCGCAGGACGTGGGCCACCATCAGCCGCAGGCCGCGCTTCCGGGCCTCGGCCACCATGCGGTCCGCCTGGCGCAGGTCCAGGGCGATCGGCTTCTCCAGGAAGACGTGCTTGCCCGCCGCCAGGGCGGCCAGGGTCCACTCGTAGTGCATCGTCGTGGGCAGGCAGATGTCGACCAGATCGACGCTCTCGTCGTCCAGCAGGTCCTCGATGCGGTCGTACGCGGCCACCCGCCCCAGGTCGTGCACGCCGCCGCCGTCGCCGAAGTTCCCCTGCACGCCGCGCCAGTCGCCCTTCCGCTTCTTCGGGTCCCGGGTGCAGATGGCGGTCACCTTCGCCCCTTTGACCCGGGCGATCGCCTTGTAGTGGGTGGTGCCCATGAAACCGATGCCGACGATACCGATGCGTACCATGGAGTCTCTCCCGTTGGGGCGGCTACGATAGCCGGGCCCCGGAAAATGTGTCAAGGCACCCGCCTCAGCGGGGCACGACGGCGATCTTCAGGCGCCGCACGCGGTCCTCGTGCTCCACGTGCACGAGGTAGATGCCGGCGGCGACCCTGGCTCCGGAAGGGTTGAGGCCGGTCCAGTTGAGCCCCCCGTCGCCGTCCTCCTCGCGGCCCTTCCAGACGAGCTCCCCCGCGAAGGTGAAGACCCGCACCTCCGACTCCCGGGGCAGGCCCGCGAGGGTCAGCTCGCCGGCGGCGGGATCGAAGGGGTTGGGATAGGCTTGGACCTCCTCGAGGCGGTCGACCTCGACGCGCACCAGGGTCCGCACCCGCAGCGGCCGCCCGAGACCGTCGCGCAGCCCCCACACCTCGACCTCGTAGGCACGGCCCCGGGCCAGCAGGCGCGGCCCTTCGGGCAGGACCAGCCGCACCGTGCGGTCGTCCTCCCCCGCCTCGATCCTGTCGATCACGAGGCGCCCGTCGACCACGGCCCGGGCCTCACCCGGCGGCGAGAGGGGCCCGTCGAAGCGCAGCCGGATCGTCGCGGGATCCGCCAGGACCGCCTCCACCAGCCGCGCCGCGGGGTCCACCGGAGCCAGGCGCAGGGAGGCCGTCCGCGGCCCCCGGAGGCCCACGAGCCCACCCCGCGCCGAACGCACCCCCGCGGCTTCGAGCTGCACCGTGCCGCTGTCGGGCAGGGCCCGGTCGAGGAAGAGGATCAGCCGCCTGGCGCCCTGGTCGAGCACCCCCTGCCACGGCCGGGCGGCCTCGGGGATCAGCCGCCAGCGGTGGACCTGGGCCGCCTCCGGGGCCATGGGCTGGTCGAACCGGACCTCCAGCTGGCGGGGGGCGGCGTGCAGCACGCCGACGATGACCGGACCCTCCCGGGGTTCGGCGGCCAGCACCCGGGAGCTCTCGCCGCGGCGGCCCTCCGAGTCGATGGCCGCCACCTGGTACGCATAGGACCGGCCGGGAGCGAGTCCGGAATCGACGTGGGCGAAGCGGCGCGGCCCGGCTGCGACCCTGGCGACGACGGAATCGTCCCGGGTCGCCTCGTAGCGGGAGGCCCCGGGCACCTCCTCCCACCTCAGCTCCACGCGGTCTCGCGCCAGGGACAGGGCCTGCCACCCGGGAGGCGCCCCGAGCCGGCCGGGACCCGCCGTCCACGAGAGGCCGCGGATGGCCCCGTCGAGAGCGTTGAAGTACAGCTCGCTGCCGCCGTCGCCGTCGGCGTCTCCCGCCGCCGGCCGCCAGGTCGCCCCCGCCTCGGCGTGCCACACCACCTCGAAGCCGCCGGCGCCGTCGGCGCGGAACACGTACAGGTGGGGCACCAGGGAGGCGATCCACTCCACCTGCCCGTCGCCGTCGAGGTCGG
>JAJDTN010000145.1 GCA_022827165.1 Candidatus Latescibacterota bacterium
TATTACCAGGCTCTCAGCCTGGACATTTCAGTTTGCATGCGGCACAGGTTTGCGTAGATGCCCTCCCGCGCGATCAGCTCGTCGTGGGTGCCGATCTCGGCGAGCCTGCCCTTGTCGAGGATGAGCAGGCGACGGGCGTTCTTGAGGGTCGACAGGCGATGGGCGATGGCAAAGGTGGTGCGCCCCCGGACCAGCCGCCCCAACGCCTCCTGAATCTGCGCCTCGGTCTGGGTGTCGACGTTGGAGGTGGCTTCGTCGAGGATGAGAATGCGCGGGTCCCGCAGGATGGCGCGGGCGATGGACAGCCGCTGCCGCTCTCCCCCGGAAACGCGGATGCCGCGCTCGCCGACCATGGTATCGTACCCGTCTGGCATGTCCATGATGAAGTCGTGCCCATTGGCGGCCTTGGCCGCGGCCACGATCTGCTCGAGGGAAGCTTCGGGATGGCCGTAGGCGATGTTGTCCGCCACCGTGCCGTTGAAGAGGAAGGGATCCTGCAGGACCACGCCGATCTGCCCGCGCAGCGATTGCAGGTTCACCTGCCGGGTGTCGCGGCCGTCGATGAGGATGGCTCCCTCCTGCGGCTCGTAGAAGCGGCAGATGAGATTGACCAGAGTGCTCTTGCCGGCGCCGCTGTGGCCGGCCAGGCCGATCATCTCCCCCGGCTCGACGGCGAAGCTCAAGTCCTCGATGACCGGCTTGTCTTCCTCGTAGCCGAAGTGGACGCCGCGGAACTCGACGCGGCCCTCGATGGGGGGCATGCTCATGGCTTCGGGCCGGTCGATTATCTCCGGGTGCGTATCGAGCACGTCGAAGACGCGCTCGGCGGAGGTGGCGGCGCGCTGGAAGCGGTGGTTGAGGCGGGCCAGGCTCTCCACCGGCCCGTAGAAGCGGTACATGTAGCTGGTGAAGGCGACGAAGGCCCCCAACGTCAGCTCGCCGGCCAGGATATCGCGGCCCCCCACCCACCAGATGATGATGGTGCCGATGGAGGTGATGAAGGCCATGACCGGGCCGAACAGGCTGCGCATCCACGCCACCCGCAGCTCGCCCCGCAGCAGGTCCAGGCTGCGTCCCTTGAACTTGCCCACCTCCCGCCGCTCCTGGGCGAAGGCCTTGACCACGCGCACCCCCGGGATGGTATCGGCGAGGAGGGCGCTCAAGCCGGCCCAGCGGCGCCACAAGGGCCGGTAGATGGCGTGCAGCTTGCGGCCGAAGCGCAGCGTCGCCCACACCAGCAGGGGCGTCGGCAGGAGCACCAGGGCCGCCAGCCCGGGATTGAGCCAGAACAGGATGATGCAGATGATGGCCAGGGTGAGCACATCGCGGATCGCTTCCTGCAGTCCGTCGCTGATGAAGTCCTGCAGGCGGCCCACGTCGTGGGTGACGCTGGCCATGATGCGCCCGGTTTCGTTGCGGGTGTAGTAACTGAGGGAGAGCGCGTGGAGATGGGAGTACAGCTCGTTGCGCAGACCGTAGGTGATGCGCTGGCCGATGCGGGCCATGATGTAGCCGCGCAGGGCCGACAGGACGCTGACGGTGAGGTGGATGCCTGTCAGCAGGCCCACCAGCCAGGCCAGCGCCGACAGCTGGTCGTCGTTGGAGACCGGCAGCAGAGCCAGCAGATCGAAGCGGTCCTCGAGGGCCGTGGAGGAAGGCGCGTCGACGTTGAGGACATCGTCGATGAGCACCCTCTGCAGCAGCGGCGGGCTCAAGCCGATGACCGTGGCCGCCACCATGAGGGACAGGCTGAAGGCGATGAGCCGCCAGTGCGGCCTGGCATAGCCCAGCAGCCGGAAGAGGAGCTTGCCCTTCTCCAGGCAGGCCGGGCATACCCCGTAGCGGCGGGGGATGACCTGGCCGCAGCGCTCGCAGCGCTGGCGCCCGGCACGGGCCCCGGCCAGCCGCCCGTGGAGCACCTGGCCGTCGGAATCTTCCGAGCGGGCCTGCCTGACCAGGCGCTCGACCTGCTCGGGCAGCTCCGACAGGGCCGGCACCAGGCTCTTGGAGAACACGGCCATGGTCGAGCCCCGCTCGCCGGTGCGGACCTTGAGGGCCGCCGTCCCCAGATCCTCGCGGACCTCCACCCCCCGGATCTCGGCCAAGGGCAGGCAGACCAGGTCGGGAGGTCCGCCGCCGTTGGGGCTGAAGGCCACCAGCAGGTCGTCGGTGGCCATCAGCCAGGCCTCGCCGTAGCGGCCGTCGAGGCGGATGTCCGTGGTTACGGCGAGGCGGAGCTCTTCTCCGGGGGCGACGAATTCGGCCAGCTCGCGCCGGACCCGCGGCGGCACGCTGGCGCGGAGAGGGGGCGCCCTCTCGGCCCCGCGGCCCTCAGTTGCCTCCATGCATTGGCCCCCTGGTCTTCACAAGAGGCGCACCCGCCGCCAAACGGCCCGTCTGGGGCTGGATGACCGCCGGCGTCATCGAGGCCGAGCCGGTCGGTGCTTCAGGGCCGCGTGGCGCCGCCCAGGGTGGAGATCTCAGCAAGTGCCCCCATTACTACCCTTACTCAAGGGTTGCTACCCTCATTCCCGAGAAGACGCCCCTCCTCGGCCTGAATCTCGGCGCGGCGGAGCTCCCAGGTCTTCTGCAGATTCAGCCAGAGTCCGGGCGTGGTCCCGAAGTACCGGGACAGTCGGCGCGCGGTGTCCGCCGTGACCCCCCGCTGTCCGTTGAGGATGGCGGTGATCCGGTTCGTTGGGACCTCCAGCGCCCGGGCCAGCGCGTTGGCCGAGAGGTCGCGATCGTCCATCTCCTCCCGCAGGATCTCGCCTGGATGCACCTGCGGCATTCTGTTCAATGTCGTCATGGTCACCTCTTCAGTGGTAGTCCACGATACTGCCCCGGCTGCAGAAGGCAACCCCCTCGACCCGACCGGAGAGAGGGCGGCCGCGCCGACCTTGCTCAAGCGCACCCGGACCGCGGCCGCTGTAATCGAGGAAGGAGACCAGGGAGAACCATCTCTCTGGGCGTTGACCACTGAGTAACAATAATTACCTTACTCCCCGTGGCCACGTCATGGACCTTCTACGGACGCACCGACGAGCTGGGCAGCCTGCTGGCCCGCTTGCGCCAGCGCAGATGGTTCTTCGGAACCATCCGGGGCCGTCGCAGGGTCGGAAAGACCGCCCTCGTCCAGCAGGCCCTGAAGATCCTCGAGGAGGATGAGCCCGCCGAAGTCCCATGCCTTCTGGTCCAGTTGCCGGACAGCACCCCCGCGGACCTGGCCACCGTGTTCCGGAACGCCGTGCAGGAAGCCGGACTCGAAGGCCACCTGGACGAGTCGAGCGCGGCCCCAGGTCTTCCAGGAGTGGCCAGGGCCGTGGGCTCCCTCTGTTCGGCCGGCGTGGTGGTGATACTGGACGAGTTCCAGACTTGCCACGGTGGTCCGCTCCGCGGCTTGCCCTCCCTGCTTCAGGCCGAGGTCGACAGGCTCCAGGACCTGGACACGGCCGGTGGACTGATCCTCCTGGGCTCTGTGCAGACGGAGATGGAGGCCCTGCTCAATGATCGGCGGGCGCCGTTGTTCGGGCGCACGACCTTCGACATCTCCCTCGATCCCTGGGATCTGGCCACGGTGTTCGAGGTTTGCCGCGAGCAGGGTGCAGCCGACCCCGCGCGGTGCCTGACCTTGTGGGCCCTCTTTGGCGGGGTGCCGAAGTACTGGCGCCACTACGCCGAGCAGGGCGCCGATCTCCACGGAATCCCCGAGTGGGAACCCTGGGCGCAGCAGGTGTGCGAGCGGCTGTTCCTTCGTTCCGACTCGCCGTTGCGCGAGGAGGGCGAGAGTCTGCCGGGCCGGGAGCTGCGCCGCCACTATGTCGCGCTCCTTCGCGTGATCGCCGAGCGAGGGCCTTGCACTCATGCCGAACTGCAGGAATCCGCGCCTGAGCTCTCCCTGGGACCGTACCTCAAAACCCTCGGACAGGAACTTCGGCTGGTCGAGAGACAGGACCCCATCTTCGGAGAACGACGGCGCCGTGCCCGGTACGCTGTTTCAGACCCGTTTCTACTCGCATGGCTGAGCGTCATTCACCCCGCCTGCCAGGCCGCCCGAATCGAGCCGGTATCCAGAGTGGCGAAGCGTCTGACTGCGCGACTGAGGACACTTGAAGGCTTCGCCTTCGAACGAATGGTGCGGGAGGCGACCGAGGCGGCGTCACGGGCGGGTGTCGACTTCCCCGTTTCGGATCGCGTCAGAGGCTACTGGAACAGGCCGCGGCGGACCAACGTGTCGGTCGAGATCGACCTCATCGCATGGAACGAGGAGGATCGAGTCGTCCGTTTCGGCTCGTGCAAGCGGAATGCGGCAAGGCACGATGCACAGGCGGTCGACAACTTCCGCGAGCAGGTGGATCTGTTTCTGGAGTCGGACGCCGGAAGCCGGTTCCGGCGGTGGCGCCGCGAGTTCGCCCTCTATTCGGTGCAGTTCTCTCCCGAACAGCGGGCCGATCTGGAAGCCGGGGACTATGTCTGCCACGACATGATCGACTTTCGGAGCATGCTGGGTCCGCGCGAACGCGGTCCCCACGGTGCGCGGTCGGCATCCCCCAAGGTCAGCGGGGCCGAGTGATGGAACAGGAACGACTGCCGATAGAGAACGGCAACTGGGGAGGTGCGAGCCTTGCTGCCGTTCAGGCGGTCCTGGAGTCCGCGTACGAGGTGCTCGTGCAGGCCTTCGGCAGGCCGCCGGATTCCCCAATTCAGGTCGCCTGGTGGAACGAATCGCCTCGAGTCTTCTACGGCTACAGACCATACCAGATGAGAATCAGCGCCCGGGACACATACTGGTGCCAGTACGTGTACCAGTTCTCGCACGAGCTGTGCCATGTCATGACCAATTTCGACCGCCACAGGGAACACAAGCACAACTGGTTCGAAGAGAGCTTGTGCGAGCTGGCGTCGCTGTTCGTGCTGCATCGGCTTGCGGATCGCTGGAGGGAACGTCCGCCCCCTCGCGTTTTCCAGGCAGAGGGGTTCGCACCGAACTTCAAGACGTACGCCGAGGAGATCGCGCAGGGGTATGAACAACCCGGGGAGGGCGATCTCCGATCCTGGCTGGCAGGCAATCTGGGCAGACTGGAAGAGGACCCATTCATCCGCGAGCTCAAAGGAACCCTGGCCGTCGCCCTGCTGGGTCGGTTTCTCGAGAACCCTTCGCTTTGGCGCGACTGTGGCTGGCTGAACGGCTGGGATGTGACCGCAAATTCGACGTTCGAGAGCTACCTCGAGGCATGGGCGGAGCATCTTCAGGCGCAAGGCACCAGGCCGCGGGTTCCCGCCCTGGTGGAAGGACAGCTCTCGCCCGCGCAAGAGCGCCACGCGCGACTGACTCTGCGCGACCAGACACGTACCCAGATCACCACAGCCGAAGGAGATCTTCATGTTGCGCTCACTCCTCGCCTCCTTGCTCTGGGTCGGCGTCGCCCACGCCGCCGACAATCCTCCCGCCCCCGGCTTCGACGCCGCCGGCTCCGACCCGAAGGCGATCGCCCTGGCCGACGAGGTCATGGCCGCCATGGGCGGCCGCGCCAACTGGGACGCCACCCGCTACATCACTTGGCGCTTCTTCGGCTTCCGCCTCCACGTGTGGGACAGGTGGACGGGGGACATCCGCTTCGAGCAGGACGATCTGACGGTGCTGATGAACATCCACACCAAGGAGGGACGCGCCTTCGCCGCCGGCGTGGAGATCAGCGATCCCGACACCCTGGCGGCGAAGCTGGACCACGGCTACCGCGCCTGGATCAACGACTCGTACTGGCTGGTCATGCCCTACAAGCTCAAGGACACGGGCGTCACCCTGCGCTACCGGGGACCGGAGGCCACCGAGGACGGTCGCCCGGCCGAAGTGGTGGAGCTGACCTTCAGGGACGTGGGCGTCACCCCGCAGAACAAGTACGCCGTCTGGATCGACCAGGAGTCACGGCTGGTGACCCAGTGGGCCTTCTACCGGGAGGCGGCCGACGCCGAGCCGCGCTTCACCGGCCCCTGGACCAACTGGCAGCGCCACGGATCGATCCTGCTCTCCGACGGCCGCGGCGAGCGCGGGCACACGGGTGTGGCGGTTTTCGAGGAGTTGCCGGGGGAGGTCTTTACGAGTTCGGCGCCCGCGGTGTTGCCCACGCCCTGATTTCAGTCAATCTGCGAGGTTGAAGATGGCAAGGTCGTGGTAGGCCATGACGGTGAAGAAGTGATCGTCCGCTGGAATCAAGGTATCGGCTGTTCGTGAACTGATGTAGACAGGCTCTCCGGCCTCGTCCCGAAGCTGGATACTCTTCCGTGGCCGGCTCCAGGACGACACGATACCGTACTGGTCAAGGGCATAGACCTCGATACGGTCATCATGCCAGGCGCCTGGGATCGCGTAGACGAACTCCCCGTTCTGGACCAGTCGGGCGTACGGTCGCCTGCGGAGGTGATCAACCTCCACCGGACGCCGAGGATCGCCGATGTCGAGCACGGCCAGCTCCCGGGGCCAGTAGCGTGGGACGTAAGCCCTGTGCCCTACCAGGGAGATTGGCCCGAGCGCCCGCGGCACGGGGATCCGATGGGAACGCTGGGTGCCCAGGGGCCCCCTGTTCTTTTCCAGGTATACCAGTTCCCGCCCACCTCCCAACTCCTTGTCGATTTCCGGCAGCTGGGACAGCCGGAGATAGAAGGCCTCGATCTGTTCTTCATACTCCTCATACGGCCTGGCGGGTCCGAAGCGCACGGGAGTGCGGCTCAACTCCTTCATGGCTGCGGGGTCGGTCAGATCGAGGACGACGAAGTCATAGCCCAGGTTGAAAAAGGCGTTCTCGCCGACCAGGTGCATTTGCCAGTCGTCGTTCCAGACATGCCGGACCGTCTCCGCAACCCGAAGCACCTGCACCGGTTCAGGGATCCCCCCGCTTCGCACGTCGAAGCTGTGGAGCTCGAGGAACTTTCTGCCGAGCAGGCCGGCGTACAGGTATCCGTCCCGGACACTCCAGGCCGTCAGGCGGGGAGCGTGCTTGAGGAAACGGGTGGTGCCCATCTGGAGGCGCTCGGACTGGCTCAGACGGGTGGCGTCCGACTCGATGGGATGGAGGAGGCGCAGAGCCTGCAGCCGGGGAAGCCTGGGCTCGCTCAGATCGAATACGGCCACCCCTGCACTGTCCCGTCCGGCCCATCCCCAGACGTAGGCCGTGGAGGCTGAGATGGCCAGCCTGCGCAGCTGGAAATCTGCTATCCTCACCCGGCCAATTTCCCGAGGCGCCTGCCGGTCCGTCACATCAACGACGCTCAGCCCGCGATACAGCAGCACGATCGCCATTCCATCCTTCACCGCCAGATCTACGAGGCTCTCTTCGTAGGGCAGCCGGCCCACCGGCTCGATCGACTGGTGCTCTGGATCTGGAGGGGACCACAGAAACCATGCCAGGCAGATCAGGACGAGGGCACTCGCGATCCACGGAAATCGCCGGCTCCCCTGCGTTCGGAAGGTCCGGCAGGTCCATACCAGCACGCAGCCCGCCAGGAGGAAGGCTGCTGCGGCCCGGGAGAGCAGCAGCGTGGGATCGAAGGCCGGTCGCAGGATCAGGCCATCATAGAGACTGTTCTCGAAAACCTGAAGCAGGAAGGCCGAGACGGGATTGGACTCGGCGTGCACGAACGGGTAGCCAAGAGCTATCAGCAGGCTGGTCCACACGGCCTGGGAGGGGCGGCTGCAGAAGGCGGACGAGAGGAACGCCACTGTATACAGGAGCAGGTAGAACAGGTACCAGAGCAGCAGCATCCGGCCGTACCCGACATCCGTCAGGATGTCCACGTCGAGGCGATCTTCGAGGGGCTGCCCGGTCATGCTCCAATCCTCCCAGAGCGGCATCCCGAGGTAGACCCCGGCCCAGTACGCGGCGAGCACTCCAAGGAGCCCCGCGGCCCCGACGGCGTACTTCACTCCCAGCAACCAGGCTGTCCTCAGCGGCAGGTTGGACAGAAAGGGCAGGGTTCCCCGGCTGCGTTCACCGGCCACCAGATCCATGCCCATCAGCACGGCGCCGAGGACGCCTACCAGGTGGGGCGAGAACCAAAGGAATGAGACCCGTTCGATATGGGCCGCCCCGACAAGCAGAGCCAAGCAGACACCGGCGGCGACCTTGGGAGCCGCCGTCCTCCCTTCCTTCCAAAGCAGAGCACCTATCGGATTCATGGCCCTCATCCTCCACCTGCCCTTGCGTAGGCCACGAAAGCCTCCTCCAGCCCCAGGCCTTCCACCTCGACGATGCGCCCGCCCTGGGCCTGGATGCGGGCGGCCTGTTCCTCGCCGTAGCCCACCACCGTCAACAGCTGGTGCGCCCCCGTCCCCTGGACCTCCCCCAGTCCGGGGATCCCGGTGAATGGCCCCGCGTCCTCCGGCATGCGGACCGAGACACGCTTGACCGAGCCTTTCACCTCGTCCACCGGCCCCTCGGCGACCAGGCGGCCCTGCTCGATGATGGCGACCCGGTCGGCCACGCGTTCCACTTCGTGCACCAGGTGGGACGACATGAAGACGGTCCGCCCCTCCTCCTGGATGAGGCCGATGATGCCCTCCAGGAAGTCGCGGCGGACCACCACGTCCAGCCCGGAGGCGGGCTCGTCGAGGATCAGCAGGCGAGGATCGTGTCCCAGGGCCAGGGCGAGGGCGAGCTGGGCGTTCATGCCGCGGGAGAGGTGCTTGACCTTCTGCTCCGGATCGAGGCCGAAGCGTTCGATCATGCCCGCGACCTTTGCCGAATCCCAGGTGTCGTAGAACTGCCCGGCGAACCAGGCCAGCTCGCGCACCTTCATCCACCCGTACATGACCGGACTCTCGGAGACGTACCCCACCTGGCGCCGCAGCGCCAGCGAATCCCG
>JAJDTN010000156.1 GCA_022827165.1 Candidatus Latescibacterota bacterium
ACGCCACCATCCGCCTCTGAAACGCTCGATGCTACTCTCCCATCGCACCCCGCCGGCGGACAAGGCCGCCGCCCTGCGCCGCGCCATCGCCGCCGGCACCGTGGTGATGCCCGGGTGCTTCAACGCGCCGGTGGCCATGCTCGCCCAGAGGCTGGGCTTCGAGGCGGTCTACATCTCCGGGGCGGGGCTGATCAACAGCGCCGGGTACCCCGACATCGCCCTCCTCGGCATGGAACGGGTGGCCGGCGCCGCGGGCACCATCGCCGACGCCGTGGACGTGCCGGCCCTGTGCGACGCCGACACCGGCTTCGGCGAGGCCCTGCAGGTGATGCGCACGGTGCGCGCCTTCGAGGCCGCCGGCGCGGCCGGCATCCACCTCGAGGACCAGGTGATGCCCAAGCGCTGCGGCCACCTCGACGGCAAGGGGCTGGTCCCCGCGCAGGAGATGGAGCGCAAGCTCGCCGCCGCCGTGGAGGCCCGGGCCAACCCCGACTTCCTGCTGGTGGCGCGCACCGACGCGCGCGCCGTGGAAGGCTTCGAGGTCAGTGTCGAACGCGGCTGCCGCTACCTCGAGGCCGGCGCCGACGCGGTCTTCATCGAGGCCCTGCAGACCGAGGAGGAGTTCGGCCGTTACGCCGAGCGGGTGCAGGGACCGCTGCTGGCCAACATGACCGAGTTCGGCAAGACCCCCACCCTCACGGCGCAACAGTTCGCCGACCTCGGCTACGCCATGGTGATCTTCCCCATGACGGCCTTCCGGGTCATGATGAAGGCGGTGGAGGGAGTGCTCACCGAGATCCGCGACCAGGGCTCGCCGGCGGCCTGGCTCGACCGCATGCAGACGCGCGAGGAGCTGTACGAGCTGCTGCGCTACCCGGAGTACGAGGCCATGGACCGGCGGCTGGCCGGCAAGGGCGGCGATGGCTGAGCGGCCCGAGTACAGCCCCGGGCTGGCCGGGGTCATCGCCGGCGAGTCGGCGATCTCCCGGATCGACTTCGAGGCCAACCGGCTGATCGTGCGGGGCTACGACCTGGTGGAGATCACCCGGCAGGCCGTCTTCGAGGAGGTGGCCTGGCTGCTGCTCTACGGAGAGCTGCCCACGGCCGGACAGCTCGGCGAGTTCCAGGACCGCCTGCGCGCCGAGCGCGGCCTGCCGCCGATGGTGGAGGAGCTGCTGCGCCGGACCCCGGCGGAGGCGCAGTCGATGGCGGTCCTGCGCTCGGCGGTCTCCGCCCTGGGGGTGACCGACCCCGAGGCCCCCGACATCCGCCGCGAGGCGACCCTGCGCAAGGCGGAGCGCCTGCTGGCCAAGGTCCCCACGATCCTCGCCGCCGCCCACCGCTGCAGCCAGGGCCTGGAGCCGGTGCCCCCCGACCCGGAGCTGGGCCACGCCGCCAACCTGCTCTACATGGTGGACGGCCGGCGGCCGGCGGAGCACGCCGTGCGCGCCCTGGACGTGGCCCTCATGCTCTACTCCGAGCACGGCTTCAACGCCTCCTCCTTCGCCGCCAGGGTGACGGCCTCGACCCTGTCCGACCTGCACGCGGCGGTGACGGCGGGCATCGCCGCCCTCATGGGCCCCCTCCACGGCGGCGCCAACGAGGCGGCCATGGAGATGATGCTGGAGATCGGCGAGACCGAGCGGGCGCGCCCGTGGGTGCTGGAGGCCCTGGCGCGGAAGCAGAAGATCATGGGCTTCGGCCACCGCGAGTACAAGAGCGGCGACTCGCGGGTGCCCTCCGTGACCGAGGAGGGGCGCCGGGTGGCCGCGGCCACCGGGGAGAGCCGCTGGCTGCGCATCGCCGAGGCCGTGGAGGAGACGATGCGCTCCGAGAAGGGGATCTTCCCCAACGTCGACTTCCCCGTGGCCTGGACCTTCTACACCATGGGGCTGCCGATCCCGCTCTACACGCCGGTCTTCGTCGCCAGCCGCGTCGCCGGCTGGGCGGCCCACGTCGTCGAGCAGCAGGACGGCAACCGCCTGATCCGCCCCAACCACATCTACACCGGTCCCGAAGAGAGGGCCTTCCGGCCCCTGGCGGACCGCTGAGGCCGGGGGATGCAGGTCAAGCGCTGGCAAGAGGAACGGAGCTTCTCGCGGGAGAAGTTCCGCAAGGTCAACCTCTTCGAGTCGGAGAGGATGTTCTGCGACATCTACTGCTTCGAGCCCGGCCAGGCGCGGGCCCTCCACAGCCACGACGAGAACGACAAGACTCCCTGCGTCCTCGAAGGCCGGGGCACCTTCACCGTGGGCGGCGAGTCCCGCGAGCTGGACGCTGGCTGGGCGGTGCTCTGCCCGCCGGGCGAGGACCACGGCGTGGTGAACTCCAGCGGCGGCTGCCTCGCGGTCCTCGTCTTCATGGCGCCCCACCCGTAGCAGCCGGTCACCGCCCCCGGCGCAGCTCCCGCAGCCGGCCCCGCACCTCCAGCAGGAACCCCCCCACCTCCGGCCCCCGGTAGTCCGGGTAGGTCCACGGCAGCGGCCGGTACTCGCCGCGCTCGAAGCGCAGGGTCACCTCGGCCCACAGACCGGCGGCGATGGCCACGCGGTGGCCGCTGGCCTTGGTGGTGGCCAGCACCAGGCTCTCCTCCGAGAGCAGTCCCGGGTCGACGTTCACCGTCCGCCGCAGCTCGCCCCCGGCGCCCTCCACGGCGCGTTCCCGCTCGAAGGCCAGGGTCTGCCGCTTGCGCCCGGCCAGCCGCTCCGGGTCGATGGGATCGCCGAGCCACACCAGGCCCTTCGCCAGTCCCGGCCCCATCTCGGCCTCGTAGTAGCCGCTCATGTCGAAGGCCCAGGTGCGGCTGCGGGCCTGCACCGCCCCGAAGCGCGCCGCCAGCGCGGCCACGGCCGTGTCCACGGCATCGCCGCCGCGGGCCATGACGGCGCAGAGGAAGGCGGCGGGCTCTCCGGGCTGCAGGTCCAGAGGCATGGCGGCATGCTACGGAGGCGGGTCCGGCGGCGGCAAGAGGCGCCTTGACGCTCCGAGCCGGCCCGGTCTATCGTGAGCCCCCCTCTCGACGGAGCGCCCATGCACATCGACGACCTCGACACCCCCTTCCTGCTCGTCCACCTCGACGCCCTGGAGGAGAACCTCGACCGCGCCCAGGCCTACTGCGACGAGCACCGCGTCGGCCTGCGGCCCCACATCAAGACCCACAAGTGCCTGGCCATCTCGCGCATGCAGATGGAGCGCGGCGCCATGGGCATCGTCTGCCAGAAGCTCGGCGAGGCCGAGGTCATGGTCGACGGCGGCGTCGACCGCGACGTCCTCATCCCCTACAACCTCGTCGGCAGGATCAAGCTGGAACGGCTCGCCGCCCTGGCGCCGCGGACCCGGCTGACGGTGGCCGCCGACTCCGAGTACACCGCGCGCGGCCTCTCCGAGGCGATGAGCGCGGCCGGCACCCGCGTGGGCGTCATCGTCGAGGTCGACCAGGGCCGCACCGGCGTGGGGACCCCCGCCGCCATCGCTGACATGGCGGCCCTCATCGACTCCCTCCCCGGCCTGGAGTTTCGGGGCATCATGATCATGCCGTCGCCGCCCTCCTGCCGGCCCCTGCTGCAGGCGGTGCTCGGCGGCCTCGACGCCCGGGGCCTGCCCCACCCCATCGTCAGCGGCGGCGCCTCCCCCTGCCTGTGGACGGCCCACGAGGTCCCGGAGCTGACCGAGCACCGCGCCGGCGAGTATCCCGTGGGCGGCATGAAGCACCTGCAGGTGGGCACCCACACGGTGGAGCAGTGCGCCGGCCGGGTGCTGACCACCGTCGTCAGCCGGCCCGGCGCCGGCCGCGCCATCCTCGACGCCGGCAGCAAGTCCCTGAGCCTGGCCGTGCACCACGATGAGCGCGGCGGACTCCTGGGCCACGTCGTCGAGTACCCCGAGGCGCGGCTGTCGGGCGCCTCCGAGGAGCACGGCCACCTGGACGTCTCCCGGTGCGACCCGGCGCCCCGGATCGGCGAGCGCGTGCAGATCATCCCCGTGCACCCGTGCCCGACCTTCAACGAGCACGACGAGATCGCCGCCGTGCGCGGCGACCGGGTGGAGGCCGTCTGGCCCGTCGAGGCCCGGGGTTGCATCCGCTGATGGCGCAGCTCGCGCAGCAGACCCTGGACCGGCTGCGGGTCCCGAGCACGGCGACCCTGACATCGGTGCTGAAGGGCCACGGCCTCGGCAACACCTTCCTCCACGAGGTGGCGCCCCTGCGGCCGGAGACGAGCATGGCCGGGCGCGCCTTCACCCTGCGCTACATCCCGGCGCGGGAGGACCTCGTGGACGTGCCCATGGACAACCTCACCGACATGCAGCGGGTCGGCATCGAGCAGATGCAGCCGGGAGACGTACTCGTCATCGACGCCCGTGGCGACACCCGCGCCGGCACCATGGGCTCGATCCTGGCGGCGAGGATGGCCCACCTCGGCGTGGCGGGCGTGGTCACCGACGGCGCCTACCGCGACAGCCCGACCATCGCCGCCAGCGGCTTCCCCGCCTACGCCCGCGCCATGAACGCCCACACCAACAAGACCGTCCACTACCCGAGCGAGATCCAGGTGCCCGTCGGCTGCGGAGGGGTCGCCGTCTTCCCCGGAGACGCGGTCGTCGGCGACGCCGAGGGCGTGGTGGTGGTCCCCGCCCACCTGGCCGACGATGTGGCCGCCGAGGCCGAGGAGCAGGAGCTGAAAGAGGAGTTCATCACCGGGAAGATCCGCGCCGGCGCCCCCCTCCACGGCACCTACCCCCTCGACGAGGAGGGCCAGCGCGAGTTCGAGGAGTGGCGGCGCAACCGCGGCCGCTGAGCGAGACAGACGCCCGCCGCAGGCGGTCGCAGCCGACATCCCCCCGACCCGGAGAGTCCCCATGCTGGAGATCTTCAAGGTCCCCGTGGAACCCCTCACCCCCGAGGCCTTCCAACCCTTCGGAAGCGTCATCAGGACCTGCGACGAGACCCGACCGGAGGTGCGGGTCGGCGGCCTCACGGAGAACCACTACACGGTGACGGCGGAGGTCTCCGACCCGCCGCCGGAGAAGCTCTCCCTGTCGGAGGGCCGGCTGCGCGCCCACTTCGCCTGCCACGATGACGCCGGCCAGTCCTTCTACCCGACGCGGCACTGCCCCACCGTCTTCCTCGTGGCCCTGCCCGCCCCGAGCCTGAACCCCGAGGATCTGCGCGCCTTCCACTCCGACGGCCGCCTGGGCGTCTGCCTCGGGCTGGAGGTGTGGCACACCATGCCCATCTGCCTGGAGGGGACCGAGGTCTACCACACGGCCCGCGGCGACCAGGACTACCAGACCCATTCCGTCGAGGTCGACTTCGACGAGGAGCGGGGGGTGGTGATCGATGTGGACGTGGAGGGGCTTGCGGGGGGTTGAGTAGGTGCTAGGCCTTGTCCCGGTGGGCCATAATAGCTATTATGGCCCCTTATGAAAGAGATTGCTGCCAGAGAGGCCAAGAACCGATTCGGCCGATTGCTCGATGCGGCCCAGAGCGGACCCGTCTGCGTTACCAAGAAAGGCCGCGCGGTCGGCGTGATGTTGTCAATGGAGCAGTATGAACGGTTGCGCGGAGCCGCGTGGGCACGCTTGACCGCGACCATGGACCGTCTGGGAGCCGAAGCGGACGCCAGTGGATTGACCGACGCCGGGCTCGAAGCTCTCCTGGCCGATGAGAGCTGAGCGCGCTGTTCTCGACACAAATGTCCTGATCAGTGCTGCACTTCGACCGAGCGGTCCACCTCGCGAAGTAGTGGATGCCATACGCGCTCAGAACGGAGTGCTCCTGTTCTCGGACGAGACCTTCCACGAGCTGCTGACGCGGCTTCGGTCACCCAAGTTCGATCCCTATGTCAGCCGAGAGGGCCGATCCGTCTTCCTCGCCCAGCTTGAAGCTGTTGCGGCGTGGGTGCCGATCACAGGCACCAAGCTTGGATGCCGGGACCCTGACGATGACAAGCTGCTCGAGACCGCACTCATGGGAGAGGCGGATTGCATCGTCACGGGTGATCAGGACCTCCGAGTCATGTCCCCATTTCAGGACATCCCGATCCTGAGTCCAGCCGATTTCCTTGACCGCCATGGCGACCCGCAACCTCCCCGATGACCTTGAGCGGCGGCTGCGCCTCCGGGCGGCCGAGCACGGCCACTCCCCATACCGCCGCGGTGATCAAGCCTCTCCAGGTGCGACGAGCAACCCATGATCCGGCGCGTAACCATTCGGAACTTCAAGCGCTTCCGCGAACAGGCCTTCGAGTTGGCCGACTCCGTCGTCCTCGCCGGGCCCAACAACGCCGGCAAGTCCACCCTCCTCCAGGCGATCGCCACCTGGAAGTTCGGCCTCGAACGGTGGGTCGCGCAGCGCAGCGGGGGCAGGGCCGTCACACGGTCCGGCGTCGCGATCCCCCGGGCGGACATCACCGCGGTGCCGCTGCGGGAGATGAACCTGCTCTGGGAGGATCGGAGGGTTACCGGTCCCCGCGGCATGTCCGGGTCAAGGCGGCTCATCGAGATCGTCGTGGAGGGACATGCGGATGGGGAGTCCTGGACCTGCGGGCTCGAGCTCCAGTACGCCAATCCCGAGCTGGTGTACGCCCGCCCCCTCGATGCAAAGAGCCTGGACCCCGAGGCTCTGCGGAGTTTTCCGCCAGCGGAGACGCGCCAACTCAACATCGTTCACGTCCCGCCCCTGTCGGGCATCGAACGCGACGAACCTCGGCGCGACCGGGGCATGCAGGACCTGCTCGTCGGACAGGGCCGGCCGGGGGAGATCCTGCGCAATCTCCTGCTGGAAATCGCCGAGAGCGATGAGGAAGGTTGGCGGGCACTTCAGGACCACATCCGGGATCTGTTTCAGATTGAGCTGATCAAGCCCTCCTACGCGCCCGCCCAACCCTACATCGTGTGCGAGTACAAGGAGCCAGGCCACAGCCGCCCCCTCGATCTTTCGAATGCCGGGAGCGGAGCCCTCCAAGTGCTCCTCCTCTTCGGCTTTCTCTACGCCCGGCCCGCCACCGTGATCCTCCTCGACGAGCCCGACGCCCACCAGCACGTAATCCTGCAGAAGCAGGTGTACGACCTCGTTCGCAGGGTCGCTCGCGAGCGCGGCGGACAGGTGATCGCGGCGACCCACTCCGAGGTCGTCCTGAACGCGACCGAGCCGGCCCGGGTGATCGGCCTCTTCGGCGAAGAGCCTCGCACCCTGGACAGCGAGACCGAGCGCGACCAGCTCCGCGAAGCTCTCAAGCGCGTCACCACAACCGACTTGCTGCTGGCCCGGGAGGCCGGAGCCGTGCTCTACGTCGAGAGCGAGACCGACGAGCGCATACTGAAAGAGTGGGCCCGGATCCTCGACCATCCAGCGCAGCGGTTCTTCGAGCGCCCCTTCGTCCACTGGCTCGGCGGCAGGAGCCTGCACGAAGCGAAGGCGCACTTCTTCGCCATGCGCTCCGCTTTCCCCACCCTTCGCGGGCTCTGCCTTCTGGACGGTGACAACCGGGACGAGCCGGATGCGGAGACGACAAGCGCGGGCCTCCACGTGTTGCGCTGGCGCCGATACGAAATCGAGAACTACCTGCTGCAGCCGGAGGCGATCAAACGGTTCGTCGATTTCCCATTGAGGGATGCAGGGATCGAGGGTGCCTTCTGGAGTCAGGTCCCCCAAGGGACCGACCTCTTCGGGGACCACGTCTCCCTCGTGCGCGTCAAGGCGAGCACGGAGTTCCTGGTGCCGCTGCTGGAGAGTCTCGAGAGGAGCACGCCGAAGAGGGATCTCTACCTGCTGGCCGCCAGAATGAGAGCGGAGGAGATCCACCCGGAGATCCGCGAGAAGCTCGACCGTATCGCCGCGTCGCTCAATCCGCAGTAGGCGCCGGGCGAGACCGGATCCACAATCCGGTTTGGAGCCTCCCCGACCCACAACAGATCCGGCAGGTCGGCTCAGACCGCCAGGTCCCTGAGCGTCTGAGCGTCGCCCGCCGGCCTGGCCTGCCCCTCACAACCCCAGCAACCCCTCCACATTCCCCCCCAGGATCAGCTCCTGGTCCCCCTGCGGGATGAAGTCGCAGTGCGTCCGCACCGCCTCCAGTGACTGCTGGTAGGTCATGTACCACAGCACCGGCGGGTAGTCGGAGGCCCAGCACAGGCGCGCCGGGCCGTAGCGCTCGTAGAGCTTGCGTACCATCCACATGGTGTCGGAGTAGGGGTACTCCCAGTCGACCTGGGAGACGTAGGCGAAGCCGGACAGCTTGAGGTGGATGTTGGGCACCTCCGCCGACTTGAGGACTTCCTCGAAGTTGGGATAGGGCGGCTGCTCCGAGGCCCGGGTGCCGGCCATGTGGTGGCCGAGGATGACCAGCTCGGGGAAGCGGCGGGCGAGCTTGCGCACGTGGGGGTGCCAAGGGGCGCCGAAGGCGAGACTTGCGATCAGGCCGCGTTCGGCGGCGGTGCCGAAGAAGGCCAGGCCCTCGTCGGACTCGAGCCAGTCGTAGTCGTCGGTGAGGTAGTGGGTGAAGCCCTTGAGCTCGAGGCGGTCGGCGGTCTCGGCGAGGCGGGCGGCGGCACCGGGTGTGTGGTAGGTGGGCGACCAGGAGCAGTCGACGTCGGCGAAGCAGGTGATGCGGTCGGGGTAGCGTTTCGCCGACTCGGCGCCGTACTCGTTGTTGCGGGGGTTGTGGTCGAGGTTCGCGCAGACGAGCACGGCGTGGTCGACGCCGTTGCGGTCCATCTCCCAGAGCAGCTTCTCCACCCGGCCGTGGCTCTCCGGGTTGGGCACCTGCGGCTCGTAGGGCCAGTACTCCCAGGCGTGGGTGTGGCAGTCGACGATCACGGGTCAGGTCCTCCTCGGGGGATCGGGGCGGGAGCCGCCGGGCGGCGGCGGGCGGGCATCTTAGCGCCCCGGCTTCGAGGCGGGCAAGTCCCGGCGCCGATTGCCGCGGTCCTCGGCTCCCGGCTACAATAGGGCCGATGAGCGGCTCCGAGCGCGGCTTCCTCCTGCACCTCTTCCACCGCCAGCAGAACGGCCGGCCCGTCCTCTTCGGGGTGGGCCGCCTGGAGTCGGGGCCGACCTTCGCCTTCGCCGACAGCCGCCTCCTGCCCTCCTTCTACCTGCGCGAGTCCGAGTTGCCCCGGGCGCGGCCCTTCTGCACCGGTGTCGGCGCCGAGTTCGACGCCGGCACGGGTCTGACCACCATGGACGGCGAGCCGGTGGTCCGCGTCGGCCTGCGCCAGCCCCGGCAGTTGCGCCGCCTCGCCGAGGGGCTCCACGGCCAGAAGCTGCGCACCTACGAGGCCGATGTCTCCTTCCCGCGGCAGTGGCTCGTGGCCCGCGGGGTGCGCGGCCCCCTGCGCATCGGCGGGTCGTGGCGCCCCGGCCACGGCGTCGACCGGGTCTACGTCGACCCGGAGGTGGGGCCCGGCGACTGGGAGCCGGACCTGCGGCTGCTGGCCCTCGACATCGAGACCACCCCCGACGCCGGCCGGCTGCTGGCCTGCTCCCTGGTGGCCTGGGGCGGCGGCGGCGAGGAGGTGGAGGAGATCCACCTGGCGGGTGAGCCCGCAGCCGGCGACCCCGCCGAGGTGCGCTGCCACGCCACCGAGGCGGAGCTGCTCACCGGACTCCTGGCGCGGGTCCTCGAGCTGGACCCGGACGTGCTCACCGGCTGGAACCTGGTCGACTTCGACCTCACGGTGCTGCAGCGGCTGTGCCGGAGCCACGAGGTGCCCTTCAACCTGGGCCGCTCCACCGACGAGTCGTGGTACCAGGAGGGCGATGTCTGGGGCGGCAGCCGCGTCGTCGTGTACGGCCGCCAGGTCCTCGACGCCATGCACCTGGTGCGGGCCACCCTGCAGCGCTTCGAGGACAACCGCCTGCACACGGTGGCCCTCGCCCTCCTCGGCCGCGGCAAGACCTTCGAGGCCGGCGAGGGGGACTCCATGCCGGAGAAGATCCTGGCCGCCTTCCGCGGCGACCGCGCCGCCTTCGCCGGGTACTGCCTCGAGGACTCGCGCCTGGTGCGCGACATCCTGCTGCGCCAGAACCTCGTGCGCCTCAGCCTGCGGCGGGCCTGCCTCACCGGCCTGCCCCTGGAGCGCGCCTGGGGCTCGGTGGCGGCCTTCGACTTCCTCTACCTCACCGGCCTGCGGGAGCGCGACATGGTGGCGCCCACCACCGGCGTCGACCGCGTCAACCAGGAGGGCTCGCCGGGGGGCCTGGTCATGGCCAGCCGCGCGGGGCTCTACCGGCACGTCTTCGTCTTCGACTTCAAGAGCCTGTACCCCTCGATCATCCGCACCTTCAACATCGACCCCCTCACCCACCTGGAGGCGCGGGGCTCCAGCCCCGGGGGCGCGGAAGGGGGTTCGCAGGACGGTCCCGGGGTGGCGGGAGAGCTGCTGCGCGCCCCGAACGGCGCCCTCTTCACGCGCCGCCCGGGGATCCTGCCCGAGATGCTGGCCGGCTTCTTCGAGGAGCGCGCCCGGGCCCGCGCCGCCGGCGACGAGCTGGCCGCCTTCACCTGCAAGATCGTGATGAACTCCTTCTACGGGGTGCTGGCCACCGGCTCCTGCCGCTTCGCCGAGGGCGCCCTGGCGGGAGCCATCACCGGCTTCGGCCACTACCTGCTGCGCTGGACCAAGGCCCTGCTGGAGGACGGCGGCCGCGGCACCGTCCTCTACGGCGACACCGACTCCCTCTTCGTCGACCCCCACCTGCCCGAGGAGCTGGGCGTGGAGGAGGCCCACGAGCGCGGGCGCGGGCTGTGCGGCTGGCTCAACGAGCGCCTGGCCGACCACGTGCGCGAGCGGTTCGACCTGCCCTCCTACCTCGACCTGGAGTTCGAGAAGTACTACGCCCGCTTCTTCCTGCCGCCCATGCGCGGCGACGCCGAGCGCGGGCGCGCCAAGGGCTACGCCGGCCTCAAGACCGCCGCCGACGGGGGAGAGGAGGTGGAGATCATCGGCATGGAGGCGGTGCGCCGCGACTGGACCGACCTGGCCCACGAGGTGCAGCGCGACCTGCTGGGGCGGGTCTTCCACGACGCCCCCGCCGCCGAGCTGGAGGAGCGCGTCCTCGGCTGGGTGGACGCCGTGCGCCGCGGCGAGCGCGACGACGACCTCGTCTACCGCAAGGCCCTGCGCAAGTCGGTGGAGGGCTACACCCGCACCGTCCCCGCCCACGTGGCCGCGGCGCGACTGCTGCCGGAGCCGCGGGGCACGATCCGCTACCTCGTCACCCGCGACGGGCCCCAGCCCGCCGGCCGCCTGAGCGCGCCGATCGACTACGAGCACTACATCGAGAAACAGATCCGCCCCATCGTCCGCACCCTCGGACAGGTCTGCGACCTGGACGTGGAGGTGGCCCTGGGCGGAACCCCCGACCTCTTCCGCAACGCCGGAGGCAAGCCATGAACTGCTGGATCTTCGCCCACAACCCGTTCGAGTACTGGATGGAGGGATTCAAGGAACGCTTCGACGCCTGGCACGACGGCGGCGTCCGCGGCCTGGTGGTGGGCCGCATGCAATTCGACGGCGGCGCCTGCTGGACGCCGGACCCCAGGGTCTACGAGCGCTTCGGCGAGAGCCCGCCCGACCCGCCCGCCGCCATCGACCGGGAGAAGGAGCGCCGGTTCCACGCCATGCTCGACGACGCCGCCGGCCGCGGCTGGCCGGTCTTCATCTTCGGCGCCGGGACCTCGAAGGGCAGCCTCCAGGACCTGTCCAACGCCTTCCCCCAGGTGTCGGGCTTCATCATCGACGGCCCCGGCGAGAACCACTACGAGCTGGCCTTCCACCACGGCGGCGAGCTGCTCGAGGTGCGCCCCGGAGAGGAGGGCCGCTTCAACGAGGTCGGCGCCGACCTCGACCGCGTGCACCGCGGCATCGCCTCCATGCGCCAACGCCTGCACGAGCTGACGCCGGACCGGGTCCGCTACCTGGCGCCGGCGGGCACCCTCGCCGGCCTGGCCCTCTTCGACATCGACGAGGACACCCTCCACTGGCTGCGCGCCCGGCGCGAGTCGTCGCGCCTCTCCTGGGCCCAGGCGCGCGACAACATCGACGCCGTGGACCGCAAGGTCGAGCTGGGCGGCATCCCCCGCACCGCCGCCTTCTCCTCCCTCACCGGCCAGGACTACCAGCAGATGGCCTCGTACTTCGACATCGTCTTCCCCAAGCACTACTACTGGCACCGCGGCTTCGACGGCCTCTACGGCACCGTCGCCCGCTGGGTGCAGCGCCTGTGCCGCTGGAACCCCTCCCTCACCGAGTCCGACGCCTTCCTCGTGGTGCGCTCCCTCTTCGGCATCGACCTGCCCCGGGTGGAGAGCCTCCTCGACATGGAGCTGGGCTTCCCGCAGGAGTTCTTCGACGAGCTGGTCTTCGACGAGAGCGAGCGCGCCCTGGAGGCCGTGGGCGATCCCGACAAGGTGATCTTCTGGGTCTCCACCGGGCGCAGCCCCCACGCCGGCGACTCGATGGGGGCCCGCGACCTGCAAGGCATCCTCGCCGCCAGCGAGCGCGCCGGCGCCCGGCGCTTCCTGTTCCACCCGGACCCGGAGATGGGCGCCCCCGAGTGGCGGGTGATCTCCAACATGTGCGGCCGCCTGTGGCAGGAGGACCCGTCGAGCGTGTTCTGGCCGGGCGACTCGGCGCGGGGGGACGAGTACAGCGGCGGGCGCAAGCCGGCGGTGGAGGACTGAAGGCTCTCCTAAGGAGATGAAGCCATGACCAGGAGACTCGGCACCTTCCTGACTGTCACACTCGCGGCATCCAGCGCTTGCCTCGCTCTCGAAGGCGCGAGCGAGCCGCAGGTGGCGACCGTCACCGGCGAGATCCGCAACCCGATCTCGCGGGAACTCACCTTTACCTGCGAACTGCCGTCCGCCCTCGAAGAGTTCGACCAGCGCGTCGTGCTCGACAGTCTGGACCGCTTCGCCTTCGAGGTACCCGTCGTCCGCGGCACCGTGGTCAGCGGGCGCTACGTGGGCGGGGAGCCGAGGTGGAAGTGGGTCCAGTGGCTGGGGGGCTTCCTCTTCGGTCACGATCCCCTCGCCTTCTTCGTCGAACCCGGCGACAGTCTGCACGTGGTCATGGACGAGGGCTTCTTCAGTCCCTCCACCTCCTTCAGTGGCGCCAACGCGGACAACAGCCGCTTCATCGCCGAGTGGTACCCGGAGTTCTACTCCTTCCGCCTCGACTACGAGGAGCTGGAGGTGGAAGAGTTCAGGCGCCTGACAGACCAGCGGCGGCAGGACCAGTTCGAGTTCTGGTCCGAGAGGGAAGACCAGTACGCCCTCTCTCCGGGTTTCGTCGACTATGCGACAGCCTACGTCAACTACGAGTGGGCCGAGGAGATGATCTCCTACCCGGAGAGATACCGGGCCGTCAACGGACGCTGGAACGAGGACATTCCCCCGGACTACTTCGACTTTCTCAAGGAGATCCCCCTGGTCGACGAGAAGGCCATGGGAATACGCGACTATCGCTGGTTCCTCGATCGCACGCTGTACTGGGAAACGAACGAGGGCTTCAAACACAGATACCCCAGGCTGTCCGATCTCTACGATCTGTTTCCATTGGGCCTTTCGGACTCGGTTCAGACCCGACTCGATTCCTTGTACAAGAGGGACGGGCTGCGGCCTGCCCTGTCGAAGATGGTCGATCTCTCGGCCCTGGGTCTTCCCGATCCGGCCCGGGCCCGACTCGATTCCTTGTACGACAGGGAAGGCCGGTACCTGGAGCTCTCCGAGCAATTCGATCTGGTGAGCCTGGGGGTGTCGGCTGCAGATCAGGCGCACCTCGATTCCCTCTTCAAGAAGGGTGGATTCTCCTTTTCCTCTTCAACTGACGCAGAGGCACCGAGAGTGGACACGACGGGAGGAGAGATCATGTTCCACCTGCCTCTCGAAGTGCCAATCGACTCCCTGCGGAAAGAGCCGCCCAGGCTGTCAGAGAAGATCGATCTCTCGGCCCTGGGGCTGTCAGGAGTCGCCCAGACCGAACTCGATTCCCTGTACGAACATCGCGGACGAGTCCCGCTGTCAGAGAAGGTCGATCTGTCGGGCCTGGGGTTGTCGGCGGCGACCCGGACCCGACTCGACTCGCTCTATGCCGATACGGAATCGCAGACCTGGATGCAGCCCTGGAGGCAATACGATCTGGCCAAGGAGAGACTGGAAGGGAGAGTGCTCTACTGGTATCTGGCCCACCAGTTGATCGACGGGTTTGAGCGCGGCGAGAACTTTGCGATCGCTCAGAGAAGATGGGGAGAGTACCAGGCGGCCAATCCCTACCCGGAATATGCAGAGGCCGTCAAGGCGGCCCTGGAAAAGGCCCTGAAGCTGCAACCCGGACAGCAAGCCCCCGAGTTCACCCTCCACGACCTCGACGGCCAGCCGGTGTCGCTGAGCCAGTTCAAGGGGCAGGTGGTTCTGCTCGACTTCTGGGCCAGCTGGTGCGGGCCGTGTATCACCAACCTGCCCGATCTCCGCAGACTCAAGAAAGAGACGGCCGACCTGCCGGTCGTCTTCCTCAATCTGTCCCTGGACAGGGATGAGGCTGCGTGGCGGGAGACGATCGACAAGTACGAGATCAAGGGCGTCCACGTGCGCGCGGAAGGGGGCTGGGATGCGGATGTGGCCGACTCCTACCAAGTAAGGGCCATACCCTCTTATTACCTGGTGGACTCACAAGGGGTGATCGTGGAGCGACTGTCCGGAGTGAGGGATACGGACGGAATCGTAGCGACGATCGAGAGCAACTTGTGAGCATGTTCCGCGAGGTCGAGCTGTTCACCTCGGGCTCGGGCGGATACCACACCTACCGCATCCCGGCCCTGGTCACCACCGCCTCGGGCACGCTCCTCGCCTTCTGCGAGGGCCGCCGCGACGACCTCGACGACTTCGGCAAGATCGACATCCTCCTCCGGCGCAGCGCCGACGCCGGCGCCACCTGGGACGAGCAACGCCTCGTCCACGGCGAGGGCGAGGAGACGATCGGCAACCCCTCTCCCGTCGTCGACTCCGAGACCGGCTCCGTATGGCTGGCCTTCTGCCGCAACCAGGACCGCGTCTTCCTCACCCGAAGCGAGGACGACGGCCTCACCTGGTCCGGCCCGGAAGAGATCACCACCCGGGGGGCCAAGGCTCCCCACTGGCACTGGTACGCCACCGGGCCGGGCCACGGGATCCAGCTGACCACCGGCCGCCTGCTCATACCGTGCGACCACCGCGTCGCCCCGCGCCCGCAGGCCCCGTACTCCTGCTCCCACGCCCTCTACAGCGACGACCACGGCCGCAGCTGGCGCCACGGCGAGGACCTCGGTTACGGCAGCAACGAATGCCAGGCCGTCGAGACCCGGGACGGCCGGGTCTGCATGACCACCCGCAACCCCGTGGCCGGCGGCCGCACCGAGGCCTGGAGCACCGACGGGGGCCACACCTGGTCCGACCTCGCCGTCCGCCGCGACCTGCCCGACCCCGTCTGCCAGGCCAGCATCGTCCGGTTCACCGACGCGGCCGGCGGCGGCCGCAGCCGGATCCTGTTCTCCAACGCCGCCAGCGCCTCGCGGGACCACATGACCGTGCGGCTGAGCTACGACGAGTGCCGGACCTGGGAGGTCTCCCGATGCCTGTACCCGGGCCCCTCCGCCTACTCCGATCTCGCCGTCGCCGCTGACAAGACGATCTGCTGCCTCTACGAGCGGGGCGTCGAGGAATACCGCGAGAGCATCCGCCTGGCCCGCTTCGATCTGGAATGGCTCACCGGCGGCGCCGACTCGCTCGGCTGAGGCGGCGGCCTCGCCGTGACTCTCTCTCCAACAGGAGGAACCGATGAACAGACGCAGTAACTCTCTCCGGGTGCTCGGTCCATTGCTGATCCCGGCGCTTGCGGCCTGTGACGTCAGTATCGGCTCGGAGGTGATCTCGGCCGAGACAGGGGACAGGACCATCCAGGTAACCGGGAGCGGTTCGGTTGCCGGCGAGCCCGATCTGGCAGCGCTCGATCTCGGCGTCTCTGTCGAGGGCGAGACCGTGGCAGAGGCCCGCGAAGCCGCTGCCGGAGCGATGACCGCGGTACTCAACTCCCTGCGGGGGAACGATGTCGCCGAGGAGGACATGCAGACCGGGAATCTGGGCATCCATCCTCAATACGACTATGGCGAGGGGCAACGCACACTTCGCGGGTACGTGGTGAACAACACCGTCCGCGTGAAGGTCCGGAGACTGGAGAGCCTCGGCGAGGTCATCGACGATGCCGCCGAGGCAGGAGGGAACAGCATCGTCATCAACTCGATTCGGTTCATGATCGAGGACACCACGCCCCTGCAGACCCAGGCCCGCAGGCTGGCGGTGAAGGATGCCGAGGAGAAGGCGCAGACCCTGGCGGAAACCAGCGGCTCAAGCCTGGGGGAACCGCTCTCCATCACCGAGAGCACCTATCTGCAGGGACCGCCGAGCCCCTTCCAGGGCGAGCAAGCCTTCGCCGATGCCGCCCGCACCTCCACGCCCGTTCTCCCGGGGGAACTCACGGTCACCGTGGCCGTCACCGTGGTCTACCAGATCGAGTGAGGCCCGGCGGCGAGCCATGAACCGGACCCTGGCAGCGGCGGCGTTGTTGATGGCGGCACCCGCGTGGACCCAGGAGAACGTGGCCCTCGGGGCGAGTTACACCCTCGACCCGCCGCCGAACTACGCGCACAGCACGGACGCCGGCGACGGTGTGCAACTGACGGACGGGGTCTACACGGAGGGCTGGTTCTGGACGCAGCTGTCGACGGTGGGCTGGCAGGAGGAGAAGCCCGTGATCGTGACGATCGACCTGGGCGCGGTGAGGCCCATACGGGGGGTCTCCTTCAGCACGGCGGGGGGATCCGCGGACGTGAGGTGGCCGCTGGCGATCGGCATCTTCACGGCGGGAGAGGACCGGCTCTTCCACGAGATCGGGGACCTTGTCGAGCTGAGCGCGGAACACGGCTCCCGTTCCGCGTCGGAGTACGGGACCCATCGATACTGGACGGACGGGCTGCGCACCCACGGCCGCCATGTCGGCCTGGTCGTGTGGAACGAGCCCTTCACCTTCGTCGACGAGATCGAGGTCTACCTGGGCGAGCCGGAGTGGGTCGACGAGCCGCTGCCGGGGCCGGGGATCGCGGACCTGAAGGCGCACGCGGGCCGGCTCGCCATCCAGGCGGGGATCCGGACCCGCATCTCGCGGGACATGCAGGCCCTGAGGCGGGCGGCGGAAGAAGAGGGTGTGCCGGCGCAGACGCGGGGCGAGGTGCTGGACGAGCTGGCCGCCGTGGAGGCGGAACTGGCCGAGGCGGGCGCCGCCTTCGGAGACGACTTCCGCGCGGTGCTGCCCCTGAATCCGTGGCACGAGCGCGTGCTGCGCGCGCAGGCGCGGCTGTGGCGCGCCCGGGGGCTGCAGCCGCTCACCTTCTGGCGCTCGAACCTGTGGGATCCGCTGCCCCTCATCGGAACGCCGGACACGGCCGCGGGACCGGCCGTCGAGGTTCACCTGATGCGCAAGGAGCACCGAGCGGCCGCATTCAATGTGAGCAACAGCGGCGACGAGCCGATGCAGGTGGCCTTCCGCCTGAGCGGGCTTCCGGGGGGCGACAACCCGGGGTACGTGACCGTCCACGAGGTGGCCTGGACGGACACGCGCACCGGGGTGCCGGTGGCCGCGGCCCTGCCCGAGGTCGCTGCCGAGGACGGTCGGTACGCGGTCTCCGTGCCCTCGGGCATGACCCGGCAGGTGTGGCTCACCTTCCATCCGGTGGACGCGGCGCCGGGGATCCACGAGGGCGAGGTGATCGTGGAGTCCGGCGGAGGCGCGCGGTTCCCGCTGCGCATGCACCTCTATCCCCTCGACTTCCCGGAAGAGCCGTCCCTGCACCTGGGCGGATGGGACTACACGGACCAGGTCGGCCATCACCGCCTGGTGACGGACCGGAACCGCCCGGCGCTGATCCGGCATCTCCGCGAGCACCTCGTCGACTCGCCGTGGGGTCTGCCCTGGGCGCTGCCGCGGGGCACGCACGATGCGCAGGGGGCGATGACGGCGCCGCCCGACACGGAACACTTCGATGCCTGGCTCGAGTTGTGGCCGGGGGCGGCCCGGTACCTCGTCTTCGCGAAGGTGGGCACTCACTTCGAGTCGTGGGAGATGGGCACGCCGGAGTTCACGACGGCGGTGAAGGCGTGGGTCACGTTCTGGGCGGGACAGATGGAGGCGAAGGGACTGCAGCCGGAACAGCTGGCGCTGCTGCTGGTCGATGAGCCCCGCGAGCCGGCCCATGACGAGCGCATCCTGGCGTGGGCGAAGGCGATCCGCGAGGCGGGCACGGGGGTCCGCGTCTGGGAGAACCCGAACCACCGCGACATGAGCCAGGCGAACCAGGAGATGATCGATGCGTGCCACGTCCTGTGCCCGCACCGACAGATCTTCCTGGAGGCGGGCCAGGACTACCGCGACTACTACGTGGAGAAGCGCGAGCAGGGGATCGGGCTGGAGTTCTACTCGGCGTGGGCGACGCGTCTCTTCGATCCGTACGCCGGCCGGCTCACGGCGTGGACGAGCTGGCGCTACGGGGCGACGGGGATGCACTTCTGGTCGATGGGCGACACCGGCGGGGAGTCCTCGTGGAACGAGTACGCGGCCTCGAAGGACGGGTACGCGCCCCTGTTCCTCGACGAGCACTCGGTGACGGCCGGCAAGCAGCTCGAAGCGGTGCGCGAAGGGGTGGAGGACTACGAGTACTTCGCCATGCTGGACCGGGAGATCCGCAAGGCAGGGGAGCAGGGGATGACGGGTCCGGAGGTGGAGGAGGCGCGCCGGCTGCTGGAGAGCCTGCCGGCCACGGTCCTGGAGGCGGCGGGCACGGAGACCCACTGGCTGAGCGGGATCGACCGCACGCTCGCCGACGAGGCGCGGATCCAGGTGCTGGAGGCGTTGACCGAGCTGACGGCCCTCACCGCCGTGGCGCAGCCGGCCTCCCGGCCCCACGAGTTCCGGTTGGAGCAGAACCACCCCAACCCCTTCAATCCCGAGACGATGATCGGGTTCTCTGTCCGCGGGCGGGGCGATGTCGAGCTCGCGATCTACAACCTCGCCGGGCAGAGGGCCCGGACCCTGCTGAGCGCGGTCCTGGAGGCGGGGAAGCACTCGGCCCGGTGGGACGGCCGCGACGACCACGGGCGCAAGCTGGCCAGCGGCGTGTATGTCTACAGGCTGCGGGCAGGTGAGCAGGTCGATACGCGCAGGCTGCTGCTGCTCAAGTAGGACATCCGACAAGGAGATCCATGCGGACCACGAGAGTGCTGACAGCGGTCGGCCTTGCGGCGCTGATCGCCGGCCCGGCCTTCGCGCAGCAGAGCCCCCCGGGGCTGGACTGGCGGCGGATCCGGACCGAGCGGTTCAACGTCATCTTCCCCGCCCGGATCACCGCCGATGCCCAACGCGTGGCCAACACGCTCGAGCACATCTACGGCCCGGTCTCGAAGACGCTGAAGGGTCCGGAGAAGCCGGTGGATGTGGTGCTGATGAACCAGGTGGCCGAGGCCAACGGGTTCGTCGCCATGGCGCCCCGCCGCACCGTGTGGTTCAGCACCCCGCCCCAGGGCACGGGGCTCAGCGGCGAGTGGTACCAGTTGCTGGCGGTCCACGAGATGCGCCACGTGGTCCAGAACGACCGCCTGCGCCGGGGCTTCATCCGCCTGGCGTGGCTCCTCTCCGGCGAGTTCGGCCAGAGCGCGATGAGCCACCTGCTGGTGCCGTCGTGGTTCTGGGAGGGCGATGCCGTGGGGATCGAGACGGCCCTGAGCACGACCGGGCGCGGGCGCATGCCGCGGTTCGATCTGGACATCCGGGCCCTGCTCCTCGACGGACGGCGCTACTCCTACTACAAGGCCCTCCACCGCTCGTACCGCGACTGGTATCCCAGTCACTACCCCCTGGGGTACTTCCTGACGACCTACGTCCGGCGCCACCACGGCGCCGCGACCTGGGACCGGGTTCTGGGACGCACCGCCTGGTGGGGGTTCCACCCCTTCTCCTTCAGCCGCGCCCTGAGGAAGCACACCGGCGCCAGCGCCGCCGGCACCTACGAGCGCGCCATGGACGAGCTGACCGGGTTGTGGCAGGCGCAGCAGGAGGGCCTGGCCCCGACGCCCCTGCGGGTGCTGCCCGGTCAGAGCCGGTCGGACATCTGGACCAACTACTCGTACCCGCACGCCCTGCCCGACGGCAGTGTCCTGGCGAGCAAGGTCGGCCTCGCCGACCCGCCGACCCTGGTGAGGCTCCACCCCGACGGCCGCCAGGAGCGCTTGCGCCAGTACAGTTCCCTCGGCGGCTTCCGCGCCGGCGGCGGCGTCGCCGCCTGGAACCGCCGCACCCCGGACCCGCGCTGGGGCTTCCGCAGCTACTCCGACATCATGGTCCTGGAGATCGACAGCGGCCGCGCGCGCCAGCTCACCCGCAAGGCCCGGCTCTTCGCCCCGGCTCCCTCTCCCGACGGCGCCCGCATTGCCGCCGTCGAGTTCGGGCCGGACCGGCGCTGCCACCTCGTGCTGCTGGAGACCGCCACGGGCGCCGAGCAGGCCCGGTTCCCGGCCCCCGACGGGGTCTTCTGGCGCAGACCGGCGTGGTCGGAGGACGGCCGCCATATCGCCGTGGTGCGCCAGGACGAGGCCGGCAACGCCCTCGAGCGCATCGACGCCGCCGACGGCCGGGGGGAGATCGTGCTGCCCCATACCCACGACGCCATCGGCTGGCCGGTCTTCCGGGGTCCCTACCTGCTCTTCGACTCCCCCCGGTCGGGGATCGACAACATCCACGCCGTCCACCTGGCGAGCGGGGCCCGCTACCGGGTGACCTCCCGCCCCCTGGCGGCGACCCGTGCGGCCGTCGCCGGAGACTCCCTCCTGCTCCAGGAGTACACCGTCCACGGCTACCGCATCGCGGCCATGGCCCTGGACCCCGCGGCCTGGACGCCGGCCGAGCAGATCGAGGACCGCACGGTGCGCTACTTCGAGCCGCTCATCGACCAGGAGCACGGCGGGCCCCTGTCGATGGACATCCCGCCGCGGTCCTGGCCGGTGAGCGACTATCGGCCCCTGGCGAATCTGCTCAAAGTCCACAGCTGGTCCTTCAGTACCCTGCCGCCGCTCCACTCCCTCACCCTCATTTCCCGCGATCTCCTCGATCTCAGCAGTATGAGCGGCGGCGTCGAGTACAACAGCAACGAGAGCGCCTTCAGCGCCCTGGGCGGCCTCCGGCTGGCGGCGTGGTATCCGGTGCTCAGCGTCGGCGGCCGCTGGGGCGAGCGCGCCTCGGAGTACGAGATCGACGGAGAGAAGACCAGTGACAAGTGGACCGAGAAGAGCCTGCTGCTCGGGGCCCAACTGCCCCTGGACTTCTCCCGCGGCCCCTGGAGGTCTTTCGTCCAGATGGGCGCAGGGGTGGAGTGGACGGACATCTCCGGCCAGGCGATCGAGCTGTATCCACCCGACGCGGACGGCCTGTGGGACGGGAACGGGAACGGACGCTTCGCGCCCCTGACGTACCGGCTGGCCCTCGGGCGGTTGCGCCAGCCGGCGTCTCGCGACCTGGCCCCGCTCTGGGGCCAGAGACTGCAGCTGGCCTTGCGCCACACGCCCCTGGCCGGCGACTACGACGGCACCCTGCTGTCGGGGCGGCTGGTATTTCGCTTCCCCGGTCTGGCCGCCCACCACAGCCTGCGCCTCGACGGCGGCTACGAGTGGCAGGACCCTTCCGCGGACGACGCCCTTCCCTACCGCTTTGCCAGCGAGCTGCCCTTCGTCCGCGGCTACGGCTACCGCTTCCACCGCCGGTTCCTGCAAGGGGGCGCCAACTATGCCCTGCCCCTGCTCTACCCCGACTGGAACCTGGGCGCGCTGGTCTACGTCAAGCGCCTCAAGGTCAACCTCTTCTACGACTACGGCCGCGGCGAGGACGACTCCCTGCCTGCCAGGGTCTACCAGTCGGCCGGCGGCGAGCTGATGGCGGACTTCCATCCCTTCTCGCTGCCGATCCCGCTGGACATGGGCGTGCGCTGCGCCTACCGCTTCGAAGAGGAAGATTCGCGCTGTGAAGCAGTGGTCAATTTGCAGTAGCCTGAGGAACAACCAATGAGACCCTTCGCCTTTGTCGTGGCCATTGTCACCTTGCTCACAAGCTTCTCCGCCTGTGAGCGAGCGTCGCCAATGGCCGAGCCGGTCACAGACGAGAGCGGCGAGACTTCCATCGGCGTCGTTCTACCTCTGACTGGACGCCTGGCTGCCACGGGTCAACTCATGAAACAAGGCTTCGACCTCGCTCTCGATGAAGTCAACAGCGCACAGCTCAGTCGGAAAAAACTCAAGTTCATCATTGAAGATGATAGCAGCACCGCGGCGGGTGCGGTTGGTGCTTTCCATCAACTGATTCGCCAAGAGGGCGTCTCTGTCATTCTCGGGCCCGCGACCTCGAGCGCGACGCAGGCAGCGTTTCCGATTGCCCAGGACAATCAGGTCGTGGCCATCAGTCCCACATCGGGGGCCCGCGGTCTGAGTGCGATCGGCGATTTCGTCTTTCGCATCCCTCTCACCACAGGTGTGGTGATACCCAAGGGTATAAAGGCGACGCAGGCGGTACTCGGCTATCAACGGGTGGCGACGATGTATGACGAAACCGATCTGTTCTCCACGGATCGAGACGAGACCCTGCGGGAGACATTCGCTGCCAACGACATCGAGGTGCTGACGACGGAGTCCTTCGAGAGCGGCGACACCGACTACTCTGCACAACTGACCCGGATCAAGGAGTTGAATCCCGATGCGATCTTCGTCTCGGCGTTGCCCCCCGAAAAACCGGGAATCCTGATTCAAGGGCACCAACTTGGCATCACTGTTCCTTTCCTTGTCAGTTCATTGACCGACCTCGAGGTGCAAGCTGCGGATGTCGCCGCCGAAGGCGCAATCACCTTCATAGGGTGGCTCCCGACAGATGACGCCCCCGGAAACCAGGCCTTTGTCGAGAGTCACATTGAGACTTTCGGCATGGAGCCGAACGCCTTCGCGGCCCTGTCGTACGCCTCTGTCCATATTCTGGCCGCGGCCATCGAGAAGGCCCCGGCAACCGATGCAATCTCCATTCGAGACGCACTCGCGGCTCTCAGAGATCTCGACACCGTTCTGGGCCAGTTCTCTTTCGACCCCAACGGGGACGCGATCTATGAGCCGAAGGTGCTGATCGTCAAGAATGGCACATTGCAACCCTTCAAGTAGCACGTTACCTGGAGCCACTCTGGGAGTCTGCAGCTGGCCCTTCGCCGCACGCCCTTTGACGGTGTATCTCCCGTGACAACCCGGACTCACCCCCGGCTTCGCACAAAGCGCTCCACGGCGCGCATCAGCTCCCGGCTGATCCCGTCGCCGGCGTGTCCCGCGTCGTCCACGATCACCATCTCGGCGCGGGGCCAGACCTTGCTCAGCTCCCAGGCGTTGGCGATCGGCGCCTGGAAGTCGTAGCGGCCGTTGACCAGGACTCCGGGGATGCCGGCCAGGGCTCCCGCGCCCGCCAGCAGGCAGCCGTCGTCCAGCCAGCCGTCGTGACGGACGTAGTGGGTCACCAGCCGCGCGAAGGCCAGCGCGTACGCGGGATCCTCGAACCGGGCCGCCAGCCCGGCCTTCGGCGGCCACTCGGGTGTGGCCGACTCCCACAGGCACCACTCGAAGGCGGCCCTCTGCCGCACCGCGGGATCGGGGTCGAAGAGGAGCCGGTGGCAGGCGTCGACGACGTCGCGGTCGCCGGCGGCTAGGGGCGCGGCGCTCCGCAGCCGCTCCCACTGCTCTGGGAAGAAGGCGGCCACGCCGCCGCGGAAGAGCCAGTCGAACTCGGCGTGCCGGCCCGTGGTGACGCCGAAGAGGACCATCTCCGTGACCCGCTCCGGGAAGCGCTCGGCGTAGGTCAGGGCCAGGGTGCTGCCCCACGAGCCGCCGAGCACCATCCAGCGGTCGATGGCCAGGTGGCGCCGCAGGGCCTCCATGTCGTCGACGAGTTTCCAGGTGGTATTGCACGCCAGGTCGGCGCCGGGAGCGCTGGCGTGGGGCGCGCTCCGGCCGCAGGCCCTCTGGTCGAAGAGCACCACCCGCCAGGCGGCCGGGTCGAAGAGCCCCCGTTGCCAGGGCGTGCAGCCGGAGCCGGGCCCGCCGTGGACGACGACGGCCGGCTTGCCTTGCGGATGGCCGCAGCTCTCCCAGTAGACCTGGTGACCGTCACCGACGGCCAGCATCCCGTGCTCGTACGGTTCCACCACCGGCCTCCGGACCGTCACTTCTCCATGCGCAGGACGCCGACCCGGAACCCGTAGGCCCGGTAGAAGGCGAGGGCCTCCTCGTTGTGGGCAAGCACGTCGAGGCGGACCCGCTTGTCGGTCCAGATGCGGGCGTACATCCAGTCCATCATTGCCCTGGCGATGCCGCGCCGGCGATGGGTGCGCGCCACGAAGAGCTGGCGCAGGTAGTAGTGCTCGCCGTCGTCGCGGTAGAGGCAGTAGCCGACCGTCGTCCCCGCCTCCCGCGCGAGATAGCAGGTGTAGCCCTCGCGCAGCCAGCCAGCCATGCGCTCGGCGAGCTGGGCGAGGTTCATGGGGTTGGGATGGCGCTCGTCCTCGATGAGCTGCCGGTTGAGGTCGGCCAGCTCTTCCACGTCAGAGGCGGTGGCCTTCTCGAAGGTCATGGCCCCAATATAGGTGCCTGCGCGAACCTTCTTACATTACTGTCATGTCTTCGTATGGCGATCATGGGCTGCCGCCGTTCCCGGAGGGGTGGTATCTCCTCACGACCCGCGAGTCCCTTCTCCGGAAGGGACTGATCGAGAAGACCTTCCTCGGCCGGCAAGTCGTCGCCTGGTGCGACGACGAAGGCCGCGTCTGCGTGGCCGACTCCGTGTGCCCGCACCTTGGCTCGAGCCTCGGTCCGGACGTGGGCGGCCAGGTGTGCAACGGCCGACTCGTCTGTCCCTTCCACGGCTTCCAGTTCGATGCCACCGGCCAATGCGTCGCCACCCCCAACGCCCCGGCCCCCAAGGCCGCCAGACTGAGCGTCTACCCCACCCGGGAGATCCTCGGCCTCGTCTTCGCCTGGTTCGGCAGCGGCGGCCGGCCTCCGCCCTGGGACCTTCCCGCGGCCCCTCCCACGACCCCGGAGTGGAGCAAGCCGGGATTCCGGCACCTCCGCTTCCGGGGCCATCCCCAGGAGACGGGGGAGAACTCCGTGGATCTTGGACACCTCCGCTACGTGCACGGCTACGACAATGTGCATCCCGTCGGTTCGGTCACG
>JAJDTN010000075.1 GCA_022827165.1 Candidatus Latescibacterota bacterium
GAGGGCCGCCTGATCCTGGCCGACGCCCTGACCTACGCGCAGCGCTACGAGCCGGAGGGGATCGTCGATCTGGCCACCCTCACCGGCGCCTGCGTCATCGCCCTGGGGTCCCACGCCAGCGGCCTCATGGCCAACGACGACGGCCTGGCGGAACGGGTCGAGGCGGCGGCCGAGGCGACGGCGGAGAAGGTCTGGCGACTGCCCCTGTGGCCGGAGTACCGGAGGCAGATCCGCAGCCAGGTGGCGGACATGAAGAACACGGGCGGCCGCGAGGGCGGCGCGATCACCGCCGCGGCCCTGCTGTCGGAGTTCGCCGGCGACACGCCCTGGGTCCACCTCGACATCGCCGGCACCGCCTGGACGGACAGGGCCCGGCCGTACGTTCCCAGAGGCGGCGTCGGCGTCGGCGTCCGCCTGCTGGTCGAGCTGGCCCGGCGGAACCGCAAGTGACGGCGCCCGGCGCCGGGGCCCGGGAGGTTCGCGGCTTCACGGAACGGCGCGGCCCATGATCCTCTCCGACGCCAGTCTGCGGCAGCTGCTGGCCTCGGGGAAGCTGAGCATCGACCCCCTCGACGACGACCAGATCCAGCCCGCCTCCGTCGACCTGCGGCTCTCCGACCACTTCCTCAAGGTGGACGAGAACCGCCTGGAGGCGATCCGCCTGGACCGGGAGGTCCCCTACGAGGAGCTGACCCAGCAGCGGATCGTCATCCCCCCGCACTCCTTCCTCCTCGCCACCACCCGCGAGCGCATCCGCCTGCCCGACGACGTGACCGCCTTCGTCGAGGGCCGCAGCTCCATCGGCCGCATCGGGCTGTTCATCCAGAACGCGGGCTGGGTCGACCCCGGCTTCCAGGGGAACCTGACCCTCGAGCTGTTCAACGCCAACCGCCTGCCCATCCGCCTGCAGGAGGGCCGTCGGATCTGCCAGCTCGTCTTCGCCCGCATGGACCGCGCCGCCACGCGGCCCTACGACGGCAAGTACCAGCACCAGGCACGGGCCACGGGCAGCCGGATCCGCCTCGATCCGGACCGCTGACGCCGACGGCAAGGCGTGAAGATCCGTCGGATGCGCGTTTCCATCGGGAAACCCGGGATTCCCACCCTCTGCCTGATCCTCTGTCTGGTCCTTGGATTCTCCCTGCGCTTCGTCGGGTTGACCCGCGGCGACAGCTCCTTCGTCCCGGAGGGTCCGGATCGCGCCACGGAAGAGAGAGCCTTCTACCACTTCCATCCCGACGAGACCACCATCGTCCGGACCGCTCTCAAACGGATCGACCCCCTCTCTCCGGAGCTTACCTGTTACGGCCTGCTGCCTGTCCATCTGCTTCGCGGAGTCCTCAAGTTCAACCGGATCGTCTTCGGTTGGGACTTCGAGGACCAGGGCTCCACCGACTCGGTGCGGTATGTCTATCTGACCGCCCGCACTCTGGCGGCCCTGGTCTCCTGTCTCACCCTCTGCCTGACCTGGCTGCTGGGCCGCCGCTGGTTCGGGGAGCTGACCGGACTGCTCGCCGCCGTGGTGGTCGCCGTGGCCCCCATGGCCATCCAGGCGGCCCACTTCTACACCGTGGACGGCTTGTTCACGCTGCTGATCCTCGCCGCGCTCCTCTCCCTGGTGCATGCGCTGGAGGGCGATGACCGGCGATGGTGGCTGGCGACCGGGGTCCTGACCGGACTCGCAGGGACCGTGCGCCTCGCTGGCCTGTCCGTGGGGGCGGTGGCGCTGGCGGGTCTCCTCATCTACCACCGCCGCAGGCTCGGAGCAGCCCTGACCTCATCTGTCTGGCTAGCTGGTCTGGCGGGGCTGATGGTCCTGCTCGCTCTGCAGCCCTATCTCGTCGTGGACTGGGAGCTACTACTGCAGAACCGTTCGGTCAACGACTTCAGCTATGCGATGAAGGTAGCCCGCGGCGAATTCCTCACCGCGTGGAGCCTGGTGGATGTCCACACCATCCCGTACCTGCACCACTGGAGCCACCTGTGGCCCCTGGGCGTGGGCTGGCCTCTCACGGTCTCCTTCGGCCTCGGAATCGCCTGCGGTCTGTGGAGAGGAGACCGTCGCAAGGGACTGCTCCTCCTGTGGGTGGGGATCCACTTCGCCCTCATCGGCGGCCTTCTCACCAAGCCCATGCGCTACCTCCTCCCCATGCTGCCCTTCCTGGCCATCCTGACGGCCGACCTCTGTGTCTGGCTGGTCCATTCTCCCCGGTTGCTCCGAGTTCGCAAGCTGGCCATCGCCACCACCGCCGCGGTGCTCGTCTACAGCGCGAGTTACGGCATCGCCTTTGCAGGCATCTATGCCGGGGAGGACAGCCGCATCGAGGCGGCGCGCTGGATGGAGGAGCGGATCCCGGACGACAGCCGGATCGGCATCGAACAAGGCGCATTCACGATGCGGGGACTGGTCGGCAACCCCCAACGCGTGAGATTGCTCGGTACCTCCCAGCTCTTCAACATGCGGGGATATGCGACCTGCGGCGCGGAACTCACCTGGCTCCGGCCACACTTCGAGGACGTGGACTACCTGGCCATCATCGAGGCCAACCGCTACCAGCAGTTCACGGCCGTTCCCGACTTGATCCCCGGCGCCGCGGCCTTCTACCAGGCGCTGGCCGATGGGGATCTTGGCTTCGACCTCGTACACCGGGTCAAGCGTTACCCCACCCTCGGCGGCCTCGAGTTCCGGGACGACGGAAGCGATCCCTCCTTCACCGGCTACGACCACCCGGCGGTCATGATCTTCAGGAAGAGAGATGACGCCTCCTCGCAGGAGGCCTGGGAGAGATTGCGGACGAGCCTGTCCGCGAGCGCCCACTGTGCGGACCCCTACCTGGAGAAAGCCGCTGACGCCATCGAGGCCGGGGATCTGAACCAGGGCCTCATCTGGACTCGAACAGCCGCCCGGAGAGTACCGCAGAACAGGATCGGCCACCTGATCGAAGCCCATCTGCTGGCGCGCCTGGGAGGATCGAGCCGACAGGCTTCGGAGGCCCACCATACCGAACTGCTGGAGCCGCACCGCATCCCCGCCGACGCGGCCCTGGCCGCCGGGATGAGCCTCTTCGAGTTGGGGCTGAAGGAGCTGGCCATCTCCGCCCTCGAGACAGGAGTCTCGGCGACCATCGAGGACGACAGGGTCCCCGGGGAACCGATGGCCCGCATCTATGTGCGCCTGGCCTCCCACCTGAAGGAGGACCTCGAGTTGGAGGAGGAGGCCGCCGAGGTCCTGTTGCTGTCTACCCGACTTCACCCCCTGCCGCTGGCCTGGAACAGACTTGCCAAGTACGCCCTGGCAAGTCAGGACTACGGGCAGGCCGCGGAGTACCTGAAGCAGTCGCTGCGGCTGAACCCCGACCAGGCGGGCGTCCATGCCACCCTCGGCCAGATCGCGGCGGAGATGGAGGATCCGGCCGCGGCCCTGCAGCACTTCAAGAGAGCCCTCCAGCTGAATCCGGAACTGGAGGACCGCCTCAGCCCCTGGATCACCGTGCACAGGGATTGAGCCGAAGGAGCCGGCGTCCGGGGCCGGGAGCCCCTTGACGGGAGGCGGACCCCGGAGCCGGATTATCACCCCTTCCCCTACCCCCCCCTGGAGACACCCATGAGCACCGACCTGCACAGCGACGCCCTCGTCATCGACTCCCACAACGACACCGTCGTCGGCCTGATCCGGCGCGGCAATCTCGGGCTGGCCGGGGAGAGCAGCCCGGAGCGGCGCCGCCGCCTCGGCACCGTCGCCTACGTGCGCCAGCAGTTCGACCCCCCCGAAAAGCCCCTGCAGCAGACTCTGCCCCTTCTCCGCGAAGGCGGGATCGACGCCGGCTACTTCGCCGTGGACACGACGATCGCCCGCAACAACCACCTCCTGTACGCCCTCGACGCCCTGGGATACCTGAAGCGCGAGGTGGAGACCCACTCCGGTGAGGCGGTCATCGCCCGCTCGGCCGCCGACATCGAGGCCGCCCGCGCCGCCGGACGGTTTGCGGTGGTCCTGGCGGTGGAGAACTCGGCCGCCCTGCAGCACAGCCTCTTCGCCCTCGACGCCCTCTACGAGGTGGGGGTGCGCACCATGACCCTGACCCACAGCGCGCGCACGGACGCGGCCGACGGCTGCGAGGTGGAGGGCGGCGGCGGGCTCACCGGTTTCGGCCGGGAGGTCGTTCGGCGCATGGGCGAGCTGGGCATGCTCCTCGACGTCTCCCACGTGAACGAGCGCGGCTTCTGGGACGTCCTCGAGTGCGCCACCTCGCCCGTCGTCGCCAGCCACAGCTGCTGCCGGGCCCTGTGCGACCACCCGCGCAACCTGACCGACGAGCAGCTGCGGGCCCTGGGCGAGGCCGGCGGCGTCGTGGGCATCACCTTCGTGCCCGACTTCATCGACGCCGACGCCCCCGACATGGGGCGCCTGGTCGATCACGTCCTCCACGCCGTGGACCAGGCCGGCGAGGAAGCGGTGGGCCTCGGGTCCGACTTCGACGGCGGCGGCGACCTTCTGGCGCACGCCGGGAACTACCCGGAGATCACGGCGGAATTGCTCGAGCGCGGCGCCGGGGAGGCGGCGGTGCGCGCCATTCTGGGCCTCAACCACCTGCGGCTGCTGCGGCAGGTGGTCGGCTGAGCGCGCCTCAGGCGAGGCCGTAGAGCGGCCGGTACTTGCCCTCGAGGTACTCCATCAGGTAGTCGACGCGCAGGGGCTCGCCGGTGACCTCCTGCACGAGCTCGGAGGCGGTGAGGCGGCTGCCCCGCGAGTGGATGTTCTCGCGCACCCAGCCGAGGAGGCCGGAGAGCACGCCCCGGCGGATCTGGCCGGGCAGGTCCCCGAGGTCGGCGCAGGCCCGGCGGTAGAACTGGGCCCCGTAGAGGTTGCCGAGGGTGTACGTGGGGAAATACCCGATGAGTCCCAACGACCAGTGGATGTCCTGCAGGACGCCCTCGGCGTCGGAGCCGGGCCGGATGCCGAGGTAGGACTGCATGCGCTCGTTCCAGACCCCCGGCAGGTCCCCCACCTCCAGCTCTCCCTCCATGAGCGCCTTCTCCAGCTCGAAGCGCAGCAGGATGTGGAGGTCGTAGGTCATCTCGTCGGCCTCGACGCGGATCAGCGACCTCTCGACGCGGTTGACGGCGGCGTAGAACCGGTCCACGTCGACGCCCTCGAGCTGCGCGGGGAAGCACCGGGCCAGGTGCGGCAGGTAGTGCTCCCAGAACTCGCGGCTGCGGCCGACGGCGTTCTCCCACGTGCGCGACTGGGACTCGTGGATCCCGAGGGAGACGGACCCGCCCACGGGGAGCCCCTCGGCCTCGGCGGGCAGGCCCTGCTCATAGAGGCCGTGGCCGGCCTCGTGGATGATGCCGAAGAGGGCGCTGGTGAGCTGGCCGGCGTTGTAGCGGGTGGTGAGGCGCACGTCCCCGGGGTGGCTGCCCGAGCAGAAGGGATGGACGGAGACGTCGAGGCGGCCGGCCTCCATGTCGAAACCGAGGTCGGCCAGGACCCGGCGGCCGAAGCTCTCCTGCACGGCGACGTCGTAGTCGCGCTCGAGCAGGTCGTCCTTCTTCGCCGCCGCCTCGCTGCCCAGGATCTCCTCCACGAGGGGGACGAGCCGGCGGCGCAGCTCCCCGAGCAAGGGCTCGACCTCCTCCACCCGGGCGTGGGGCTCGAAGTGGTCGAGGAGGGCGTTGTAGACCGACCCCGTGAACCCCACGGCATGGGCCTCCTGGCGCTTGAGGTCGACGATCTTCTCCAGCCACGGCTGGAAGCGGCCGAACTCCGACTGCTGCCGCGCCTCGACCCAGGCCTCGTGGGCCAGCGACTCGGTGCGCCTCAGCTCGACGACCAGCTCCCTGGGGATCCGCAGGGCGCGGTCCTGATGGCGCTTCAGCTCGCGCACGTTGATCCGCGCGTCACCGCTCAGTCCCTCCCCGTCCAGCGCCGCCACCAGCTCGACGAGGTCCGGAGCCGTGAGCCTTTCGTGGGCCAGGCCGGCCAGCGTCCCCAGGCTGCGCGCCCGCGGGCCGCTCCCCCGGCGGGGCATGCAGGTCTCCTGGTCCCAATGGAGCAGGGACTCGGCGTGGGCGATGTCGGCCAGCTCCCGCGCCGCGGCGGTGAAGCGTTCGTAAGGCGCATCGGAATTGCTCATCTTTCCTCCATCCCTTCTCCAAGGAGCGAACCCGCATGAAGATCGTCAAAGCCGACCACTACGTCCTCCACATCCCGTTCTACGCCGACCACGTGGTGCGCGCCATGCACCGCGCCCAGACCCACGACGAGACGGTCCACGTGAACCGCCTCGAGCTCGACGACGGCAGCGTCGGCTACGGCGACGGCGGCGGTCCCGGCGCCGACCTGGTGGGCCGCAATCCCCTCGAGGTCCTCCACGACGACGGCATCGGCTTCGGCAACCAGCTCGCCATCCTCGACGCCGTGGGGCGCGCCACGGGCACTCCCGCCCACGCCCTCCTCGGCCGCCGGCTGCGCGACCGCTGCCCCCTCTCCTGGTGGGACATCGACATGCCACCGGCCGACTGGGTGAAGGAGGCCGAGGAGTCCCTGAAGCGCGGCTACACGACCTTCAAGATGAAGGCCCGCCCCTGGTTCGACATCCACGAGCAGGTGGCCGGCGTCGGCGCCGTGGTGCCCGCCGACTACCGCTTCGACGTCGACTTCAACGGCTTCCTGCTCAACCCCGCCCGCGCCGAGGAGCACCTCTGCCGCCTCGACGACCACCCCAACGTCGGCATATACGAGAGCCCATTCTACCTCGGCACCGACCTGACGGGGGCCCGCATCCTGCGGGAGCGCGTCCGCAAGCCGGTGGTGGAGCACTTCAACGAAGCCGTCCTCCACGCCCACGCCAGCGACGGTTTCGTCATCGGCGGCGGCATCGAGGGGGTGCGGCGGCAGGCGACCCTGGCGGAGCAGTTCAACAAGCCCTTCTGGCTGCAACTCGTGGGCACCGGCATCACCACCGCCTTCGCCCTCCATCTCGGATCGGTCCTGTCCCACGCCCAGTTGCCCTACATCACCTGCTTCGAGTTGTACGAGGACGACCTCCTCGTCGACCCGATCCGCGTCGTCGACGGCCACGCCGCCGTGCCCGAGGGGCCGGGCCTCGGCGTGGAGATCGACGAGGGCGCCATCGAGCGCTACCGCGTCGAGCCGGGGGAGCCGTCGCCGTGTCAGCTCTACCGGCAGCGGAAGCGCATCCTGCGGGTCCGCTGGCCGGGGCACGGCGCCGACCGCGTCTGGGAGTTCACCGCCGAGGCCAACTACCAGCGCGAGTTCTACGCCGGATCGATCCCGCCGTTCCAGCCCGGAGTGAGTCTGGAGGTGGAGGAGGACGACGGTTCCGCGGCCTTCGCCAGCGCCCACGAGGCGATCGCCGGCCGCGGCATGTAGCCGCCGGGGGCCGCGTCCGGCGGCGGCTTCAGGCCTCCCGCCGGGCGCGGATCTCCTCGAAACCGGTGAGGCTGTAGGCGATGCCCACGTAGTCGAGGAGGTTGGTCAGGCTGCGCAGGGCCACGCCGAAGCCGTCGACGCCGGAGAAGCCGCCGAACTGGCCGCCGCCCTTCAGGTGCGGCTCCAGGTCGAGGAAGACGCCGGGCACGCCGAGGCGCTTGAGGCGCCGCGTCAGCGCCGGCAGGCGGGTGCGGAAATCGCGCAGGATCGCCTCGTGGCCCGAGTCGCCCTCGTCGGCGGGGACGAAGTTCTTCAGCCGCTCCTCGTCGACGTGCCCCTGCCACTCGAGGTCCGGGTCGATGCGGTAGTCCTTGATGTGCATCCAGCCGATGCCGGCGCGCATCGCCTCGTACTCGGCGTAGGTCTCGTGGGGCCGCAGGTTCTGGCTCGACAGGTTGCCGCCGTCGAAGATCAGGCAGAGGTTGGGGTGCGCCGCCTGGCGCTGCAGCCGCCGCAGGAGGCGGCCGTTCTGGCCCACGAGGTTGGCCTCCACCTCCAGGCCGAAGAGGACCCCGCCCCGGGCGCAGACCTCGGCGATGCGGGCCAGCCGCTCGGCGGCCTCGTCCACGTGGTCCTCCGGCGCCGTGCCCCGCGGGTGATAGAACGAGAACCCCCGCACCAGCCGCGTCTCGAACTCCCCCGCCAGGTCGGCGGCGCGCTGCACCTCGCGGCCGAGGTAGCGCTCGAAGGGGACGTAGGCGTTGGCGCTGCCGTCGTCGACGTCGAGGAGCTTCACCTTGCCGATGGGCGAGCCGATGGAGGAGACGCGGATGCCGTGCTCCTCGTGCAGCCGCCGCAGGCGGCGGACCTCGGCCTTGGTGAGGGCCATCACGTTCTTGACGCCGGACCCGGCGTCGACGAAGCGCAGGCTGTACCACGACATGCCGAGGGCCGACAGCATGGTCAGCTGCGACTCGGCTTTCTTGTCGGCGGGTCCCTCGTCGGCGAAGCCGCTGAGGATCACTTCGGGCATGGGGGCGACTCCTCGGGTGTGGGCCGGGGAGAGGTGGGGAGGCGTTCCGGCCTCAGGCGATGTAGCCGTCCTCCCTCTCCTCGTCGATGCGATACTCCGGGGCCAGGTTCTCGAAGCTGGCGCTCTCCTTGCTCCACATCAGGCGCACGGAACCGGTAGGCCCGTTGCGCTGCTTGGCGAGGATGATCTCCGCCTGGCCCTCGAGGCTGCCGCCGTCGTCATTGGACTTCAGCCCGTAGATCTCGGGGCGGTAGATGAACATCACCACGTCGGCGTCCTGCTCGAGGGAGCCCGACTCCCGGAGGTCGGAGAGCTGCGGGCGCCGGTCGGTGCGCGCCTCCGGGGCCCGCGACAGCTGCGACAGGGCCAGGACCGGCACCTCGAGCTCCTTGGCCATCGCCTTCAGCCCGCGGGAGATGCGCGACACCTCCTGCTCGCGGCTCTGCAGGCTCTCGTGGCTGCCCATCAGCTGCAGGTAGTCGATGATGACGAGATCGACGCCGTGCTCCCGCTTGAGGCGCCGGGACTTGGCCCGCGCCTCGAGGACGCTGATGCCGGCCGTGTCGTCGACGTAGATCCGCGCCTGGGCGAGACGGCCCGCCTGGCGGGTCACGCGCAGCCAGTCGTCCTGCCCCAGATGCCCCGTGCGCAGCCTCTGCAGGTTGAACCCGGTCTCGATGGACAACAGCCGCTGCGCCACCTGCTGCTTGGACATCTCGAGGGTGAAGACGGCCACGCTCTTGCCGTGCAGCATGGCGGCGCGGCTGGCGCAGCACAGGGCCAGGGCCGACTTGCCGACGCTCGGCCGGGCCGCCAGCAGGATCAGGTCGCCGTACTGGAAACCGGAGGTGATCTCGTTGAGGTCCTCGAAGCCGGTGTCGACGCCGGAGACGGAGCTGCGGTCCTCCTGGGCCTTCTCGAGCTGCTGGATGGTCTCGCCGAGGACCTGCTCGATGGGCTCGAAGCCCTGGGTCAGCCCGCGCTCGGAGAGGGCGAAGATGCGCTGCTCGGCCCAGTCGATCAGCTCGTGGACGCCGCTGCGCCCCTCGAAGGCGCGGTTGGAGATCTCGGCCGAGGCCTCGATCAGGCCGCGGCTGAGTCCGCGCTCGACGACGATCCGGGCGTGGTGCTCGATGTTGGCCGCCGAGGCCACGCCGGCGGCGAGCTCGGCCAGGTAGACGACGCCCCCCGCCGGCTCCAGCTGCCCCCGGCGCTTGAGCTCCTCGCCGACGGTGAGCTGGTCGACCGCCTCGTTGCGCTCGTAGAGCTCGCTCATGGCGGCGAAGATGCGGGCGTGGGGGCCGTGGTAGAAGACCTCCTCCTCGAGCAGCTCGATGGCGCGGCCCACGGCGCGCGGTTCGATCAGCATCGCTCCGAGGACGGCCTGCTCCACCTCCACCGCCTGCGGCGGCATGCGGTCGAGACGCTGGCCCTGGCCCTCGCGGCCGTTCGGCGGCTGGGTCATGCCCGGCCCCTCGGCTCGACGCCGTCGTACTGGCGGCGCACCCACTTGACGTCCTCCCAGGTGGGCCGCTTGAACCGGTCGTTGCGCAGCAGCGCCGCCGGGTGGTAGGTGACGATGAGCGGGATGCCGGCGTACTCGTGAAGGGTGCCCCTCAGACGCGACAGGGGAGCATCGGTCCCGAGCAGGGCGTGGGCGGCGTGCCGCCCGAGGCAGCAGATCACCCTCGGCTGCACGATCTCGATCTGCCGGCGAAGGTACGGCTCGCAGGTGGCCACCTCTTCGGGGGCCGGATCGCGGTTGCCGGGAGGCCGGCACTTCAGGACGTTGCAGATGTAGACTTCCTCCCGGGACAGCTCCATGGCCTCGATGATCCGGGTCAGGAGCCGGCCGGCGGGCCCGACGAAGGGCAGCCCCTGGCGGTCCTCCTCCTCGCCGGGGGCCTCGCCGACGAACATGATCCCGGCCTCGGGATCGCCGGAGCCGAAGACGAAGCGGGTGCGCGTGTGTCCGAGGGGACAGCGGGTGCACTCGCAGATCTCGTCGTGGAAGGAGGACAGCGCCGCGGCGGCCGGGACGGCGCCCTCGGCAGCGGCCGCGCCTTGTGACGCGGCCGGGGCGGCAGGAACGGGGGCCGCCTCGACGGCAGCCTCCTCCGGGGGCGTCACGAACCAGCGCCCCTCGAAGAGGAGCAGGTCCTCCAGGCTGCGGCGGACCTCGGAGAGGACCTCGGCGGCCCCGGGCTCATCCGGTTCGGGCTCGTGCACGGCGGGAAGATCATCCGGCTCCGGGAGCCGTGTCAACGAGGGTTCTCCCCGTCCTCCGGACCGCGGCCCCGTTGCCGGAGCAGGCCGCCGACGCGGTCGAGGAGGCGGTCCGCCACCTCGAGCTTGCTCAGCCGCGGCAGCCGCTCCACGGCGCCGTCACCGCCGAGGATGGTGACCACGTTGGTGTCGCCGGCGAAGCCGGCGCCCGGCACGCGCAGATCGTTGAGGACGACGAGGTCCGCGTTCTTGCGCTCGCCCTTCTCCCGGGCCCGGACCTCTCCGTCCTCCGTCTCCATGGCGAAGGCCACCAGCACGCGCCCGCCCTTGCGGGCCCCGAGGGTGGCGGCGATGTCCGGGTTCTCCACCAGCTCGAGCCTCAGCTGGCCGCCGGCGCGCTTGAGCTTTTCGGCGGAGACGTCCCGGGGCCGGTAGTCGGAGACGGCGGCGGCCATGAAGGCCGCGTCGGCGTCCTCGAAGGCCTCCTGGCAGGCCCGCAGCATCTCGGCGGCGGAACGGACGAAGGTGGTGCGGACCCCCTCGGGCGGGGCCAGCTCCGCCGGGCCGCTGACGAGGTGCACGCCGGCGCCGCGCTGACGGGCGCGGCGGGCGAGGGCGAAGCCCATCTTGCCGCTGGAGCGGTTGCTCAGGAAACGCACCGGGTCCAGGTCCTCCACCGTGGGGCCCGCCGTGACCAGGATCCGCAGGCCCTCCAGGTCGCCCCCGGAGGCGCCGGTGAGA
>JAJDTN010000036.1 GCA_022827165.1 Candidatus Latescibacterota bacterium
GAGCCGCATGGGCGGCTCGAAGTACCAGAGATACGAGTGCCGCGCGTCGTTGTGGTAGATCGTCCTGCGCTGTCTCATGCAGCTTCTCCTGTTCGTGGCTCAATCGATGATGGCGTCGGACCAGAGTCTCTCGAAGAACCGCTCCCAGGGCAGGATCCAGATCCCGTCGCTGGCGCGCCTGGCCTTGCGCTCGTTGCACACGACGATGGCGTGACGCGGACGATGCTCGTCCACGTAAGCCCGGATGCTCCTCAGGTCCGCCGGCCGCGGACTGGCGCTGCCCTTGACCTCGATGGCGATCTCGCCGCCGCGGCCGAGGACGAAGTCGCATTCGAGACCCGACTTGGTCCGCCAGAACCGCAGCGGGAAGTCGCGTTCACGGTAGCTGCGGTAGGCGAGCAGTTCCATGAGCACCAGATGCTCGAGGGCGCGGCCGAACTCTGGTCCCGCCGGGCGTTCGATCCGGCGGCCCGTCAGGTGCCCGGCCACGCCGACGTCGAAGAGATAGAACTTGGGCGCCCGGGTGATGACCTGGCGCGAGCCCCGACGGCTGAAGGGCTCCACCAGGGTGCCTAGGAGCGTGTCCACCAGAATCTGGAAGTACTCCCGCACCGTCTTGGAATCGACGCCGCAGTCCCTGGCGATATTGCTGTAGTTCAGTAGCTCCCCGTGGCTGAAGGAGAGGGCGTCGAAGAACCGGGAGAAGGCAGCGGTGTTGCGGGCCAGCCCTTCGTCGAAGACCTCCTCCTTCAGATAGTCGTCCACGTAGCCGGCGAGGGCCCGGCGGTACCGGGGGCTGTCGTAGTGCTGCGGAACCAGGCCGCGGTTGAGGGCCCGCAGCAGATCGAATCCGGGGACCTCCGGCCAGGCCAGAGGGTGGAGCCCGAAGCGCCAGGCCCGTCCCCCGAGCAGGTTCGAGCGCCCCCGCTTCAGCTTGCGGGCGCTGGAGCCGCACAGCACAAAGCCGAAGCCCTCGCTCTCGATGAGCCGGTGGACCTCGTCGAGGAGGGCCGGCACCTTCTGCACCTCGTCGATGATGACGGGGCCGGCGAGGGCCGCTCCACCGAGGGCCCGCAAACGGTCGGCCAGCACCCACGGGGCGCGGGTGAACTCCAGCAGCTGGCGCGTGTCCAGGAGATCGAAACGCGGGGCCTCCGGAAACCGCTGGCGAAGCAGCGTCGACTTGCCGGTCTTGCGGGGCCCCCACAGAAAGGCCGACTGCCCCCGGGGGAGGTCCAGACGGAGCTGGCGGATGTAGGGCACAGGGAGGATTCTATTCCGGGTAGGTCAGACCAAATCGGAATATAGTCCGAACTGGTCCGAGCGCCAGGGGCCCGGCGCTGTGGCCATCGCCACAACCACCTGCGCGGTAAGTGCCGCGGTGGCTGCCCGGGTCCGTCGACACCGCCTCACCGGGCCGTCTGCCCACGTGGGTGACCGAGGGCCGAGTCCCCGGCGGCCAGGGCCCGTCCCTTCACGCAAGGGTCCGCTTCATCACCAGTTCCTCCCCTTCTTCCTCGCCCGTATGCTCGAAGCCCAGCTTGCGGTAGAAGCCCTCCGGACTGCCAGCCCCGGGAACATGGCTGAGGGTGAGTTCCTTCGCGTTCGGTTGTCCCTTCACGTGCTCGATCAGGAGCTTCATGGCGCGGCGTCCGTAGCCCTTCCCCTGATGCCGGGCATCGATCATGAAGCGCCACAGGTAGTACTCCCCGTGCTCCGGGTTGACGGACATCATCAGGAATCCGACGGGTGTCTCCCCCGCGTGGATGGCGCGCAACCATGCCTCGGGGGAGAAGTGGGCCTGGGCGATGGAGACCGCATTCGAAGCGACGAACCGCCTCTGCCCCCTGGTCACCCGAAGCTCCAGAATGGACATGAGGGTTTCCGCCGTGATCTCACGCAGGCTGACCGTTGCCCCGGCGCCAGGTGGTGCCTTTGAACGGAGCGGCTTCACTTGACGAGGAGGAGCGGCGAACCTGCCCACCGGCGGCGGTCGGCGGCCCTCGGCTTGTCGAGCATCGACTCAGGGGCCCTGACCGGCCAGCTTGCCCAGGGTCGCGTGCAGCAACTCGGCGTTGGCCATCGCGTCCTCGCCAGTGCAGCGGGGCTGCTCCCCGGTGCGGACGCAGCGCAGGAAGTGCTCGGCCTGGGCGCGGAAACACCAGGGCCCGGCCACCAGGGGCCGCTCGATCACCGGCGACGGTCCGGCGCCGCGCAGCAGCTCCACCCGGGCGTGCTCGTCGCGGCGGAAGTTGGACGAGGGCCGGATCGTCAGGCGCCCCTTCTCGAAGTAGACGACCATGCTCTCGTCGCGGGGGCCCACCACCGACCGGCTGCCGGTGTGCACGCTCTTGTAGCCGCCGTGGTCGTAGATGAACATGCGGCTCCCGGTCTCCGGGTCCATGTCGGCGAAGAGGATCTCGCGGACCGGATCGAGGAGGTGGATCAGCATGTCGCTCAGGTGGGTGTCGAAGAAGTTGGTGCTCCACGACAGCTGGTGGACCTCGGCGGGAAGGCCGTCGTCGGGGCCGGTCGGCACGGGCGGCTTCTCCTCCGCCGTCGTCACCGGTTCGCTGGAGCCGAACTCGTGGCCCGATCCCCCGCCGCCGTGAATGTGCAGTCTCACCTGAACGACCCGGCCCAGCTCCCCGGAGGCGCGCACCTCGGCCAGCAGCTCGCGGGCCTTGTCGATGCCGGGGTCGTAGCGGCGCATGTAGCCCACCATCAGCAGGCGGCCGGTCTCTGCCGCGGCGTCGACGAGCCGGCGCGCCTCGGGCAGCCGGTCCGACAGGGGCTTCTCGGTGAAGACGTGCTTGCCGGCGCGCAGCAGGTCGATCCCGACCGGCGCGTGCAGCGGCTCGCGCAGGATCATGACCACCGCCTCGATGTCGGGATCGTCGCACAGCACGCGGTGATCGCCGGCGACCTTGGCTATGCCGTACCGCGAGGCCAGCTCGGAGGCCAGCTCCACCCGCCGGTCCACCAAGGTGGTGATCTCGCACTGCCCGGAGGCGGCGAACCAGGGCAGGTGCACGGTCTGCGCCGCCCGGCCGCAACCGATGAATCCGATCTTCATTCGAGCAGGGCCGGCAGGTCCTCGATCCTCCGGCACCGGGGAAAGGCGTCTGATGTCCGGGCCGCCTTGCCCACCCAGTTCCAGGGCCACCTCTCGATGAACCAGGTGGCCCAGATCGCCGTCAGGCCCGCCTCGTTGGCGCCGCGCAGTTCGTCGCTGCCGCCGTCTCCCGCGAAGGCCGCGGAACCGGCGTCGACGCCCAACCTGTCACAGGCTACGCGATAGATGGCCGGATTCGGCTTGATCAACCCCTCCACACAGGAGAAGACCGGTTCCTCGACCAGGGCCGAGAGCTCGCAGGAGTCCCAGGCGGCGGTCTCGTCATGGGAGCAGTTCGAGATCATCCCGACGCGGTATCCCTCCGCCTTCAGGGCCCGCAGCGTATCGACGACCGCCGGGTCCAGCCGCTCGAAGGGCCGCGCCTTGGCGGCCGCTCGCTCCGCTTGCATCGAGGCGATCTCCTCCTCGGGCGGGTCGATTCGGCAAGCGCGGCAGATGTCCCTCAGCACGTCGCCGTAGAGGGGCAGCCTGCCGGACATGCGCGCCCCGTAGCGGGCCGCCCACTCGCGGTTGAATTCCTCCCGCGGCAATCCGAGCCGCTCGCCCGGCGTCGGCGCCGGGACATGCCACTCCGGGTGGTTCTCGGTGACAAGGGTCTCGTAGAGATCGAACAGGACGGCCTTCATAAATACCACCGGATAGGGAGAAACCCAAGGTGATGCGGCCTGAGCACACAAATGAGAGACCCGCCGGGAAGGCCCTGGATGCGTTCTTCCACCGGGAGCGCCCTCCCGGAGTGGCGTCGGTCTATCTCTACGGAAGCGCGGCCCGGGGGCAGGAGCATTCGCAGAGCGACGTCGACGTGGCCGTGCTTCTGGACCGCGCCTGCTACCCCTCCCGGGAGCAGCGGGCCGACGAGCGGTTGCGGCTCACCGCCGAGCTGATCCACGCGCTCGCGAGAAACGACGTGGACCTCGTCGTTCTCAACGATGTCCCGCCGGGCCTCGGACGCCATGCGATCACCGCGGGCGTCCGCGTGTACGTGGCCGACCACGAGGCCGATCACGCCTTCTGCCGCGACGTGCAGCTGCGCGCCGCCGACCTTGATCCGTTCCTGCGACGAATGCGGGAGATCAAGCTCAAGGCTCTTTCCACGTGACCTACCTCGTGGAACGGCTCGCCGAGCTGCGGAGACACCTCGATCACCTGAGGGTGCTGGGACCGAGGGTTGACGGACCCGAATCCCTGCAGCGGGACCTGAGCCTGCACAACGATGTCCTGTTCTCCCTGCTGATCATGGCGCAACGCGTCATCGACATCTCGGGAGAACTGGCCGCCCGCCGCCGGCAGCGCTTCGAAGACTACACGGAGGCCGTGAGGAGTCTGTCGGCGTACGAGGAGTTTTCGCCGGACCTAGTGGACCGGCTCTCCCTCCTGCCGGGGTTCCGCGACGTCCTGATCCACGAGTACGTGGCCCTCGACTACGAGCAGGTGGTCCGGGCGATCCGCGATCTCGAGCCCGTCGCGGAGTTCGTCCGCCGCGCGCCGGCCCTCGAGCAGGACCAGGGTTAGCCCAGGGCCGAGTCGCGCGCGGCGCCTGCCGGGACAGCCGCCGCGGTCCCCGTCCTCGCGCAGCGCTCTTCGAGCGCCACCCACTCTCCGTCCCCGCGCCCCACGTACTCCGACTGGGGCCGGAAGATCCGGCCCGTGGCTTCCTGCTCCCGGCAGTGGGCGATCCAGCCGGCCATGCGGCTCACGGCGAAGGTGCAGGTGAACAGCGCCGGCGGGACTCCGAGTTCGTGGAGCAGCACGGCCGTGTAGAACTCGGCGTTGGCATAGAGGCGCCGGCCGGGCTTGTACTCCGCCAACAGCCTCACCGCCACTGCTTCCACGGTTCCCGCCAGATCGAGCAGGCCCGCCTCTCCCCTGGCCGCGCACAGATCCTCGGCGGCTTGTGCGAGGACCGCCGCCCGGGGGTCCCGCACCTTGTACTCGCGATGCCCGAAGCCCATCAGGCGTTCGCCGCGCTCGAGGAGGTTGCGGATGCAGGGCTCCGCCCGGTCCGGAACCCCGATCGCCTGCAGCATGGCCAGGGCCGGCTCGGGCGCGCCGCCGTGGAGGGGGCCCTTCAAGGCGCCGAGGGCGCCGACGACGGCCGACTTCAGATCGGAGCGCGTCGAGGTGATGACGCGGGCGGTGAAGGTCGACGCGTTCATGCCGTGGTCGACCATGGTGTTGAGGTAGGTGTCCAGCGCCCGCGCCCTGGCCTCCGTCGGCCGCCGGCCCGTCAGCATGTAGAGGAAGTTCGCCGCGAGCCGAAGCCCCGGGTCCGGCTGAATCACCGGTCTCCCTTCCATCGATCGCGATACCGCGGCGACGATGACGGGTGTGGCGCCCACGAGGGTGACATCCGCCTCTGGGTCTTCGACAGACAGCGAGTCGAGAGCCAGGCGCAGGACGTCGATCGGTCTCTGGCCTGCCGCCGCGGCGGCCTCGATCAGGGACCGCGTGTCTGCGGGCAGGGTCCAGCCCGACATCCGCCCCTGGAACTGGCGAAGCTGCCCGCGGTCCGGAAGCTCACCGTTCCACAGCAGGTGGACCGTCTCCTCGAAACAGGCCTTCGGCGCAAGTTCCTCGACCGGGAATCCGCCCAGCCAGAGCCGGCCCTCCTCCCCGTCGATCCCGCTCAACCGCGTGCGCGCGGCAACCACTCCTTCCAGCCCTTCCTCGATCGCAACCGTCATGCCCGGCTCCCTTCGATCGGGTTCGATTGACGATTGTACCGCGAGCCCATACATT
>JAJDTN010000418.1 GCA_022827165.1 Candidatus Latescibacterota bacterium
CAGCCGCACGGTGCGGCTGGAGGTGAGGCGCACGCCGGGGGGCAGGGCCGCCGCCAGGGCGGCGCCCACCGGCGCCATGTAGTAGTCCGCGAGCCAGGCGCACAGCCGCACCACCTCGGCGCTGATGGGAGCCTCCGTATCGACCACCTGGGTGATGTCGCGGATGCGGCCGGGCGCAACCTCCGGTTCGGCGGGCCCGTCGGTGACGACGAAGCCGGTGACCAGGCGCTGCTGGACGGGTACGAGCACCACCGCCCCCGGCCCGACCAGGGCGCCGAGCTCGGGGGGAACGCTGTAGGTGAGTTGCCGGGACAGGGGAGGCGGCAGGGCGACCTCCACGAGGCGCCTGCCCATCAGCGGGCCTCCGACTGGCTCGACTCCGTCCTCTCTGGCGGGAACCCGGTGAGCGGGCCGATGGGCTGGAAATCGGGGCCGAGGAGCTGGTACCCGTCGTCGGAGACGCGGAAACGCAGCGTCCGGTCGGGGTCGCCGAGGCGTCCCTCGCCCAGCAGCTGGCCCTGAAAGCGGAAGCGGATGTTGCCGGAGCGGCCGGCGTGAACCCGGAAGTAGCGCTCCGCCGTCCAGGTCCGCCGCTCGCCGGCGGAGATGGTCTCCATGGCGCTGTCCACGTCGTCCCATGAGACCTGTACCCAGACGGTGTCGAAGGCCTCGGCCTCCAGCTCGATCCGGGCGGGGCTGGCCGCCTCTGCGATGGCGGCCTCGGGGCCCGCGGAGGTCCCCTCGGGCGGGCTCGCCCGGGCCAGCTCGGATCCGTCGCCGGACTCCTCGGGGCCGCTTTCGGGAGCTTCACCCTCCACCGGCTCGGACAGGTCCCCGGGCTCGGCTTGCGCCGCAGCGCCGGACTCTACGGGTTCCGGGGACTCCGCGGCGGCGGGCTCTTCCCAAGGGGAGGAATCGCCCGAAGGGGGAAGCTCGTCGACCACCGGCACCGCCGGGGGCGCGGGGTTCGCCTCGCCGCCGGTCATCAGGTAGAGGAGGGCCGCAATGGCGACGACGGCGAGACCCGCCGCCCACTTGAACAGGCCATCGCCGAGAACCGGTCCCCCCCAGGGAGGCGGCATACGCGCCCGCACCCTCTCCTTCGACCGCGGTCCCCCGAGGCCCTGCGCCAGGGCCTGGCCATCGAGCCCCAGGTAGGTGGCGTAATGGATGGCGCCCATGCGCATGTACACCGCCTCGACGGCCTCCAGGTCCCCGTCCTCGAGGGCCTGCAGGATCTTCACGCTGATGCCCGTACGCTGGTGAACCTGATCGAGGGACTCGCCGCGGCCTTCGCGGGCGCGGCGCAATTCCTCGGACAGGCTGAGTTCCTCGCTCATCCTGAATCCTGGATCGAATCGATGTCGTACCCCGCCGACCGGAGGAGAGAGCAGAGCCGGGCCAAGGGCAGACCTACGACATTATAGTAACACCCCTCCACACGTTCAACGAAGCGGGCGCCCAGACCCTGAATGGCATAGCTGCCGGCCTTGTCGAGGGGTTCTCCCGTCGCCACGTACGAGGTGACGGCGGCTTCCGACATGGCGCACAGGGTCACCCGGGAGGTCTCGCAGGCGGTGGCGACCCGGTCGGGCGCAGGACCGAGCACGGCCACTCCGGTGCACACGGTGTGCTGGCGTCCGGCGAGCCAGCGCAGGGTGCGCGCCGCCTCTTCCGGACCTCCGGGCTTGCCCAGGATCCTGTCCTGGCAGCAGACCACGGTGTCCGCCCCGATGACCAGGGTCGAGCCCCCGGGGTCACCGAACGTCCCCTCGGTCCGGGCGAGGAGAGCGGCCACCGCCCGCGCCTTGGCGGTGGCCGACCGGATCACGAAGGCCTCCCGGTCGCCGCCGTCGGGCTCGGGCTCCTCGACGGGGCTCACCACCTGCCGGAAGGGGATGCGCAGCTGCCGGAGCAGGCCGGCGCGCCTCGGCGAGGCCGAAGCCAGCACGATGGCAGGATTGGCCAGGGGCTCAGCCTCCCTCCCGGCGCGGACTCTCGACGAGGACGGTGACGGGTCCGTCGTTGGCCAGCTCGACGTCCATGTGGGCGCCGAAACGCCCGCACTCCACGTGCAGCCCGTGCTCCGCCCGCAGGCGCTCCACGAAGGCCTCGAAGAGGCCCTCCGCCGTCTCCGGGGGGGCGGCTTCGGAGAAGCTCGGACGGCGGCCGCGCCGGCAGTCGGCGTAGAGGGTGAACTGGGAGACGGCCAGGATCCCTCCTTCCGCCTCCAGGACGGAGCGGTTGAAGCGCCCGCCGGCGTCGGGAAAGATGCGCAGGCCGGCGCACTTGTCGGCGCAGAAGCGGACCTCCTCGGCGCCGTCGTCCCGGTGGACGCCGACGAGGGCCACCAGGCCCGGGCCGATGCGCCCGCAGACCTCCCCGTCCACGGCGACGCTCCCGTGGCGCACGCGCTGCAGGAGAACGCGCACCTTCAGAACCTCCGGCGCCGGCGGTCGCCGCGCTCGAAGCGGATCTGGGGGATGTCCTTGAGCTGCGCCTTGAAGTAGAAGGCGCGGTCCTCGGCGAAGCGGCTCGGCTCGATGTTCAGGGTCGCGGTCCAGTCGTGGAAGGAGCGCTGCAGGGACAGAAGCTCGGCGGTGACCCGTCCGGCGTCGAACAAGGCGGTCCCCGGGGCCTTGAGATTGTAGTACACGGAATAGTCGAGGTGCCAGCCGCCGAAGAGACGGCCCCCGACGGAGGCCTGCAGCCGGGATCTCTCGAAGTCAGCGGCCCCCGTCCGGCGCTGGCGCGAGTAGTAGTGGCCCACCCGCAGCCGCCGGCCCGGCCCCCGGCGGATGTCCTGCTGCAGGCCGCTGTCGTAGCCGAACCCGCCGCCGGCGCGGTAGGCGCCGTAGGAGTCCTCCCCGTAGCTCGATCCGCGGCTGGAGGGACCGTAGGCTCCCCCCCGCTCCTCCTCCAGGCCGCCTCCCGGGCCCCCGCGGCTCGAGGCCAGGCGCAGGGAGGTGTCGACCTCGAACCGGCGCACCCGGGGCGGGATCAGCCTGTCCTCGTCGTCGTAGAACTCGGAGCGCAGGCTCAGCTTCGTCCTCAGGCGCCGGCCCGCCTCCAGGGTGAGGCGGGTGGCCAGGTCCGAGAGGGGCCGGCTGCGCCGGTCGAAGTCGTAGGAGGTGGACAGGTTCAGCTGCGCCAATCGGTGCTTCAGCTCCTCCTCCCCCTGCAGCAGCTTCACCAGGAACGTGTTGTTGAGCCGGAGGTTCAGCCGGCGGCTGGTGCGCCAGTCGCCGGCGCGCCCCCGGAAGCCGATGCCGCCGCTGTCGGCGCGGGTGGCGCTGAAGGAGAATCCGGCGTCGGGCTTGAGCACGTGCCGCAGCGCCGTCACCGGTCCCAGGGCCGGATGGAACAGTCCGTAGAGGGTCTGTGACAGGGCCGCCGAAGCTCGCAGCCGGTCGCTGCGCACGCCCTCGGCGTCGCCGGCGCGCAGGTCCGGGTCGAGCCAGCGGCTGCTCACCGCGCCATTGAGGTTGAGCCAGTTCAACGGCCGTTGCTGCGAGGACAGGCCCAGGCTGGCCTCGCCGCGGGTGCGCTCGCTCCGCGACTCGGGGCTGTGCCGACGGGTGTGGCGCAGGCGCAGGCTGCCGTCGTAGAACACGCGCGAGCCCCAGCCCCGCCGGTCGGTCCCCGCCGACGGGAAGAGGGCCCTGCGGTTCGATCGCAGGCTGATCTCGGGCAGCACGTCGTCGGACCTTCCCGAGTCCAGGTACTTCGTCCGGCCGGCGCCGGCGCTGAGGGACCATCCCGCCTTCCGCCAGCGCTTTTCGTAGCGGAGGTTGGAGCGCAGGGTCCGCTGCAGGCGGTCGCCGAGGCGGGTGGCGTTGTTGCGCAGGAAGTCCCGGTCGCTCACGAAGGTCCCCGTGGCGCGCAGACTCGACCCCGGGCCGAGGTCCTGGCGGTGGTTGCCGGACAGCCACCAGGACCAGCTCGTGCGGTCCCCCGACTGGAAGCTCTGCAGGCGGGTCTGCAGCCGGCCGTCGAAGTGGTAGCGCCAGGCGTAGGCCAGGGCCCCCCGGGCGAGCCACCCCGAGCGCTGGCGCAGGTCGGCGGCGACCGTCAGGTCCCAGTAGTCGCTGGGGGCGAGGTAGTATCCCAGGTCCCGCACCTCCCACTCGGTGAGGGAGCTGCCGTACGAGACCGGCCGCCGGCCGAAGCCCGGGGTGAGAACCCCCGACTGGCGGTCCTCGCGCAGGGAGAACACGTAGAAGGGCACCCAGAACAACCGCCGCCCGGCGACGCGGAAGTAGACCGGGCGGGCGATGGCCATGTCCCCCACCAGGACCTTGATCCGGGGGCTGTAGAAGTCGAAGTGGGGGTGCTCCTCGTCGCAGGTCGTGTACGATCCCGAGCCGACGTGGAACTCCTCCTCGGTGCGGGTGCGGATGCGCCGGCCGGCGTAGAAGCCGTCGCCGTGACCGATGCGGCCCTGGCGGATCAGGCCCTCCCCCGACTCGATGTCGTAGACGATGGACTCCCCCTTCAGCACGTCGTCCCCCCGGGTCAGGGTGGGCATCCCGAAGGGCTGGCCGCTGCTGTCCACGCCGGCCCGGGCGACGACGATGCGGCGGTCTCTCAGGTAGACCATCTGCGCCGACTCGAGCCGGGCGCCGCCATGCTCGATCACGGCGTTGCCGTCGAGGAGGATCGAGTCCTGCTCGGCGTAGTCGACGTAGCGGTCGG
>JAJDTN010000316.1 GCA_022827165.1 Candidatus Latescibacterota bacterium
GACGCACGGCCGGTCTGGCGATCGACTTCGTCCTGCCCGAAGAGCACGACAAGGCCGTGGTGGAGATCACCGACTTCCTCCGTTCGGAACTGGAGCAGGTCCGGGCGGACCATCCCGGCATCGACTGCTACCTGACGGGCGACGTCGTCATGAGCCGGACCTTCGCCGACGCCACCCGGGACGATCTGGAGACCCTGACTCCGATCGTCTTTGTCATCATCGTCGGCCTCACGGTGCTGATCCTGCGATCCGTTCTGGGAGCCGCCGCGATCGTGGCGGTGCTGGTCTTCGTCGTCAATTCCACGGTGGGCTTCGCCGGATGGAGGGGGGTCGTCTTCAGCCCCACCAATGCCGGCGTGCCGATCATCGTCATGGTCATCGCCATCGCCGATTCGATCCACATCGTCACGAGCGTCCTGCTGGGCCTGCGCCGCGGCCTGGAAAAGCACGCGGCGATCGCCGAATCGATGCGCATCAACGCCTATCCGGTCCTCATCACCTCGGTGACCACGGCCATCGGGTTCCTCAGTCTGAACGCCTCGGACTCGCCGCCCTTCCGCGTCCTCGGCAACTACGTGGCCTTCGGCGTGCTCTGCGCCTTCCTCTACACCATGACCCTCCTGCCCGCCCTGCTTTCCCTGCTGCCATTGCGGGCCCGTGCCGCTCCCGCCCAGGGAGGGAGACCGGCGTTCTTCGACCGGCTGGCGGACTTCGTCATCGCCCGGCGCAAGCTCCTCCTCGGATCCCTCTCCCTGGGAGTAGTGGTCCTGATCATCGGCATCCCGCGCATCGAGCTGAGCGACAACATGGCCCGGTACTTCGACGACCGCTACGAGTTCCGGCGCCACACGGACTACATCGTCGACAACCTGACGGGCGTGGAGAAGCTGGAGTACTCCCTTGTTTCCGGGAGCGAAGGCGGCATCACCCGGCCCGAGTACCTGCGCAAGGTGGAGGCCTTCGCCGATTGGTTCCGCCAGCAGCCCGAGGTCACCCACGTGCAGGCTTTCCCGGACATCATGAAACGTCTCAACAGGAACATGCACGGCGACGATCCGGCATACCATCGCGTGCCCGAAGACCCGGATCTGGCGGCGCAGTACCTGTTGCTCTACGAGCTCTCCCTTCCCTTCGGCAGCGACCTCAACGACCGCATCGACGTGGCCAAGTCGGCCACCCGCATGGTGGTGGTGACACGGAACGCCTGGTCCCGGGACCTGCGCGCTCTCGACCAGCGGGCCCTCGACTGGCTCGATGCGAATGTGCCCGACTTCTCCCAGGAGGCGTCCGGACTGAGCGTCGTCTTCGCCCACCTGTCCCTGCGGAACATCCACAGCATGCTGCGCGGGACGATCGTGGCCATGGCCCTCATCTCCTTCGTCCTCATATGGATCTTCCGGAGCGTCCGGGTCGGGCTCCTGAGTCTGCTTCCGAACTTCATACCGGCCCTCATGAGCTTTGGCCTGTGGGGCTATCTCGTGGGCCACGTGGGCATCGCTTCCTCCGTGGTGATCGCCGTCGTCTTCGGCATCGTCGTGGATGACACGGTTCACTTCCTGAGCAAGTACCTGAAAGCGCGGCGGGAGGGCCTCGAGGCCGCCGAGGCGGTGAGGTCCGCCTTTCACACGGTGGGTCATGCCTTGTGGACGACGACGGCGGTCCTCTCGGCCGGCTTCCTGGTCTTTGCCACATCGGGATTCGAGGTGAGCTGGGCCCTCGGCCTCCTCGTGACGTTCACGATCGTCTTCGCCCTGGTCGCCGATTTCCTGCTCCTTCCACCCCTGCTGATCGCCATCGACCGGAGGAAGTAGACCATGCCCCTGCCCCGGGTCCGACACGTGCTCCGCCTGTTCTTCATGCCGGCTATGGCGTGGGCCCTTCTGGAAGTCCCGTCTCCCGCTCCATCCCGGGGATCCCCCGAGGAGGCGGCCGGGCTCCGGATCGCCAGGGAAGCCCGGTCCCTGGAGGAGGGCTTCGGCAGCTTCAGCGCCCGGCAGGTCATGGTGCTGCGCAACAAGCAGGGGCAGGAGAGCCGCCGCCAGCTGCGCGTGAGGGTTCTCGAGGTCCCGGGGGAGGGCGACAAGAGCCTCTTCGTCTTCGATGACCCTCCCGACGTGGAAGGCACGGCCCTGCTCATCCATGCGAACAAGGAAGACTCGGACGATCAGTGGCTGTATCTCCCGGCGCTGAAGCGCGTCAAGCGCATCAGCTCGTCGAACCGGTCGGGCTCCTTCATGGGCAGCGAGTTCGCCTATGAAGACCTGACCCCCCAGGCGGTGGAGAAGTTCACCTACCGGTACCTGCGGGACGAACCCTGCGGCCCGTCGACCTGCACGGTCTCCGAGCGGTTCCCCGTGGACAGGAAGTCGGGGTACAGCCGCCAGGTGGTCTGGCGCGACAAGGAGGAGCTCCGGGTGTGGAAGGTCGAGTACTACGACCGCAAGGATGCCCATCTGAAGACGCTCACCCTCGATGACTATCAGCAGTACCTGGGGCGTTACTGGCGGGCGGGCGAGATGACGATGGAGAACCACCTCACCGGCAAGAGCACCGTCCTGACCTGGACCGACTACCGGTTCGGTACCGACCTGGACAAGCGCGACTTCACACGGACCGGGCTGAGACGCGCCCGTTGATGGGGCTTCGGGGCGGTCTGCACCGCGCGCTGCCCCCGGCGGTCTGGATCCTGGCCTCGGCTCTCGCCGGAGGAGCGGGAGCCGCCCCCTGGCTGGAACACCGGTTCTCCGGGAGCGCCCGTGTCGAGACGCGCTGGTTTCCGGAGGCCCCGGCCCACGCGGTGCAAGGCCGTCACGCGAGCGGGTTCGTGACGGCCCCGCGCCTCTACCTCTCGGACCCCGGGGGCCGGAGCCTCACCGTCGCGCCAATCTTCCGATATGACTCCGCGGACCCCCGCCGCACCCATGCCGACCTTCGGGAGGCGGCGCTGCTGCTCTTCGGGGAAGTCGGCGACGGGGAGTGGGAGCTGCGGGCGGGCCTCGACCAGGTCTTCTGGGGCGTCGCCGAATCCCAGCATCTGGTCGACATCGTGAACCAGGTCGACTTCGTCGAGCATCCCGACGGCGAGGCCAAGCTGGGACAGGCCATGGTTCATCTCACCTGGTCCGGCGACTGGGGGGCGCTGGAGTTGTTCGGCCTTCCCTTTCACCGGGCCCGGACCTTTCCGGGCTCCTCGGGCCGGCTGCGCCTGCCTCTTGCCGTGAAGGAGAGTCCAGTCGAGTACGAGAGCGAAGCCGGGGCGCGGCACCTGGATCTGGCCGCCAGGTACAGTCAGGGTATCGGCCCCGCCGACGTCGGCCTGAGCCTCTTCCGGGGCACCAGCCGGGAGCCCTTCCTGCTCCTGGGCGCGGAGCCGGAACGCGGGCCGGCCCTGATCCAGTACTACGAGCAGATCCGGCAGGCCGGGCTGGACGTGCAACTGACGACCGGTTCGTGGCTGATCAAGCTGGAGGCCATTCACCGCGCCGGAGCCCGCAACCGCCTCGGCCGGGACGAGGACTACGCCGCCTCGGTCATGGGGGCGGAGCAGACGCTCTATTCAGTGCTTGGCACCACGGCCGATCTCGGCCTGCTCGGCGAATGGAGCTACGATGGACGGGGGCCCAGGGCCACGCCGGGACGCACCCCGAATACCCTGGAGAACGACCTCTTCGTCGGCGGACGCCTCGCCCTGAACGATGTGCAGAGCACCGAGATTCTCGGCGGCCTGGTGATGGACCTGGAGCGTTCCACGCGCACCTTCGCCATCGAGCTCAACCGGCGGATCTCCGGCCGCTGGTCCCTGCGCCTGGAGGCGGTCGGTCTTCTCGCCATCGACGCGGCGGATCTCCACTACCCGACGCGCCGCGACAGCTTCGTCGATCTGGGTCTGAGCTGGAATCTGTAACGGATGCGGCGGAGCCGGGTGCGGCTCCGAGCCCTCGTCAGGCGCTGGCGAGGCCGGGATTCAGGATGTCGGGAAGGCTGAAGCGCACGTTCTCGACGATCCCGTCCATCGTCGAGATCTCCAGTTGGGCGTGTCCCTTCAACCTGTCGATGAGCTCGTGCACCAGCTCCTCCGGCGTCGAGGCGCCGGCGGTGATGCCGATGCTCTCGACTCCCGCCAGCCACTCGGGATCGAGCTTTGAAGGATCCTCGATCAGATAGCTGGGCACGCCGATGTCGTTGCCCACCTCGCACAGGCGATTGGAGTTGGAGCTGTTCTCCGCGCCCACGACCAGCAACAGGTCGACCTCGGCGGCGAGGGCGCGCACCGCGGCCTGGCGGTTCTGGGTGGCGTAGCAGATGTCCTTCACGTCGGGTCCGAGGATCTTCGGGAAGCGTCGCCGCAGGGCCGTGATCACCTCCCGCGTATCGTCGACGGACAGGGTCGTCTGGGTTATGTAGGCGACCTTTTCGGGATCCCGCACCTCGAGGGCCTCCACCCCTTCCGCGTCGCTCACCAGGAGAACCGGCCCCGGGATCTGTCCCACCGTGCCTTCCACCTCGGGATGGTTCTCGTGGCCGATGAGGATGATGTCGTACCCCTTGGCGGCGTAGCGCCGGCCCTCCTTGTGTACCTTGGAGACCAGGGGGCAGGTCGCATCGAGGGAACGCAGGTCACGCGTCGCGGCATCCTCCTCGACCTTCCTCGATACGCCATGCGCGCTGAAGACGGTGATCGCGCCGTTGGGTACCTGGTCGATCTGTTCCACGAACCGGACCCCCTTGGCCCGGAGGTTCTCGACGACCCGTGGATTGTGGACGATCTCGTGCCGTACGTAGATCGGAGGGCCGTACTGCTCCAGCGCTGCCTCGACGATCTCGATGGCCCGCTCAACGCCGGCGCAGAATCCGCGGGGCTGGGCAAGAATGACTCGCATCGTCTCTCCTCCTCTCGGCTACCTGTCGGCGACCTTCTTGAGGCCTGGGCGTTCTTCGGTGTTCAGGTCAGGGGAAGGCGGCGGCTCGAAACGCCCTCCCATGCGAGGTCGGGGGAGCCCTCGAGTCCACGCTTTGAAGAGGAGCTTCAAAGCCAGGTTGGAGCGCACCAGGGCACTGGTGACGAGGGCAACGGCCCGCACGCTGCGGCGGGAGATCTTCACTTCCTGTCCGTCCTTGAAGGACGGAGTGGCGTGAATGCGGCGCAAGGTGAGCACCGCCATCCCCAGGGCCCACAGACAGTGGCGGCGGATGCCGGTCTCGCGGGCGGGGATGATCAGGATGTAGCCCAAGGCCTTCTCCAGGTGCCAGTGGGCGATGGCCACCAGCTCCAGGAGCCCGTCGATGAAGGCGGGGTCGTCCCGCCCGGCGGGAAGGGAGCGTATCTCGGAGCCGGCCTCGAGGAAGACGTCGCGCGGCAGCCAGCAGGCGCCGCGGCGGCGGTCGTCCCACATGTCCTTGAGGATGTTGGTCATCTGCAGGCCCTGCCCGAAGGAGACGGAGAGGGCGAGCAGGTCCTTGCGCCGTTCTGCGATTTCCGGTGAGTAGTCGCAGAACAGCTCGGTGAGCATCTCGCCGACGACGCCGGCCACATGGTAGCAGTAGCGGTCGAGGTGTGGCAGATCGTCCAGGCCGTCCACCGTCGCCTGCTGCTGAAACTCGGACATCCCCCGGGACATGATCCTCACGCAGCGCTCGAGGGCGGATCGCTGGGCGGGGCGGAAGCCCCGGGTGAGGCGGATGACCCGGGCGGTGTTGGCCACCAGGTCGTGCTCGCTCTCGGTCGTGGCGGAGGAGAGCAGGGCGCCGAGGTCGCGAGCGAAGGGCTGCGCCCCTTCGCGGCCGCCGACGACCTCGACGAAGCGCTCCGAGAAGGCCCGCTTCTGCGGGGCCGACAGGGCCGGCTCGTCCTCGATGGTGTCCGTGATCCGGCACAGGAGGTAGGCGTTGCCCACCACCTCGCGCAGCGGATCCGGAAGCTGCGGGATGGTGAGGGCGAAGGTCCGCGAGACCCCCTGGAGGATCTCCTCCTGGTAGGCGAGGTCGCTGTCTCTCGACCCGTTCGCCGAGGACCGCGTCATCCCGGGGCCCTGCCGGCCGCCGGTATCCCGAAACGGTCGAGGGTGTTCTCCAGCGTCGGACGTCCGAGGCGGATCCGCCCGTCGTTCAACAGGAAGGAGAACAGGTACCCGGCGGCGAGCATGAGGATGCCGATGAGGAAGCAGTACATGACGGCCCTGTCGGGATAGACGTCCTTCAGGTGCCCCACGTAGAGCGGTCCGGCGATGCCGGCGGCGGCCCACGCCGTGAGGACCGCTCCGTAGATGGTGGACATCTTCTTCGTGCCGAAGACGTCGAGGACGAAGGGCGGCATGGTGGCGAAGCCTCCCCCGAAGCAGAGAAGAACGTAGCAGACGAGGACGGAGAAGATCCAGGGGTTGGTCTCGGTCATGAGGATCCCGAAGACCACCATCTGACTGGCGAGAATGACTCGGAAGATCGTCACCCGTCCGAAGCGGTCGGAGAGCAAACCCCAGAACAGGCGCCCCAAGCCGTTGCAGATCGAGCTCACGGCGATGAGGGTGGCGCCGTACTCGGCCAGAGTGGTGGGCTCGATGGTGGCGTCCGCCAGGCCCCAGATCTCCTGGAGGAGCTCCGACTGGAAGCTGATCACGGAGATCCCGGCGGAGATGTTGAAGAAGAAGACGATCCACATGATGGTGAACTGGGTGGTGCGCAGGTAGGGGCCGGCGGAGTCGGGCTCGTCGAATCCGGAGGCCTCCTCGGCGGCGGCGGGCAGTGCGGACTTCGGGGGATCGCTGAGGGCCAGGCTGCTGGGAATCAGGATGCAGGCGAAGACGATGCCGAGCCAGAAGAAGACCTGGGGCAGGGCTCCGGCGGTGTGGATGATCAGGAAGGGAGCCAGCCCCTTGCTCAGGAGAAAGGCCCCCACGCCGAAACCCATGACGACGATGCCGGTGGCCAGCCCCTTGCGGTCGGGGAACCACTTGGCAACCGTCGCCACCGGGGTCACGTATCCGAGGCCGATGCCCGCCCCGCCCACCACGCCGTAGCCCAGGTAGAAGAGGGGCACCGAATCCAGGTGGAGGGCGGCCCCCGAGATCAGGTATCCAACCGAGAACAACAGGCTGCCGGCCACGGCGAGCCATCGCGGCCCGACCTTGGGAAGCATGTTGCCCGCCCAGGCGGCGGAGACGCCCAGGGTGAAGATGGCGATACTGAAGGCCCAGGCCGTCTCGGTATGGGTCCAGCCGACCTGCCGCACCAGCATGGTCTGGAAGAAGCTCCAGGCGTAGACCGTGCCGAAGCAGACCTGGAGGACCGTGCAGAAGAGGGCGATGACGCTTCGCGGCATGCGCATCGCTGAACCGATCCCCTAGGGACGGCTCTCCGGCGGCGCCCCCGGCCCGTCCGGGGCCGGGGATCCACCCGAGACGTGGCGGAAGAGGCGGGCCAGGTCCCCTACCTCGTCATCGCGGGCCAGGAGCTCCTCCTTGGCGGCCTCCTCCTCAACCTCGCCGCCGGACAGCTCCACGGCGTAGGAGAGCAGCGCGCCCAGCGGCTTGGCGGCGAGGTTGACGAGCCAGATGGAGGCCAGGACGCCGACGACGAGGAAGATGCTGATGAGAATCACCTGCTGGCCGATGGCCCGCTGAATCTTGAGACCGATGATGTCGAGGTCCATGCCCACGTGGACGGTGCCGCCCACGCCGGCCAGGATCGGGCTGCCGACTTCCATGAAATCGCCCATCCCCGGAATGCTGCGTTGGACGGGCTCGGTGCTGGAGGGATCGCTGGCGAGGACCTGCTCGGGTATGCCGGGCACGAAGGTGTGGGCCAGGTACTCGCCTTCTTCGCTGGTGATGTAGATGTAGCGGATCCCCTGGATCTCGACGAACTGGTCGATGAGGGATTGCAGCGTCGCCAGGTTTCTGTTGAGAAGGATGTCGACGCTGGAGTCGGCGATGCTCTTGGCGATGTTCCTGCAGTTGGTCTCGTACTCCTTCGACAGCTGGGTGTCCACCGTGTAAATGCACAGGGCGGAGGTGGACAGGACGATCAGCCCGAAGAGGGCGAAGATGCCGAAGCGGGTCTTCTGAAAGAGCTTCTGGATCTTCATCAGGAGAGCCACCCCTGCCAGTCGTCGAGGGTCACGAAGCGGCCGTCCCGGACGACGGTGTAGTAGACCCGCTGCAGCCCCTGCCGGCGAGTGGGTCCGAAGGAGACCTGCTCGCCGATGCCGAGATCGAAGTCGCGCACCGAGAACACCGCTTCCTCCAGCCCGGCCCTGTCGGGGGCGCCCTCCAGGCGCCGCAGGATCTCGGCCATCAGCTTGGCGTCGAGGAAGCCCTCCAGGCTGACGAAGCTCTGGGGGAACGGGCTGTAGGGTTCCTTGACGAGCTCCTCGGGGATCTGGGGGTCGTAGTGCGCCATCCGCTCGCGGTACTCCCGAACCGCGGGAATGGAGGTGTCCTCGTAGCTGGGTACGACCTGGGAGTTGACCAGGAGCCGCGTGTAGGGTTCGGGGTCGTCGCGGCCCTCGGTGAGCAGCTTGAGGAGGTTCTCGCTGCCCACGAAGGAGAGATTGGCGATCGGCACCCGAAGGCCCAGGTCGACAGCGTCGCGGGCGAAGCCGGCGCAGGCCGCGTAGGACCCGATGCAGATGACGGCGTCGGGCGAGGCCCCCGTCAGGATCTCGACCTGACGCCTCATGCTGCCGGTGAACCTCTGACCCCGGCGGTAGGTCGCCTCGCCGACGATCTTGCCGTCATGCTTCCTGAGGGCCGCCCGCACCCCCGCCCAGCCGCTGCGGCCGTAGGCGTCGGCCTGGTAGAACACGGCGATGCGCTTCCGGCCCGCGCGAACGAAGTTGTCCACGAGGCCGGCGGTCTCCTGGCGGTAGGAAGCGCGGAGGTTGAAGGCGAAGTCGCCGTAGGGCGGCTCCCTCTGGGGCTGGGCCCCGGTGAAGGGGAAGAACAGGTAGACCCGCTCGTCCTGGAACTTCTTCAGCAGCGGCAGGACGCGGGTGACGGTAGGCGTGCCCACGTAGCCGAAGAGCAGGAAGACGCGGTCCTCCAGCATGAGCTTCATGGTGTTGCGCACGCACGGGTCCGGCTGGTAGCCGTCGTCGTAGAGCTTGAGGGTGATCCGGCGGCCGCCGATGCCGCCGTTGTCGTTGACGTGGTTGAAGCAGGCCTTGGCGCCGCGGTAGAGCTCGCTGCCCAGGCCCCGGGAGGGACCGGAGAAGGCGGCGGACATGCCGAGGACGATCTCGTCCTCGGAGGCCCGGTAGGGCTCGACCCCGCCGGCCCGGCCCGCCGACAAGAGCACGCCGGCGGCCCCGGAGCCGGCGCCCCACCCCAGCCAGGGCGCCGCCAGGAGCCCGGACAGGCCGCGGCGGAGCAGGGCCCTCCGCGTCAGGACCTTCTCTTGGCCGGCAGCCTCGGGCGGGTGCATCAGAAGTTGTAGGTGAAGTGGAGGTCCACCCGGTTGGCCGTGCCGTCGTCGAGTCCCTTGTACTCGGTCGTCCAGTGGATGTACTCGATGGCGGCCTGGAAGCTCTTCCACGGCCGGTAGCGGTTCACCACGTAGAAGGCCTGATTCGCGGTACGACCTCCTTCGGGCACGCCATCTTCTTCAGGCGTGTCCATCATCGCCCCGGCGTACAGCTTCCAGCCGTCGCCCGGCTTGACCAGGAGATGCACCCAGCCTCCGTAGGAGTCGATCTCCTCGCCGGTCTCCTTGTTGACGCCCTGGCCGATGCCGCCGCGGATGTCGGAGAGGTTGCTGCCCGTCCAGCCTTCTCCCTCGACTGTCAGCCTGTCGGCGGGGGATACCGAGAAGTCCACTCCCACCACCATGGAGGTGAAGCTGGTATTGCCACCCACGGGAGTGGCCGTCTTCTCCGACCCCCGGTGGGCCCAGGCTCCGGCCTTGAACTTCGCCTGCTCCATCCCGACCCGCGCCTGCACGAAGGGCACCGTCGCCTCCGAGCCGTCGAGGGTCCCGTTCTTGTCCAGGTCCTTCTTGTCCACCGCCCCGGTCTGGCCGAGGGCGACCGCGGCGGAGACGCCGGTCCCCGGATTCCAGGTGAGCCGCGCCTGGGGATGCCGGTCTCCGAGGTTGCCGGTGTTCCACATCATGCCGTCGTTGTTGGCCGCCGGGAACAGGGGAGAGACAAGGTCCCAGGTCTGGCCGGCCAGGAAGTGCCAGTCCCCACTCTTCAGGTTGAAGTATGCCTTGCGCAGGCGCAGGACCTGTCGCGATTCGCTGCCGCCGTTCTGGAAATCGGTCTCGATGACCCCGCTGATCTCGCGGCCCCCCCCCAGGTCGACCGGGGCGAGCTTGGCCCCGAGCCGGGTCAGCCGGGGGTGGATGGTCAGGTTGCCCTTGTTCTCCGCGCCCGGTGCCTCTGGCAGCACCCAGTTGGGATACTGATGGTGGCTCAGCTTGGAGTCGTCGAGGACGGCGTCGAAGCGGACGAACCCGTAGGGGGTGAGCTCACCGGCGGGGGCAGGGCCCATCCAGCCTGGAAGACAGCCCAGCACGGCAACTGCAAGCACCTTCTTCACGGATCTCTCCTTGGCAAGGGGTCCTGTCGTCGGGTGGCCGGTAACTCTAGGCAGGCCATGCCGGGCTGTCGAGCGGACCGGGAGCCGCTGCCGGATTCGGGAAGGGAGGCGCGGGCGGGACGGTGGGAGGCGCCGGGAGCGCATCCTCGGCGGGCTAGATCTCGACGGTCTCCTTCTCGCCGTCGCGGTTGCGGAACCGGTCCACGTAGGTCTGGCCCTTGTCATACGCTTCGGAGACTCCGCGGCGCACCGAGTCGCGGGACTCGCGGCCGCTGCGGGGAGCGAGCAGGATGCCGGCGGCCAGTCCGAGGGCCAGGCCGCCCATCAGGCCGGCGCCGAAGAGTCCCATGGAGAGCCCTATGGTCTTGGCATGACGATTCACGCGATCCTCCTGTGAGATGGGTAGAGCCTGGTTTCGGGAGATCCGCATACCCATTTGGCTAGGATAACCGCAACTCGCCGATTTCGTCAATCGGATCATTCGCCGATGACACTGGGCCTGTGCTGGTTGCCGCACAGCAGTTGGGTCGCCAGATCGCCGGGGTCGTCGATCCTGGCGAGCTGGCTGCGCATGTCCTCCTGGGGGATGAACCACGGCATCAGGTACATGCCGAGCAGGCAGGAACGCGGCCGGTCGCTGCGGTTCGGCCGCGACGTGTGCCACCAGGCGCCGTGGGCCACCACCACCGAGCCGCGTCGCCCGGTGAGGATCTCGCCCTCGGGGCGCCACCGGTCGGTGGGGGCGTCGGGCGGGTGTCCCTTGCGGTGCGAGAACGGGATGGTCCCGGTGGCCCCGTTCTCCTCGGTGAAGTCGTCGAGGAGCCACATGGTCTGACCCGCGAACCGGCCCGCCGGCCAGGGCGGTTTCAGGGACCAGAAGGGATAGTCGGCGTGCCAGCCGATGGCGTCGTGGCCCGGGTAGATGGTGTTGGCCGTCCACGAGGAGCACATGATGTCGTCGCCGAGGTAGCGCTTCCAGAGCGACACGATCAGCGGATGGCACATCAACTCCAAAAAGACCGGGTCCTTGTGGGCAATGCCGCCGACGCGCTGGTGCCTGCTCTCGCGGGCGCCGTCGTCGATCTCCGCCTGCAGGAGTCCTTCGAGAATGGTGCGCGCCTGGTCCGCCCGTTCCGGGGAGATCACGCCCTGGAGGACGCAGTAGCCCCGGTCGTCGATCTCGGCGATCACCGCGTCGAGGTCGATGGAGTTGGTGGCTGCGTTCATGGGCTGGCCGTGAGGCTGCGTTTGCATTTCCGTTGACTCCGTTCGGCGGTTGACGCGTTCACCCTTGGAGAAGAGCATGACCTTGGCGCACTGGGTACGACCGCTCGTGCTCGCGGCCGTGCTGGCCGCGGCTCCCGCCGCGGTGGAGGCCGGGACCCCCGACGACCACGGCGATGAGGGGACGTCGGGTCTGGAGAACACCCTCAAGGAGATGGTGGGCTCCGAAGAGCTGAGCGCCGGCATCATCCTCGGAGCCCTGGCGCTGGCCCTCCTGGCCGGCGCCGCCCACGGCCTGGAGCCGGGCCACGGCAAGACGATCGTCGCCGCCTACCTCGTGGGCAGCCGCGGCACCGTGAGCCATGCCATGTTCCTCGGGGGCGTGGTCACCTTCACCCACACCTTCAGCATCCTTCTCCTGGGCCTGATGGCCCTCTTCGCCACCCAGTGGATCGATTACAAGGAGATCATGCCGTGGATGGGCACGGCCTCCGGGCTGCTCATCGTGGCCCTGGGCGGGTGGCTGCTGGTCAACCAGCTCAGGGGCCCCGGCCATGGTCACCACCATCACCACCACGGCGACCACGACCATGGGGGAGGCCACGACCATGGAGACCATCACCACGAGGATCATGACCACGGGGATCACGAGCACGGCCACGGAGAGGGTCATCACCACGGCCATGGCCACAGCCACGAGATTCCCGCCAAGGTAACCCTCGGGAGCCTGCTGACCCTGGGCATCTCCGGAGGGATCGTGCCCTGTCCGGGGGCCCTGGTGATCCTGCTGCTGGCCGTGGGCCTGGACCGGATCGCCTTCGGCCTGGTGCTCCTGGTGGTATTCAGTCTCGGCCTGGCGGCGGTGCTCATCGCCGTGGGCGTGCTCTTCGTCAAGGCGCGGCCGCTGGTGGAACGCTTCTCCGGCGACGGCAAGTGGATCCGGCGTCTTCCCATGGCGAGCTCGGCCTTCATCATCTGCGTGGGCATCGCCATCACCTTGAAGACGCTCACGGACATGGGCGTGCTGGACATCCACCTGTAAGTCGGCCAGGGACCGCCATCACTTCGGCTTCCGGGCCACGGCGACGAGGGCCAGCCCCGGGAGCGGCACGACGCGGTCGAGGATCCGCCAGAGCCACACGAGGGAGTCGAAGGTCTTGAGCTGAATCAGGCCGAGCCTCCTCCTCCTCAGGATCCTGCCGCTCACGAGCCACGGCAGGCAGCTGATCCGGTTGAAGTCGAAGAGCTTCTCGACCTCGAGTCCCGCCGCTTCGCAGCTCTCGCGCAGGAGCTTCTTCGAATAGCGCCGCCGGTGTCCCAGGGCCCGGTCGAGGGCCCCCATGAGCAGGCGGCCCTGGGGCACCAGCACGATGGCGGTCCCTCCCGGCTCGAGGGCGCGGCGGATGTTGGCCAGCCCCCGTTGCGGCTCCGCCACGTGCTCCAGGACGTTCAGGCAGACCACCGTGTCGAAGCTCTCTTCCAGCGTGTCGAAGTCCCCCTCCTCCTGCACGTCCAGGCGCCGCACCTCGACGTGGGGATAGCCCCGGAACCGGTTCTCCAGGTACTCCAGGTGCAGCTCGTCCGAGTCGGTCACGGCGTAGCGGTCCGTGGGGATCAGCTGCAGGGTGATGGTGCCCAGTCCCGCCCCGATCTCGAGGACGCGGTCACCCACGTGGGCGCGGACGGCGTCGGCGATCCAGCGGTTGAACCGGTGCGTCCGGGAGAGCGAGTGGAGAAGGGTGTGGCCGTAGCGCTCCTCGTAGAGGTCGTCGACGATGCGGTACCAGACCATGGTGGCGAAGGCCTTCACGCCGTCCCACCAGGTGATCTTCTTGCCTTCCTGGTAGCTCCGGCCCCGGTAGGAGATGGGGACCTCGTAGATCCGGCAGCCCCGCCTGGCGAGCTTGGCCGTGAGCTCGGGCTCGATGCCGAACCGGTCGCTGCGGATGGGGAGGGACTTGAGGAGGCTGGTCTTGACGACCTTGTAGCATGTCTCCATGTCCGTCAGATTGAGATTCGTGAAGGCATTCGACACGAGGGTGAGGAACTGGTTGCCCACGGAGTGCCAGAAGAACAGGACCCTGCGGTACTCGCTGCCCGCGAACCGCGAGCCGTAGACGACATCGGCGTCGCCGGCCAGGAGCGGCCGCAGGAGCCGGGGGTAGTCGGCGGGGTCGTACTCCAGGTCGGCGTCCTGGATGATGCACAGGTCTCCCGTGGCCAGCCCGATGGCGGTGCGGATCGCCGCCCCCTTGCCCTGGTTGGTCTGGTGGAAGTGAAGGCGGACATGCTCCGGATGAGCCTGGGCGAGTTCCTCGAGGATGTCCCGGGTGCCGTCGGTGGAGCCGTCGTCGACGATGACGAGCTCCCTCTCCAGGCTCCCGGGAAGCGCCTGGGCCAGCACCAGGGAGACGATCTCGCGGATGGTGAAGCGCTCGTTGTACGCGGGGATGAGGATGCTCAGCTTCTGGAAAGTCATCGGCGAAGTCGGGGGTGCAGGGGGGGCCGCGGCGGGCCATCGGGCCGGATCTGTGACCGGCGGCCCCTATAGTAAGGGCGGGTCCGAAACCGGTCGATACGGACTCGCCCGAGGCCGGAGGACCCCGGGCGGACCCCGCAACGGGGGCGGTGTGGTGCGCGCCGGGCGCACCCCTATTTTCCCCGGCACACCGACTCATGGGAGAACGACTTGAACAGCGCGCCTGAGCCGGCGGGCGGGACCATCCTCTCCGTCGACATCGGCGGGACCTTCACCGACCTCGTCATGTGCCACGGCCCCACGGGCCGCATGGCGGTGGCCAAGGTGCTGACCACCGACCCGGACCCGTCCGAGGGGGTGCTGGGCGGCGTCCGCCAACTGCTGGCCGGCGGCGGGCCGACGGCGGAGGTGAGCCGGCTGATCCACGGCACGACGCTGATCACCAACGCCCTCATCGAGCGCAAGGGGGCCCTCACCGGGCTGATCACCACCGAGGGGTTCCGCGATGTCCTCGAGATCGGCCGCGAGGGCCGCTACGACATCTACGATCTGTTCCTGGAGTTGCCCGAGCCCCTGGCCGAGCGCCGGTTGCGGCTGGAGGTGGCCGGGCGCCTGAAGTCCAGCGGCGAGGTGATGGCGCCCCTCGACGAGGAGGGCCTGCGCCGCGCCTGCGCCGTCCTCCGGGAGGCCGGCGTCGAGGCGGTGGCCGTGGCCTTCCTGCACTGCTACGCCAACCCCGGACACGAGCGCCGGGCCGCGGCGGTCGTGCGCGAGGAGCTGCCCGGGGCGGCCCTCTCCCTGTCCCACGAGGTGGCCCCGGAGGTGCGCGAGTACGAGCGCACCTCGACGGCGGTGGCCAACGCCTACGTGCAGCCCATGGCCTCGGGCTACCTGGCCAACCTGGAGCGGGGCCTGCGGGACGAGTGCGGGATCGAGGCGCCGCTGCACATCATGCTCTCCAACGGCGGCACCTGCGCCGCCGACACGGCGGCGAGGTTTCCCGTGCGCCTCGTGGAGTCCGGCCCCAGCGGCGGCGTTCTGGCGGCGATCGACGCCGGCCGCCGGTCGGGCTTCGAGCGGGTGCTGGCCTTCGACATGGGCGGCACCACGGCCAAGGCCTGTCTGAGCGAGGACGGCGAGCTGCCGGTGACCACCGAGTCGGAGGTGGCCCGCGTCTACCGCTTCAAGAAGGGCAGCGGCCTGCCGTTGCTGGTGCCCGTCCTCGACATGATCGAGATCGGCGCCGGCGGCGGCAGCCTGGCGCGGATCAACGAGCTGGGCCTGCCCCAGGTGGGGCCCGAGAGCGCCGGCTCCGAGCCCGGTCCGGCCTGCTACGGCCGCGGGGGCCGCGAGCCCACGGTGACCGACGCTGATCTCGTCCTCGGCCTGCTGAACCCGGGGTTCTTTCTGGGGGGGCGCATGGAGCTGGACGCCGGCGCCGCCGAGACGGCGGTCCTGTCCCTGGCGCAGCGCCTGGAGCAGGAGGGCGTGGCCGCGGCCCGGGGCATTCACCAGCTGGTCAACGAGAACATGGCCAACGCCGCGCGCGTCCACGCCGCCGAGCGCGGGATCGACCTGCGCGGCTTCGCCATGGTGGCCACCGGCGGCGCCGGCCCGGTGCACGCCTGCGGGGTGGCGGAGCGCCTCGCCATCGACACCGTGATCGTGCCCGGCGCCGCGGGGGTGGGGTCCGCCGTGGGCCTGATGCTGGCCCCCATCAGCTTCGACTTCGCCCGCAGCTACGTGACCCGCCTCGGCGAGGTCGACCTCGGCCGGCTGCGCGGGCTCTTCGAGGAGATGGAAGCCGAGGGCCGCCGCATCGTGGCCGAGGCGGGCGTGCCAGCGGCCCGGATGCAGGTGGAACGGACGGCGGACCTGCGCTACGTCGGCCAGGGCCACGAGATCCGCGTTCCCGTCTCCGGCGGCGACCTCGACCCGCCGGCCCTGCAGCGGCTGCAGGCCGACTTCGACCGCGAGTACACCCGGCTCTACGGGCGCACCTGCGAGGGCGTCGACGTGCAGTGCATGCACTGGCGCACCACGGTCTCGGGTCCGCGCCCGGCCCTGGGCCGGCTGCACCAGGACCGGCCCGGCGCCACCCGGTCGGCGGAGAAGCCCTCGCGGCAGGTGTGGTTCGAGAGGCCGGGAAAGGAGGGAGAGACCCCCGTCTACGACCGCTATGCCCTTGCAGAGGGCTTTGGCGCCGCGGGTCCGGCGATCGTGGAGGAGGCGGAGTCGACCACGGTGGTCCCTCCCGGATGGGGCCTGGAGGTCGATGCGGCAGGCAACCTCATCGTCAGGAGAGCGGAGGGATGAGCGATTCCCGGGCCGCCATGGATTCCGTGCTGCTCGAGGTCCTGTGGAACCGGCTGATCTCGATCGTCAACGAGCAGGCGGCGGCGCTGATGCACGCCTCCTTCACCACCGTGGTCCGCGAGGCGGGCGACCTGTCGGCGGGGATCTTCGACCGCGGGGGCAACATGCTCGCCCAGGCCGTTACCGGCACGCCGGGCCACATCAACACCATGGCCACCGGCGTCCGGCACTTCGTGCGCGCCCATCCGATCGATTCCCTGGAGCCGGGGGACAGCCTGCTGACCAACGACCCGTGGATGGTCTCCGGCCACCTCCACGACATCACCGTGGTCACGCCCGTCTTCCACGGCGGCCGCGGCATCGGCTGGTTCGCCAACACCTGCCACGCCATGGACATCGGCGGCCGCACCCTCGGGGCCGACGCCCGCGAGGTCTTCGAGGAGGGGCTGGCGATCCCGATCATGAAGCTCTTCGACCGGGGGCGGATCAACGACGACCTGGTGCGCATCGTGCGGGCCAACGTGCGCGAGCCGGACGCGGTGGTGGGCGACCTCTACGCCCAGCAGGCCGGCAACGACGTGGGCGCCGCCAAGCTGGCGGACATGATGGAGGAGTACGGCCTCGCCGACGTGGAGGACCTGGGGGAGCAGATCCGGGGGCGCTCGGAGCAGGCCACGGGGGACGCCATCGAGGCGGTCGGCGACGGCACCTGGGAGGACGAGGTGGAGATCGACGGCTTCGACGAACCCCTGGTGATCCGCATCGCCCTGACCGTGGAGGGCCGGCGGCTGCTCGTCGACTACGCCGGCACCTCGCCCCAGGTCGACCGCGGCATCAACGTCGTCTACAACTACACCCACGCCTACACCACCTATCCCCTGGCCTGCGCCATCAGCCCCCACGTGCCCAACAACGAGGGCAGCTTCCGGCCGGTGACGGTGACCGCCCCCGAGGGGTCGATCCTCAACGCCCGCCGCCCCTGCGCCGTCGGCGCCCGCCACCTGATCGGCCACTTCCTCTCCCAGGCGGTCTTCGGCGCCCTCTCCCAGGTGGTGCCCGGCCGCGTCCTCGCCGACGGCTCCGCCGGCCTGTGGAACACGCAGCTGGAGGGCCGCGGCCCCGACGGCCGTCTCTTCGCCTACATCTTCTTCTCCGCCGGCGGCATGGGCGCCCGCCCCACCGCCGACGGGCTGTCGGCCACGGCCTTCCCGAGCGGCATCCGCGGGGTCCCGGCGGAGGCGATCGAGTCGGTCTCGCCGACGCTCATGCTCAAGCGGGCCCTGCGCCCCGACTCGGGCGGCGCCGGACGCTTCCGCGGCGGCCTCGGGCAGGAGATGGTCCTCGCCGTGGACAGCGACCACCCCGCCCTGCACTCGCCGATGTACGACCGCACCCGCTGCGCCGCCCGCGGTTTCGCCGGCGGCCGGGACGGCGCCGTGGGCCAGATGGTGCTCTCCGACGGCACGGCCCTGCACCCGAAGCGGAAGTACCTGCTCCAGCCCGGCCAGCAGGTGACCCTGCGGCTGCCGGGGGGCGGCGGCTACGGCCCGCCCTTCGAGCGGGACCCCCAGGCGGTCCTGGAGGACGTGCGCCAGGGCCGGGTTTCGGCGGAAGCGGCCCGGCGGGAGTACGGCGTCGCCGTGGACGTGGAGGGGTGGACCGTGGACGAGGAGGAGACCCGCCGGCTGCGCGGGTAAGGCCGCGGCTCAGCCCCGGAGCCCGGGCCCCGGCAGCTTCAGCAGATTGACCCGCGCCGGGCCCTCCGCGTTCTCCAGCAGCTCGATCTGCCCCTTTGTCTCGTCCAGCACCGTGACCCGCCCCCGGGGGACGGGCAGGATCGGGCGGTCCCGGGTGGTGTCGGGCGGCTGGGCCTGCAGATGGCCTTCCAGTTGTTGAAGCACCTTCCCCCGAACCGCCGCCGCCATGGCCGGCCCGTCGAAGCAAGTGGCGGTGAACCGTTCGATGCCGGCGCGGGCCACCGGCAGGCGCAGACGGTCGAGGGCCAGGGCCGCCACCAAGTGCCGCAGGAGCAGGGGAAAGTCGGCCGGGGGGTGCCACCGCCGCACCAGGGGACGGAGGGCGTCTTCGGGCAGGCTGCCGAGGAACCGGGCCCGCTCCGACACGTGCAGGTAGCGGGCGAACTCCGCCGCCGGGTCCACGGGCTCGGGCGCGCCTGTTCCGGCGGCGGTCCAGGACTCCGGGACCAGCGTCGTCCAGCGTTCCAGCTCGGGCCTCCACTCGTCCAGCAGCTCCGGCCACGGCCCGCGCAGGTGCGCCGCCGACTCTCGGCGCATCTCGTCGAGGGAGTTCCAGGCCCTTTCCCAGCCCTGCCGGCGGAGGTCCTCCAGGTCGCTGTCGGCGAGCAGGTCGATCGCCTGCTCCACGTCGTCCCCGGCGGCGGCCTGAAGCCCCGCCTCCACGCAGGTGAAACCCTGCCTCACCCCGGCCTCGAGGGAATCCCGGTCGATGGCGATGCCCGTCCGGTAGCGGCGCGCATGGTTCGTGGCGTGGAGGCGGAGGAAGGCCATCAGCCCGTCCTCGAGTCCGCGGGGCAGGCGGTGGTGGTCCCGTCCGATGACCAGGACCCTGCCGAGGAAGCGGTCCGTGCCGGCCGCGATCCGGTTGAGATCGGGGTGCGCGAGACCGGTCATCCGGTGCCGTGGAGCCGGCGGGTGGCGTTGACGACGGCCGGGGCCAGGAGCTCGGGCGCCGCTTCCCACAAGGCGTCGAGGACCTCCGCCGCGGCCGGATCGGTGACGTACTCCCCGGGCCGGTCTCCGACGAATCCCTCGGTGAGGGCCTGGTAGCGGCTGACGGCGGCGACCTCGGTGCCGGGGAGGGTCCCCCCCAGGTCGAGGTCGGTGAGCCTGTCCATGACCGCCTCTTCCAGGGCCGCGGGGTCGACGGCGCGCAGCAGCGCCGCCGCCTGGTTCGGGTCGTTGAGGGCGGCGACGGCCTCGAGCCACTCCCAGGCGACGCGGGTGCGCAGGTCGGGGTTGTCGATGGGATCGAGCACGTCCCACACGGTGCGGTCGAAGACCCGCGGCGACATGGCCCGCAGGATCGCGGGGTTGTAGCGGCCGTGCCGGGCGTCGGGGGCGGCGAGCCGGGCGAGGAGCTCGGAGGGAAGGCGGTCGACCACCTCGCGGCTGTAGGCGGGCAGACCCCGGCCGTCGGTGGCGGTCAGGGCCAGGACCTGCTCGGGGTCGGCGTCGATGGCGACGAGGGCCGCCTGCTCTTCGGCGGACCGGGACCGCAGCAGGGCGCGGGCCTCGTCGGCTCGCTCCTCGGACAGCAGGCGGTGGATCCGCCGGCTGTCGTCCGCCAGCTCGGCCAGGGTGCCGGACCAGTCGCCGGAGCGGACGATCGATCCTTCGACGCGGACGTTGTCGGCCATCCCACCACCTCCTTCGAAGGGGACTGCAAGGAAGAAGGTGCCGCGCCTGGACAATGTCAATAAATATTTGTAAATATTGCAGTTACGTAATACCTGTCATTTGACGGGAAGAGCTTCGGAGTCTATTTTCTACATATCGCGGCAAGCTCGGACCGCAGGTTCCTCCGCTCGGTCACACCGCCCGCCCTACCCCTCCACACAGCGTTTCAGCTTCTCAAGTCCCTCACGGGCCACGGCCGCCGGACCCCTGGCGCGGTAGCCCTCGTTGAAGAGCTCCAGCGAGAGCATCCCCTCGTAGCCGATCCCCTCGAGCATGGCCACGATCCGCGGCCACGGGGCCAGCCCGTCCCCCGGATAGACGCGGTCGGCATCGGTCACCTCCGACCGCCCCGGCGCCGCCGGGTAGTCGTTCACATGAACCAGCCCCAGCCGGCCGCTGCCGAAGTGCTCGAGCCCGAAGTGGTGGCCGCTGCCCTTGTACATGTGGAAGACATCGGTCAGCATCTGCACCCCCGGCCGTCCGCACTCCGCCGCCACGAGCAGGATCTCGCCCGTGCTTCCAAGGGTCTGCGCGACTCCCCAGTACTCCAGCAGCGGGGTCACTCCGGACTTGGCGGCCAGGTCCACCAGGGCGGCGTAGCGCTCGGCCACCGGGCGCAGCTCCACGCGGCGGTCGTGGATCCCCGAGGGCGGCGCAGCCACGTGGGGGCAGCCCAGCTCGCGGGCGATCTCGAAGCAGCGGGCCGCCTCCTCCAGTCCCCGGGACCGGCGGTCGTCCTCCGGCACCGCCCACTCCGGGAAGCCGATGAGGTTGACGATCGCCAGGTCCCGCTCCCGCGCCCGGGCGCGGACTTGCCGCAGGCTCCCGCCGCCGGCGACCCAGTGGTCCAGCTCCTGCGCCCACGGCTCGATGCCGTCCCAGCCGGCGTCGGCGGCGATGTCGATGGCGTCCACGATCGAGAGGCCCTCGGTGCGGATGGTGCTGGTGTTCAGGCAGTAGGAGAATGGCATTTCTCATCCCTTGCGAGTGTGGTGCCGGCCGCTTGCCGCTGCCCGGCAGGTGCGCCACCTTTGGCGATGAACCTAACCTCAAGAACAGGCGGGGACTTCCATGCTGAGATTCCCGGAAGAGCTCATGCTTCTCATCCTCGACGACGAGGACGGGAGGTTCGCCAGGGTGCCCGACCGCCAGCTGCGCTACGCCCTCGCCGGCGGCGTGCTGATGGACCTGGCCCTGGAGAACCGCATCGACACCGACCTCAAGCAACTCATGCTCGTCGATTCGACCCCCCTGGGCGACGACCTCCTCGACCCGACACTGGCCGACATCGCCGCGGTGACGGAGACCCACGACGCGCGCTTCTGGGTGGAGCGCACCGCCCTGCGCAGCGCCGAGGCCATCCGCGAGGCCGCCCTCGATCGCCTGGTGGAACGGGGGATCCTGCAGCGCCAGGAGGACCGCTTCCTGTGGGTCTTCCGGTCGCGGCGCTACCCGGCCATCGACGACCGGGTGGAGCGGGAGGTCAAGCTGCGGATCATGGAGATCCTCTTCAGCGACGAGATCCCCACCCCGCGCGACGTCGTCATCATCGGCCTGGCCCACGCCTGCAACCTCTTCGAGCAGATCCTCTCGGCCCGCGAGGTCGAGCACATCGCCCCCCGCATCGACGAGGTGCGGCGTCTCGACCTGATCAGCCAGGCTATGTCGCAGGCGATCTCCGACATCGAGGTCTCCCTGGCCCTGGCCATGCACATGCCTCCCTACAGCTAGAGGATGGACGAGCGCCTGGAGGTGCGTCTCGGCGCCCCGGCGCGTTTCGACTGGCGCGTCGAGCGCGTTACCGACACCGCCGGGCACCGCCTCTCCGGGGGCAGCGGCGCCAGCGGCTGGGGCTACAACCAGTCCAACCTCGTTCGCCGCGGCGACGACCTCTACGCCCTCAGTTGGCGCGACGACCTCACCCTGTGCGTCTTCCGGCGGGTGTCCGAAGGGACCTGGGAGGCGGGGCCGGTGCTGCCGCCCGTCCCGCAGAACGGCAACCTCCTGGTCGACTCCTCCGGGCGCCTGCACGTCATCGGCGGCGAGTGCGCCAGCTGGCACGCGCGCTTCGACGAGCCCGGCCGCCTCGACCGCTGGGAGCTGCGCCGCCGGGTCAGCGCCGACTCCCGCTTCGGCGCCGCCATCGACGAGCGCGACCGCGTGCTCGTCGCCGGGGGGCTGCCGCGCCTCGCCTGGTACGTCCTCGACGGCTCCGCCGACTTCGCTGCCGCCGCCGAGGGCCAGATCCCCCACGCCACCGCCCGCGGATACCAGTTCGTCCTCTTCCGGGACGGCGCCGGCCACACCTTCTGCTCCGACGACTACTTCGTCGCCGGCGACCGCTTTCCCGACCAGCGCATCACCGTGCCCGACCCGGCCACGGGCGGCACCCGCACGAAACGCACGCCCAAGGGCATCTACCCGGTCCTGAAGGCATACTACTACTACAATCCGGATCTTCTGGGCTCCCCGGGGGACTGGCGGTGCACCCTGGTCAGCGACGTGAGCGACACCTGGGACGAGGACTCGGGGGCGCGGGGCACCACCGACCACCAGGACCTGTTCGCCGACGACGAGGGGCTGATCCACCTGGTCTACTACGAGAACCGCCAGCCGGCGCGCAGCGTGTGGGCCGCCATGGAGCAGGACGCCGCCCGCTCGCGCCTCTACCACGCCGTGGGACCGCCGGGCGGGCCCTTCCGCGCCTGGTGCCTGGGCGCCTTCAACAGCGGCCGCCTCTACCAGACCCCGGACGGACGCGTCCACTACCTGCTCACCCGGGGCCGCCGCTCGGCGGCCGAGTCGGTGTGGTACGCCGCCGGCGAGCCCGGCGACTGGGGGCGCATCAGCGAGCCGGTGCAGCTCGAGGGCATCGGGCCCCTGTGGCACCTGTTCCTCAACTCGACCCGCGCCGGCGGCACCCGCGCCGGGGTGATCGACGCGTACTGGACCGGCCCTTACGGCGGCCACAGCAACGAGGTGTTCTACGGGTGCCTGAAACCCTCGTGAGAGGTCTGCCATCATGAACGTCTGCATCGTCGGCGCCGGCATCTTCGCCATGGCCGCCGCCCTGGAGCTGCGCCGGCGCGGCGTCTTCGAATACAAGGAGATCCATGTGATGAGACTGACTACAGGAAGCTGTCTGCCGCTGTTGCGCGGTGTAGTTCTCCTACTCGTTGGCGCGAGTACGGCAAGTGGCCAAACGGCTCAGGATATCGCCAAGCAGGCCTTCAGCTCTACTGTTTTGCTTGTCATGGAGGACGCAAACGGCCAACCGCTTTCCCTTGGCAGCGGCTTCTTCATCGGTGCCGGACAGATCGCCAGCAACCTACATGTCGTCGAGGGAGCAGTACGCGGATACGCTAAGCTGGTCGGTCAGAAGAGGAAGCACGACCTTGAAGGCATCACAGCAGTTGATGCCGAACGAGATCTGGTGGTGCTCAAGATTGCAGTCGCGGGAGCGCCGGTCCTGGCTCTTGGCAACAGCGACGCCGTGCAGGTTGGCGAGGCTGTCTACGCCGTAGGGAATCCCCAGGGATTGGAGGGGACCTTCTCTCAGGGAGTGGTGAGCAGCATCCGAGAAGTCGGCACTGACAGGCTGCTCCAGATCACGGCTCCGATCTCGCCCGGTAGCAGCGGCGGCCCCGTTCTCAACGATAGGGGTGAAGTGATCGGTGTTTCCGTTGCCACCTTCAGAGGGGGACAGAACCTGAATTTCGCCATCCCTTCAGATTACCTGAAGACGCTACTTGGGAAGACAGGGCCTGTGAAGCCACTTGCACAAGGGAAACCCGTCAAGGTCGAGCCTTCGATCTTGGCAGGCCTCGGGGGACGTAGCTTGGAAGGGGTCGTCGGTAGCCATTTTTCTTGGAGTGATTTTGCAATAATCGGACACTATACGTTCTCTGTCCGAAATCAGCTGCGCGAGCCGGTCAAGGATGTTGTCTGCTTAGTCATCTTCTTTGCACAGGACGGGCTACCAATCGAGACTGAGATGGTAACCATATACGGCCCAATCGGGGGGAATTTGGCCCGGCGTTCACCCGAAATGGGTCGTCTTGAAGCAGATCAGGTACGCAATCTCACAGCGAAGACAGAGATACGAATTCTGGACTTCAGGCTAGTTGACTGACCGTGTCGGAAGGTTCCCTACTCCTATCCATGACCTCGAAGAGCATTAGGCGGCTTCGTCTGTGAGAACAATGTCGTGAGGAAAACCTGGGATCCCTTCTGGATAAGCGCATTTCAAACGGAATTCGTACCTGAGCTGAAGGCAATCGGTGATATACTTGAGAGCCGACTGCTACCGACTCTTGGGAGAGACGACATCGAGGAAGAGTCAGACCAGATCAGGGATAGAGCCTTTGAGCGGTACATGTCGATGCCAGGTACCGGAGAGGAGGATCCGTCCAGTCTCGCTGACCGAGCCGAAAGAGCTGGAATCTCACATTACATTCTCATGAGCGGGATTCGCCAAGGGATGCTCAACCTGTTCGCAGCAGCACTCTATCATGCTTTCGAACAACAACTCATGCTTCTTCATCGGGGGAGCGTCCTGTACAAGGAGGAGGAAGATGAATCAAGGAAACTCAGCCTGCGAGAATTCGGCCGTCGACTGAGGGAGTGCGGCATCGACATAAGGGAATTCTCTTCTTGGGTGAAGATAGATGAACTGCGCTTGGTGGCGAATACCGCCAAACATGGCGCGGGAGATTCGTCACACAAACTCCGGCAGCTCCGGCCGGACATGTTCCAGAATCCACACATCTCAGGTTTCTCGCAGTTCATATCTGGCTCCACTTCACAGGTACTTCAGCCACTCGTCGGCGAGGGTCTATACGTGACGGTCCAAGATGTCAGTGATTACCGTGATCATCTGGTACGGTTTTGGTCGGAACTTGCCAATGCAGTGGAACGCAATTGACCTAGGGATTTCGTATTCCTCTTCTCCCGAGGACTCTTCAGAGAGCGAACTGGATGAGTCGAGTGAACGCCAAGACCAATAAACGAAAATCATTCGTCTTGAGGTTGGCCCAAGAGAACCGGGACTTCTACGGATCGCGGGATGGTCGCGGCACACTACGCGCATTCGAGTTGGCCTTCGAGAATCCATGGGTATACCTGTTTGAACTGGTGCAGAATGCACTCGATGCAGGCGCACGCTCCATCGCCGTTCGGCTTGGAGAAGCTGGCGACGCTCTGACCTTCCAGCACGACGGGGGTCATTCGCTCGAAGAGGAGGACGTCGAGGGACTCTCGAAGGTCTTCCGGTCGACCAAGGGCGCCTCGTCCGTGGGTTTCATGGGTATCGGCTTCAAGAGCGTATTCGGGAGGTTTCAGGAGGCCCGAGTCTCTGGGAGCGGCTGGACATTTCGCTATGAGACCACCCAAGTGGTGGGTGAGGAGTATGGAGACGTACAACGCGATCTTCTGGGGGCGGTCATCCCGGTCTGGGATGACTCGATTCGGGCACCCGAACGTGGTTTCACGACCCGTTTCGAGATGCATCGGCCGACGGAAGAAGGAGCGGATGTCCAGGCGGACCTGGCGCACTTTCTTCCCGAGGGAGATCGCACCCTACTCGCGATCTTGGCGGCGTCCGGGCTGAAGCGTCTGGAAGTGAACGGTCAGGCATGGGAATTGAGCATCAGTGAAGAACCCGGTGAGAGCTTGGTGGCGACCGCGTCTACGCACGACGAGAACCGGCTCTGGCGGCTATTTCGGGCGCAATTCCGGCCTTCCAGGGAAGCGGTTGCCTGCTTTCTCGAACACAGGAGAATCCAGCCTTCCGAGGGAGAGCGCGAGCAGGTCTACGCTGAAGCGGCCAGAGATCGCCAGCTGTTGGGCGTGCTGCCCCTGGACAACGACGGCATGCCCAAGCCACCGGCCAGGGGACGGGTCTGGGCCACCTTGCCAACAGAGGTTTTTCTGCCTTTCGGCCTGCACATCAATGCCGACTGGCTGTTGAACATCTCCCGGACCGGCCTCCGGGAGATCGAGGACAATCCCTGGCAGCGCGGTATCGCAGACAGCATCGCGGGGATATTGGCGGGCTTCCTCGAGTGGTCCGCTGATACGTTTGCGGAGCCCGACAGGGCCAAGGCGGCCTTCAAGGCCCTCGCGTTGCCATCGCCCGAAGCTGGAGGACTTGAAGCGCTGCTTGCCGAGGAGCGCTGGCTATCGGGGTTGCGGAGTCGCCTTGAGGAAGCTGCGGTGTTGCCCGTCTGGACCGAGGAGATCGGCACGCTGGCGTTCGCGACACCGGGCGATACCGTGGTCCCGCCCGCCCCGTTGGCGAGAGCATTCAGCAAGTATCCGGAGCTGCAACCGGCGGTTCTCTTGAGAAGGTCCGTGCTCATGGGCGATGTGCTTGGTCCCGATGCGCTCAAGTTTCTGCGCCGAATTGGCCTTCTCGGAGAGATGTCGCCGCAAGAATTGGAGCAAGTGTGGCAGGGTGGTCTGGAAGGTTGGTGGAAACAGTTCTCCGGAGAGCGCGAGAGCCGGCGGCGCCTGCTTTTTCGCCTATGGGCTGCTGTCGCCGATCTGCTTTCTGATGAGGTCTGGCGGGAGGTCGATCTTCATTGCATTCGTTCCGTGGTGGGCAAATGGCACCCGGTGACCGAGGTCGTATTCCTCAACGAGAGGCTTCCAACCAAGAGGGAGCCGGGCGGAGCCCAAACCCGCGGATTTGTGGAGCCGTTCGTTCCGGACGAGAACCGCTTGGGGGACGAATCGGTTGCCACGCTTCGCCAACGGAGAAGCAACGAGCCTGAGCAGACGATCCTGTCGCAAGCCTGGGATTGGATCGAGAGCCACGCCCGCGGCATCAGTCTACAGGAGGTCGTGGAGGCTGCCGTGAACGATCTGAAGTCATCGGGAAATCTGGACTGGTCGGTGCTCGTACCACTCGGGCACTGGTCGAAGCACCGTAGTCGTTCTGACCTGTTGACTCACGTGCTTGTGGAATCGGAGAGCGGTCAGCGGGGTCTGCCGGTCGTCGAGGCACTCCTGGCAACCCCGTATGTCGAATACGGTCGGGATCTCGCCCTCCTGTTTCGGGCGAACCCGGCGATTTCGTCGGCATACTTGGACCAAGACCCAAAGCACGCAAGTTCAAGGGAATGGCGGGCGTTCTTCGAGAAAGCTGGCGCAAGGGGGGGGCTCGAAGTTCGTACTGTGGAGAAATGGGTTGGCCGAGGATGGGGAAAAGGGCGTGTTGCGGAGTTTCTGGGCTGGGAGGTAAGTGCGGTGCCTTGGCCGAATCAGGCAGGCTACAAACTTCGGGACTTCGACATCGAGCCAAGTCTTCCCGGTCTGGATGCACCAAAGAAACTGCGAGCGGCTCTCGCTGCTTGGATAGAGGATGGTTTCCAATTCCTCCATGCCACGGGGCGGCGGCAGTGCTCGTATTCCTATTACGGTTCCAACACCCGCCTTGGAACCGCGAGCGCCTGGGTCATCAAGCTGTCCAAACTGGCATGGGTACCTTGCGAAGATGGCGAACTCCGGCGTCCGCAGGACGTACTTCCATCGCCGGACCCGGCACGGGAGGACGCACCGGTTGCGGAACTCTCCTCCGAACTTCTGTCCGTATTGGAGGAGGAAGGCGTGAACTTCGGTACGGCCATTCCGGAGGCTACATCGCTCCGCAGACTGGCGGCAGTAGGCTCTCGACTCGATGCAGAAGAGCTGGCGCAGCTTCTCTCCGAGTGCCGCGAACAGGTGGCGACGGACACGGACTGGGCCTTATTTGAACGAGCTCTCCAAGAGCTTACAGTGGCGTCGAGTGACAACCAGCGTTTCCCGCTCGACCGGATCGTCCGGTGGGTCGGGGGTAGCCACCGAGGCGGGCTGGGCGGTTGGGTCGTACCGCTGGATCGGATCGAAGACGTGTTGCGAAGGGAGTTGGAACATCCCGACTTCCCCCGCGATTTCCCGGACGCTACCACCGGCGGCCAGGCTCTGGATTACATCCGGGAGGTCTGGAAGCGTGCCCGTTCGTCTCCCGAAGGGTTGGCCAACGAGGTGCGCGACCTGCTCCCGACCGCCTATGCCTACTGCTTGGAAGACTGTGCAGAGGATGCGGCGCTCTCTGAACGATGGGAGGAAGCTGCAACGGAGGCGGTGGTCTTTGCTGACCGGGAGTGGGTCGTATTGGCCGAGGCCGAAAACACCTATTTGGACGACATCGAAGAGCGGCGATTTCTCCCAAGCCAACTGCAGGTGCGAATTGTCACGGGCGGACACCTGGGTCACTCGAAGTCCCAGCAGATTCGCACTGCGGAAGCGATTTGCCTGCCGCTTCTGTCGTCTTCGGTAACGATGGAGTGGCATTTCGGAGAAGAGACGTCTGTCTCCGATGATTGGGTCTTCAGGCTCGACCTCACCTGGCAGCTTCTCCAACGGGTTCGTGGGAGCGAGCGGGAGGAGAGCGACGGGGCGGGAATCGAGACCGAGAAGCTCCCGAGGCTGACCTGCGTTCATGAGCTTGCTCTCGATGTCAGTGTCGGGAGCGTCGCCGCCGAGCGCGTACCCGTGAACGCCCGCCTGCACGAACGCGCTCTGACCGTAGCGGGGCGCCCGGTTCAGTTCGCGTCCGACGCGGCCAAGGAGTTACTCCGAGAGTATTCCTTCGGACAGCGCGCGGACCTTGCTGCCGACCTCACTGGCATGTTGACCGCAATCGACGCCGAACAGGATTTCCGTTTGGCTGCGGATAAGTTCCGGCGCTCCCATGCTCCCAAATTCGAAATGCCGCCAGAGTTTCGGCCGGATCTGGAGCATGAGGAAGCAACCGGCCGGGGAGACGAGCCGGCTGGACCCGCCAGTACCGCTGCACCGACCGGGCACGAAAGGCCGGAAGCGGATGCTCTGACTGACCAAGGGCCCACTTCCGGCACTCCTGGGCGTGGAGAATCTGATCTGAGAGGCGATACCAAGGCGGTCGATGCCCAGGGGCAACCCGTGAAGCCCGAGCACAAGGAATCTGGTGCAACGGGCGGCTCTTACACTATGGACAGAGCTCTTTCCCAACAGAACGCCTTGGCCGATCAGTTGAGGAGTTCGCTGAAAGGGGAGATCGCGCCGAACCGTGAAGAGGACGATCTAGGCGAGACCGGGATGTCCAACGAAGACGGGGCCACGGCTCTCGGGGACGAAGAGTACCGAGAGGTTGCGGCGCGGTACGAGAGAGAGGCAGGCCGCGAGCCGGAACTTGGCGATGCCCGTCAAACCGGCTGGGATATCCGCAGTGCGGACCCGAGGACCAAGGCGGTCCGCCTGATCGAGGTGAAGGGGAAGGGCCGTCCATGGGATGAAGACGAGGTCGTGGAGCTGACGCGAGCGCAGATAGGCAAGGCGTTTGAAACGACGGACAGGCAGGCGACGGATTCGTGGTACCTCTATGTAGTGGAGAAGACGGATGGCGGTGACTACCAAGTGCTCCCCATCGCAAATCCGGTTCGCGTTGCCGCCAAGTGGATACTTCTCGGCAAAGCGTGGCGGATGGTCGCGGAAAGCCCCAAGTCTGTTGCCGGCCCTCGAGACTGATCCAGGGAGGTCTGAGGTGGCGACTCGACACCTGCTGGACCGGCCCTTACGGCGGCAACAGCAACGAGGTGTTCCACGGGTGCCTGAGGCCCTCGTGAAAGGTCTGCCATCATGAAGGTCTGCATCGTCGGCGCCGGCATCTTCGGCATGGCCGCCGCCCTGGAGCTGCGCCGGCGCGGCCACGCGGTGACCCTGGTCGAGCGCGGCGAGATCCCCAACCCGGAGGCGTCGAGCACCGATGTCTCCAAGGTGATCCGCCGCACCAACTACCCGAACGAGATCTACGTCGAGCTGGTGACGCGGGCGGCGGCCCAGTGGCGGGAGTGGCACGAGCGCACCAGCCGCTCGATCTACTTCCAGACAGGCAAGCTGATCGCGGTACGCGGCTTCGGACCCGACCACGAGGCCCTGACCGGCTGGGAGACCCTGAGCCGCCTGGGCAAGGATGTCACCGAGCTGACGGTGGAGGAGGTGAACCGGCGGTTCCCCCAGTTCTCCGTCGGCGCCGAGGACCGGCTGTTCCACGATCCCTGGGCCGGCTACCTGCGCAGCGGCCAGGCCCTGGCCGACCTGGCGGGTCTGGCCCGCGAGGCGGGAGTGGCGATCCGGGAGAACACGCAGGTGACCGCCGTCGAGGAGACCGCTTCCGGCGCCAGGGTGAGATGGGCCTCGGGGTCCCGCGACTGGGACCGCGTGATCGTGGCCGCCGGCCCCTGGATCGGGGAGCTGCTGCCGGCGATGAAGCCCCGGGTGCGCATCACGCGGCAGCAGATGGCCTTCTTCGTCCCGGTGGACCCGGCCCCGTTCGAGCGCGGCCGCTTCCCCGTGTGGTCGATCCTGTCGCCCGGCAACCTCTGGTACGGCTTCCCGCGGCTGCCCGAGGGGTTCGTCAAGATCGCCGAGGACAGCAAGGTCGATGACGCCGCCGTCGACGTCTCCCGCGAGCCGACGCCGGAGTTCCTGGACTGGGCGCGGGAGTTCGCAGCCGAGCGCATTCCCGCCCTCGGCGCCGAGATCGTCGGCGGCCGGTCGTGCCTCTACACCAACATGGCCGACATGGAAGACGAGCAGTTCGTCATCGACTGGGCCCCGGGGTGCGAGCGGGTGCTGATCGCCGGCTGCGGCTGCGGCCACGGCTTCAAGTTCGGGGGCGCCATCGGCCCGGTGATCGCCGACGCCCTGGAGGACCGAGAGAACCACCTCGGAGATCTGTTCAGGATCGGAAACCGTTTCGAGAAGGGAGCGGCGTGATGTCGAGCGAGGCGAGGAGGATCTACGACGAGGCAGTGGTCATCGACGGGCTCAACGTCAGCAACTGGGAGAGCGACGCCGTCTTCGAGGGGCTGCGGGCCGGCGGCGTGACCGCCATCAACGCCACGGTGGCCACGTGGGAGAACTTCGCCCAGACCATGGCCCACCTGTCGGTCTGGATGCGGCGCTTCCGCGAGCGCGACGACATCCTGCAGGTGAAGGAGACGGCCGACATCCACGCCGCCAGGGAGCAGGGAAGGACGGGGATCATCCTCGGCTTCCAGAACGCCTCCCCCATCGAGAACGAGCTCGACCGCCTGGGGCTGTTCCTGGCCCTCGGGGTGCGGGTCATCCAGCTGACCTACCACGAGACCAACCTCCTCGGCAGCGGCTGCTGGGAGCGCAACGACGCCGGCCTCAGCAACTTCGGCGTCGACGCGGTGCGCGAGATGAACCAGCTCGGCATCGTCATCGATCTGTCCCACGTCGGTCCGAAAACGACCTTGGAGGCGATCGAGGTCTCCGAGCAGCCGGTGGCCATCACCCACGCCAACGCGCTCAGCTTCTGCGGCCACCCGCGCAACAAGGAGGAGGAGGCCCTGGTGGCCGTCGCCGAGAAGGGAGGCGTGGTGGGCGCCACGTCCTTCGCCAACTTCCTTCCGAGGGGGTTCGACTCGACGGTGAAGGACTTCGTCGATGCCATCGACGACATGGTGGAGCGCATCGGCATCGACCACGTGGCCATCGGCACCGATTCCACCCACGATCAGCCCCTCGAGTTCTGGCACTACATCGTCTCGCAGCAGGGCACCAAGTTCCCCTCCACCTTTGCCGATGGGTCGGTGCCGTACACGGAGCTGAGCTTCCAGCCGAAGGGGATGGAGACCCCGGCGGAGTTCCCCAACCTGGCGGAGGTCCTGGCCGGCCGCGGCTACGGCGCCGACGACATCGGCAAGCTGCTGGGCGGCAACTGGCTGCGTCTCTTCGAGCGGGTGTGGAACCCCTGATGGAGGGACCGCGGAGCGAGGAGATCGCCCGCATCGGGGACCTCACCGGCCGGCGCCCCACCGGCTTCCGCCGGGCCGCCGGCGGCTACACGCCGGCCGAGCGCTGGGTGGTGGAGCTGGAAGGCGGCGACAGGGCCTTCGCCAAGATCGGCGTCGATGCGAGGACGGCAGGGTGGCTGCGCGACGAGCACCGGGCCTACTCCGTTCTCGCCGGGGAGTTCATGCCGCGGCTGCGCGGATGGGACGACGGCGAGCGGCCGCTGCTGCTGCTGGAGGACCTGAGTGGCTGCTTCTGGCCGCCTCCCTGGGCCGCCTCCCGGGTCGATCAGGTGCTCGAGGCTCTGGCCGCGCTCCGGGCGGTCGATGCCGCCGGCGTCCTGCCCCCGGTGGGCGAGCTGACGGGCGGCTGGCGGCAGGTCGCCGCCGACCCGGAACCGTTCCTGTCCCTCGGGCTGGCCACCGGGCGCTGGCTGCGCGACAACGCCCCGGTGCTGGCCGCCGCCGAGGACGAGGCGTCCCTCGACGGACCCTCTCCCGCCCACCTGGACGTGCGCAGCGACAACCTCTGCTTCCGCGGCGGCCGGGCGGTGCTGGTGGACTGGAACCACGCCGTTCTCGCCCACCCCGACCTCGACATCGCCGGTTGGGCGCCGAGCCTGCATGCCGAGGGCGGCCCACCGCCGGAGCAGATCCTGCCCGGCGCGGGACCCCTGGCCGCCGTCATCAGCGGCTACTTCGCCGACAGGGCCGGCCAGCCGGTGATCCCCACGGCGCCGCGGGTGCGCGACGTGCAGCGCCGGCAGTTGCGCACGGCCCTGCCCTGGGCGGTGCGCGCCTTGGGGCTGGCGTCCCTCGACGGACCCGCCGCCGGCGGAGAAGCGTCCCTCAACCCCATTCAAGGGAGAATGACCCCGTGACAACCCTGCCCGAGCTGTGGCTTCCCATCGTGGTGTCGGGAGCCCTGGTCTGGATCGTCAGCGCCGTCGTGTGGATGGCGCTGCCCCACCACAAGTCAGACTACCGCGGCCTGCCCGACGAAGAGGCGGCGCGCCAGGCGCTGCAGCCGCAGGAGCTGGCGCCCGGACTCTACAACATCCCCAACCTCGCCTCGCGGGCGGCGATGAAGGAGCCCGAGAACCAGAGGAAGTTCGCCGAGGGCCCCGTGGCGTTCATGACGGTGCTGCCCAAGGGGGACCCGGCCATGGCCCGCCAGATGGTGACCACCTTCGCGTACTTCCTCGTCGCCGGGGCCGCCGTGGCCTACGTCACCGGCCGCGCCCTCGGGCCCGGGGCGGAGTCGATGGCGGTCTTCCGCCTGGCCGGCGCCGTGGCCTGGCTGCTCTACGGCTGGGGGCGCGTCCTGGAGTCGGTGTGGTTCGGACTGCCGTGGTCCCAGCAGGTCAAGCAGCTCTTCGACGCCCTGCTCTACGCCCTGGTGACCGCCGCCGTCTTCGCCTGGCTGTGGCCGGCCATGGGCGGGTAGCCGCCCATGGCGCCGCGCAGGGTCTCGATGCGGCCGGTTCGTCCATCGTGCGGCGCCGGCCTATCCTTTGCCCGCGGCCCTTCGAAAGGAGCGCAAGATGACGATGTCGAAGATCCCCGGGTCGAGCGGGTGGCCCCTGCTGGCGCTGGTGCTGCTGGCCGCGTGCGGCCCGTCCGAGGAGAGGGAGTGGCAGGACGCCAGGATGAAGCGCAGCGCCGAGGCGTATGAGCAGTTCCTGGAGAACTACCCCGAGGGCGAGTTTGCCGCCGACGCCCGCGAGGCGCTGGAGACCCTGCGCTTCAAGCAGGCCCAGAAGGAGAACACCCTCGACGCCTTCACCGGATTCCTGGAGCTCCATCCCGACGGCCAGCATGCCGAGGAGGCCACCCGGACGGTGGAGATGATGCACTGGGTCCAGGCCCAGAGGCAGAATACCCAGGGCTCCTACGAGCGCTACCTCGAGAAGTACCCCGAGGGCCGCTTCGCCGACGACGCCGGGGAGCGCATAGCCCCCTTCCTGCTGGCCGGGCTCGCCCGCAGCCGCGAGCCCGCCGACTTCGAGGCCTTCCTGGAGCGCAATCCCGAGGGCGCGGCGGCGGACCACGCCCGCTCCCTCCTCGAGCGGCTGCTCTACCAGGAGGCGCGCGCGGCGGGCACGCCGGAGGCCTACCAGGCCTTCCTGGAGCGCTTCCCGGAGGGCAGGTACTCCGAGGAGGCGCGGCGCCGGGGAGCTCCCGGGATCCGTGCCGCCGCCGGCGAGTCGCGCTCGTGGACGCACTACGACGGCGGAGCGCCGGCCGCGTCCGGTGGAGACTGGTCCTTCGCCGCGGGAGGGCCCCCCGCCGCCGTCTCCTACGGCGAGGGCGAGGCGCCGGCACCACGGACCGGGGCTTGGCGCGAGGTGATCGTCCGGCTCGAGAACAAGGCGTCCGAGAGCCGGAGCCTCACCTTCGAGGAGACGCTGGCCACGGGTTCGAGCGCCCTGGTCGCCGATGGCCGGCGGACGCTGGAGCGGCCGGTGGAGTTGCAGGCCTTCCGGATTCCCGGCACCCCGGCGGAGGCGGCCTCGCTGCTGGCCCCGGAGCTTGCGGGCGCGCTGGAGCTGCGCCTCGGCGCCGGCGGGAAGACCTGGCTCCTGCTGCTCTTCGATGTCCCTCCCAACCGCAACTCCCTGACGGTCGAGGTGGCGGGCCTGGACCCCGTGGAATTCGCCCTGCAGTAGGGGACACGGGCGCGTGAGGGGGGTGCGGGGCAAGGTCCTGCTGGCGGTCGGCGGCCTGACGGCCGGCCTGCTGCTGAGCGAAGGGCTGCTCGCCTGGTGGAAGCCGCAGGTCTCCCGCCAGCCCTCCCTGTGGCGCTTCGACGACCGGCTGGGATGGCACCACGTCCCGGGCGCCTCGGGGTGGATGCGGCGGCCGGAGTTCGAGGTCGAGATGCGCATCAACGCCGACGGGCTGCGGGACCGGGAGTATCCGCTGGACAGGCCGTCCGGCGGCTGGAGGCTCCTGGTCTTCGGCGACTCCTTCGTCGAGGGCTGGGGGGTGCAGGCGGAAGACATGGTGAGCAGCCGGCTGGAGGCGCGGCTGCAGTCCGAGGCGCCCGACACCCCGGTGGAGGCGATCAACTTCGGCGTGGCGGGGTACGGCACCGACCAGGAGCTGCTCCTCTTCGAGCAGTCGGGCAGGCGCTACCGGCCCGATCAGGTGCTCCTGTTCTTCTACGCCAACGACCTGATCAACAACGCCAGCGACAAGGGGATCGGCTCGGAGCGCGGGTACAAGCCGTACTTCCGCGTCGATCCGCGGGGCCGGCTGCGCCTCCTCGGGGTGCCGGTGAAGAGGAGCCGCTTCTGGGACGGATCGAGCGCCTGGCCGTGGGAGCACCGGCTGGACAAGTACCTCAAGGAGCGTCTCCACGTGTACGCCGCGCTGCGCAAGGCCCTCTCCGGCGCGGGGGTGCCCGAAGGGTCCCGGCAGCGGTTCTACGAGGTCCTCTACGGGGTGGAGGACGATCCGGCGGCCGAGCGCTACTGGCGGCTCACGGGGCAGATCCTGCGGGCCTTCCGGGAGAGCGCCTCGCGGGCCGGGGCCGAGCTGATCCTGGTGTACGCGCCGGCCATCGTGCAGGTGGAGGAGGAGAACTGGCGGATGAAGCGGGACCTCTTCGGGCTCATCGGCGAGTTCGACCTGGACAAGCCCAACCGCCGCCTGGCGGCGGCGGCGGCCCGGGACGGCATCCCGCTGCTTGACCTGTCCCCGGCGTTCCGCAAGCACACCGGGCCCCGGCGCCTCTACTACGAGGAGAGCCACTGGACGCCGGAGGGGCACGCCCTGGCGGCGCGTCTGGCGGCCGACTACCTGCTCCAGCGGCGGCGGCAGGAGGCCTCCCGCTAGCCCGTGGGAGGCGGCGTCCCGGTTGTCCCCGCCAGGCCCGGAGGGCCCGAAGGCCGCCCGCCAGGCGCGCCGCCGCCGGGGGGCGGTGAGCGCCGATGAACGCCGTCGCCGCGGTGCGCGGCTTCCGGCCGCGCAGCTTCAACCGCAACGTCCGGTCGTTCTACCTCTACGGGTTGTCCATCAACGCCGGGATGACCCTCTACTGGCTGCTCTACAACCTCTACCTGCTGCGCCTGAGCTACCAGGAGGACTTCATCGGCCAGTTGGCGAGCATGGCGCCCCTGGCCACGGCCCTGCTGGCCCTGCCCACGGGGGTGCTCAGCGACCGCCTGGGGCGCCGCCCCTTCCTGATCGCCTCGGGTCTGCTCCTGGCCCTGTCCCAGGTGGGGCTGTGCCTGTCCACGGCCTCCACCGCCCTGCTGGCCTTCTCCTTCGTCGGCGGCGTGGCCAACGCCTTCATCTGGGTCAACCACGTGCCCTTCCTCTCCGACAACGCCCATCCCTCCCGGCGGGCCGAGGCGATCGTCGTCTGGTCCGCGGTGCAGATCGTGGTGCGCATGCTCCTGAGCCTCGTGGGCGGCTTCCTCCCCGGAGCGATGGCCTGGTTCCTCGGGACCTCCACCGAGCTGCCCGAGCCTTTCCGCTACGCCCTGTTCCTCGGGGCCGCCTGCTCCCTGGTCTCGGTGGTGCCCCTGCTGCGCATCCGCCGGCAGCCGGATGCGGCGCCGGTGCCGGAGCGAGACCCGGACGAGGAGGAGGACCCCCGCCGGCCGAGGGGCGTCTTCGCCGTCGTCGCCGTCACCGCCGGCATGCGCGGCTTCTCCATGGGGCTCACCTACCCCTTCTTCAACGTCTTCTTCGAGGAGGAGCTGCACATCGGTCCGGCGGCGATCGGCGCCGTGTTCTTCCTCAGCCACCTCGTGGGCCTGCCCTTCACCTTCAGCGTGCCGGCCCTGGTGCGCCGCTTCGGCGCCACCCTGACGATCCTGGCCAGCCGGGCGGTCTCCGGCGGAGCGGTGGGGATCATGGGCGCCCTCGTCACCCTGCCGGTGGCGCTGCCCATGTTCCTGCTGGCGCGCGCCGGTGAGGTCATCGACATCCCCGCCGACCAGCACTTCACCACCCAGGTGCTGCCGCGGCGATACTGGGCGCGGGTGCAGTCCATCCGCGTCTGCGGCTTCCAGCTGCTGGCCTTTCTCGGCAGCCTGGCCGGCGGCGTCCTCATCCTCGAGCACGGCTACCTCCTGGTCTTCGGGCTGGCCGCTCTCTCGCGGACGGCGAGCGGACTGGTCATGGCGGCCTGGTTCGGGATGAGGCCGGACCGAGCGGCGCCATGAGCCCGGGTCCCGAGGGCTCGGCGCGAGGCCGCCGCAAGGTCCTGGCCACGGGTGGACTCGCCCATGCCATCCACGACGGCTTCACCGACTGCATCTACGTGCTGCTGCCGATGTGGGCGGCGGCCTTCGCCCTGACCCACACCGAGGTGGGGGCCCTCAAGCTGGTCATGTCGGGCTTTCTGGCGGCGACCCAGGTGCCGGCAGGCATCGTCGCCGAGCGCTACGGAGAGCGGGCCGTGCTCGTCGTCGGCACGGTCCTGGCCGGGGTCGCCTACGTGCTGCTGGGGTGGGCGGGCGGCTTCCTGAGCCTGGCCGCCTTCCTGGTCGTGGCGGGAACGGGCTGCGGCACCCAGCACCCCCTGGTCTCGGCCATCATCTCGAGGGCCTACCCGGCGTCGGGGCGGCGGGCGGCGCTGGGCACCTACAACTTCACCGGGGACCTCGGCAAGGTGGTGGCGCCGGCGGCGGTGGCGGCGGGGGCGGCGGCGTACGGATGGCCGGCGAGCGCCGCGGCGTACGGGATCTTCGCCCTCTGCGGCGCCGTCGCCCTGGGGGCGCTGCTCCCGGGGCGGACCGCCTCGCCCGGGGAAGCGGAGCCCCGGCCGCGGAGGCAGGAGCCGAAGGGATGGGGCATCACCGACCGGCGCGGCTTCGCCATCCTCTCCGCCATCGGCATGATCGACAGCGGCGCCCGCCTCTCCTTCCTCACCTACCTGCCCTTCCTGCTGGTGGAGAAGGGCGCCTCGATCGCGACGATCGGCCAGGCCCTGGCGCTGGTCTTCGCCGGAGGGGCTGCCGGCAAGCTGGTCTGCGGCCACGTGGCCGAGCGCGCCGGCATCCTGCGGACGGTGGTCCTCACCGAGGCCGCCACCACGGCGCTCATCGCTGCCGCCATCCTGCTGCCCCTGGACATGACGATGGCGGTCCTCCCACTTCTCGGGGTGGCTCTCAACGGCACCTCCTCCGTCCTTTACGGGACGATCGGCGACTTCGTGGAAGGCGACCGCCAGGCTCGCGCCTACGGCCTGTTCTACACCCTGGGGATCGGCGCCGGCGCGGTCTCCCCCCTGGTCTTCGGCGTGGTCAGCGACCTGTGGGGCGTGGCCACGGCCCTGGCGGCGATCGCCGGGTTCGTGGTCCCCGTGCTGCCCATGTGCCGGGTGCTGGGGCCGCGCCTGCGGGGAGCGGACTCGGAGCGGCGGCTGGTGCTGCGGCCGGCGAAAGCCGAGGATTCGGAGTTCGCCTTCGGCGTGAGGGCGGCGGCGTTTGGGTGGGACGAGGGCGAGGAGCGCCGGCGGCACGAGAGGCGCTTCCGGGAGCAGGAGTTCGAGGTGATCGAATGGGAGGGTGAACCCGCCGGCATCGTGGCCCTGGCCATGTCCGAGAACTGCCTGTGGCTGAAGCAGATCTGCATCGCTCCGAGCCACCAGGGGCGGGGCATCGGCGGCGCCTGCCTGCGGCGGCTGCTCGAGCGCGCCGAAAAGCGCGGCGTGCCGGTGCGCCTGCAGTCGCTGAAGGTCAACCCGCGGGCCCTGGCCTTCTACGAGCGTCACGGCTTCCGCCGCACCGGCGAGACCGACACCCACTACCTGTTGGAGCGTTGAAGGGGACCCCGAAATGATGGCGCGGCTCTCCGGCCTGGTCCTGCTGCTCCTCGGCGCCTCCGTCCAGAACGGCTCGGCCCGCGAGGATGCCGTTCTGAGGGGCGAGGCCGTCCTGTCCGGCGGCATCGCCTGGTCGCCCGACGGCGCCTGGCTGGCGGTGCCGGGCAGCTCGGGCATCTGGCTCCACGATGCGCGCAGCGGACGGCTCGAGATCCATCACGACGCGGGTCTGGCCAGGTCCGTTGCGTTCTCGCCGGACAGCGGGACCCTGGCCGCCGGCATCGGCAGCGAGGTCCGGCTGTGGGAGGTCGACACGGGCCAGCCGAAGGCCGGCTGGGACGGCCAGGCCTTCGTCCGGTCCGTTGCGTTCTCGCCGAACGGCGGGACCCTGGCCGGCGGCGGAGCGGACCACGCGGTCCGGTTGTGGGAGGTGGAGACCGGCCGGCTCGAGGCCACTCTCGAAGGACATGCGGGCGAGGTCGAGTCCGTTGCGTTCTCGGCGGACGGCCGGACCCTGGCCAGCGGCGGCGGCGACTACACCGTCCGGTTGTGGGATCTGGAGACCGCCGCGCCGAGAGCCGTCCTTCAGGGGCATTCGGGCCGGATCGAGTCCGTCGCGTTCTCGCCGGACGGCAGGACCGTGGCCAGCGGCGGTTGGGACGGGACCGTCCGCCTGTGGGATGCGGAGACCGGACAGCCCGGGGCCATTCTGGAAGGGCGGGGGAGGTACGGGTCCGCCGGCTGGGTCTGGTCCGTAGCGTTCGTGGATGACGGGACGGTGGTCAGCGGCCATGACGACGGGATCCGCCTGTGGGATGCGGAGACCGGCCGGCTCGAGTCCACCCTCACCCTCGACGGACACACGAGCTGGGTGTCGTCGGTGGCGGTCTCTCCCGACGGCCGGACCCTGGCCAGCGGCAGCCGGAGCGGCGGGGAGAGCCGCAGCGACGGCCGGTTCTACACGGTGCTGCCGTGGGATCTCCGGCCCCGGGCAAGGGTGGAGGCCAGGGTGACGGATCCGGGGGCCGCGGGCCTGACCATCGATTTCTCCAGGAGCATCTCGGGCCGCCGGCCGCACTACGCCTGGAGCGCCGTCACCGACGCGTCCGGGCGCCTGCGACTGACCCTCTTCGGCGGAGACACCGGTCTCTACCAGGCCCGCGCCCTGACTACCGCCGGCGAGGCGGTGGCCAGTTGGTACAGCCTGCCCATCAACAGTCACAGGCTGGAGTCGCTGAACCTGACCGGTCCGGTGGCGGCCGGCCCGGCTCCGGCGGGCAAGGCGGCGGCTTCCGGGGAGGCGGCCGGGAGCGAGTTGCACCCGAACACGCCGAATCCCTTCAACGCCGGCACGCAGATCGCCTACCGGCTGGCCGACGCCGGCCCGGTGCGGCTGAGGATCTACAATCTCCTGGGACAGCCGGTGCATACGCTGGTGGACGAGGTCCAGCCCGCGGGGGAGCACCGGCTGTCCTGGGACGGACGCGACCTGCGCGGCGCCCCGGTGGCGGCGGGCATCTATGTCGTACGGCTGGACCATCCCGGAGGCGTGCAGACCCGGAGAGTGATGTGCCTCAAGTAGGCGGGCGGCCCGGGAGCCGCCGGACCGGCTTGACCACGGAAAGGAACCCTGCCATGCGCGTCGTATGGAACACGCTCCTCGTCCTCGCCTGTCTCCTCGGGCACGGGGTGACCGCGGCCGGAGCGCAGGACGCCTCCTCTTTCGTCGTCGATGGAGACTGGCGCGACTGGGGCGGCGGCGGACCGGGTGAAGGGGACGAGCTATACGACGTCGCCCCCGACTCCAACAACACCATAGATGTCATCACCTACGCCTACGGACACGGCTCCTTCGGCGAGCGCCGCCTCTTCACCTTCATCTTCCGGTTCCTGGAGGCTCCCTTCCAGGGATCCAGCGACACCTCGGTGCAACTGTTCTTCGACGTCTCGGCGGACACGACCCAGGGCGAGGCCCAGCCTCCGTGGGTTGCCTTTCTCCCCGAGTACCAGATCGAGATCGTCGGCCGCGACGGCGGCCTCACGACGGAGATCCACCGCCGTCTCGCCGGCGATGAGTGGGTCGTGACCGAAGGGGACGACATCGCCGAGGTGGAGGTGGCCCTGTCGGGTGAGTGGCTGGAAGGAGCGGTCCCCTGGCCGGCGCTGGGCGATCCCGGGACCACGGCGGAAGAGGAAGAGCGGGGGTACTGGCATTTCAAGTGGACGGTCCGGACGGGGCAGGACGGCTCCCATGACTACGTGCCGGACGGCACGAGCTATCCGGGAGTGCCGTGGGGTCCCATGGGAGGGCGCGTCTCGACCATGGTCTCCTCCGGAGGCTGGGGGTGGATCAAGAACGGGGTGTCGGAGTGAGGGTCCTCGGGCTGCCGCGTCTGGCGCTGTTGTTCCTGTGCCCGGGCATGGGGCTGGCACAGGAGGAGTTTCCCATCGGGGCCTGGTTCCCGGGTCTGTTCAACGATCAGTCCGAGCGGTTCGCAGAGCGCCTCGACCAGGTCGAGGCGGCCCACTTCAACACGATCCACTCCGCCATCGAGGTCAGGAATGACGCCGCCGTCAACCGCGTCTTCATGGACCTGGCCCACGAGCGGGGGCTGAGGGTCCAGCTCTACAGCTGGAACGTGCCTCCGGGGTGGAGGGCCGCCAGCCGCCGCTACTGGACCAAGTCCCTGGAAGCGACGAGCCCCAGGTACTTCGTCCATCCCGTGGGAGAGCGGGCCGGAGGCGCATGGTTCGCCAATACCGGGGAGCACACCCCCGGCCTGATGCTGGACACGCCGTCCGAGGGCCGCGGCATCTTCCTGCGCTACCGGGAGCAGAAGCTGAACAGCCGGGGCCAGATCGTGGCCCCCAGGGCGCGGTACGTGGTCCATGTCTTCCGCATGAAGACCGACGACAATGCCGGCGCCGACATAGTCGCCACTCTGCGCATTCTGCGACACTCGGATGGAGCCGTGCTGCGCACGCGAAGCGTGCGCAAGCTGCAGTTCCATGCCGCCGACACGTACCAGGACTTCGTGCTCAGGTATGTCCCGGCTGCCAACACCTATGTCAGGTACCAGGTGGAGTGGACCGGAGCGGCGAACCTCTGGGTGGACCAGATCCGGGCCCACGACGACTACTCCCACAGGCTCTTCGCGGGGCACCATGACGAGGCGATCCGGAGCGACCTGGCCGCCTATGACGGTGTCTCCGCCCCCGAGCCATGGCGGTTCTATGCCGACGACGAGCCCCAGTGGACGGAGAAGGACGAGAGCGTCGCCTACGTGAACCGCTTCATCAGGGAGCAGACCGGCAAGTCGGGGGTGGTGGCCTTCAACCGGCCGCAGAGGGACCTGCTGCGGCACTTCGTGGGCACGGTGGAGCCGTCGGAACTCCTGGTGGACTTCTACACCTTCGGGCTCAACGTGCCGAGCCCCGGTCAGAGTGGCTATGCCGCCGGTCTGCAGGGCGCCCTGTCCAGTCTCGTCTCCTGGTACGGGACCGCGCGGGAGGTGGTCCGGGAGGCGGGCATCCCGCTGTGGGTCCTCGTACAGGCCCATAGCTGGCCCGGCGGCCTGCGGGACCCGTCACCGCAGGAGATCCGCGTCCAGGTTCACCTGGCCCTGGCCCACGGTGCCAGGGGCATCTACTACTTCATGTACTCCAGCCACACCAACGACGATGGCCGGCCCGACCTGCAGGGCCTGGTGGACCCACACTACAGAATCACCCCCAAATGGCGCGAAGTACAGGCCCTCAACCGGATGTTGCAGGAACACGACGACACCCTCCTGCGGTTGGCTTCCGAGGCTGTCTTCGCCGGCGATGCGCCAACATCGTTCGTGCAGGGCCTCTCGGATCCGTCCGACTACCACCTCGGCACCTTCACCCACGCCGATGGAACCCGCTACCTGATGGTGGTCAACCGCCGCTGCCAACCCTCCCGCAACCTTCGCACAGTGACCATCGACCTGGACCCCTCTCGCCTGAACGGACCGGGTCGTCCCTACTTGGTGAGGGAGCTCTACGAGAAGGACGCGGTCGTCACCAACGGCGCCTTCCCCTCCGTTACCGCCTCCTTCGCTCCGGGTGAGGGCAAGCTGTTCCGGGTCGAGCCGTGGCCGGAACACGTCACCCACACCCCCGACGTGACGAATACCGCGGGGGTGCAGCACACCCACCCCCACGGCGGCACCGTGGTGTTCGCCCCGGGCGACGAAACCGGGGGCGGTGAGGACGAGATGCGCTCGGAAGTCATCGTCGAGGGGGCTCTCGACGCCGGCGCGGGGGGCGTCACCTTCCGGTCATCGGATGACGCCGACAGTTCGTCCGGCAGCTGGTACGGCATCCGCGTGGCCCCGACGGGTCATGCCGACTTGTCCGGCGCCACGATCCAGGGCGGGCTCCGCTGCGTCGAGGCCTGGGAGGCGAGCAGCCTCGATGTGACGGGCGCGAACCTGGTCGACTGCGGCGAGGGGATCGCGCGGCTCCCGGCGGCGCCCTGAGCCGATCAGGCAGGCAACTCGAAGTACCCCAGCTCTTCCATCCTCCGCAGCCAGCGGCCCCGCCTCGGGCTGCCGCCGGGATTCGTCAGCCATTCGGGCGGGTAGGAGGGCTCTCCCGGCCGTCCGAACTGGGCGCCCACATCCTTCGAGCCGAGGGCGCGCTTGCGGGCGGCGGCCTCCTCGACCTCACCCCGGGGATTGTTGTAGAAGACGCAGGTGCACATGCGGCGGCCGGCGGCGCCCCCCGAGCTGGCGTGCCAGCAGCGCATGTCGAAGGCGACCACGTCGCCGGGTTCCGACCGGCAGACGTACGCGGGGACGTCGGCCACCTCGAGCTCGAGGGCGCCCAGGGCGTCGCGCAGGTGTTCGTGGAAGCCGCGGCGGTGCGACCCCGGGATGAGCCGCAGGGCGCCGCTGCCGGCGTCCACCGGATCGAGGTAGAAGGCGAACTTGACGCCGTGGCAGTCCTCGTCCGGATCGGCCCGGTGGTCGGGGTGCCAGCGGGTGTCGCCCACGTAGCGGTTGGCGTCGGTGCCGATGCCGATGACGTCCTCGCCGTAGAGCTGCTCGGCCACCCGGCAGAACCGCTCGTCCTCGAGGAGGCTGGCGAAGAGGGGGGTGCGCGGGTGCAGCATCATCGCCCAGTAGCGCTTCTCCCCGGTGAAGGGCCGGTCGGCGTAGAGATGGTCGAGCTCGGTCTCGTACTCGAGGCGCAGGGTCTCCACCTCCTCCGGCGTGAAGAGGCCGCGGAGGGTGACGAAGCCGAAGGTCCGGTAGTGGGCGAGTTGCTGTTCGGTCAACATGGAAGGCTCTCCCGCGGGGGTGATCGATCGAGTGGGATCAAAGCCCCGGCCAGCGGGAGGTGCAAGTCCGGGACGGCTGGCTATCTTTGGCCGGCCTACGAGGAGAGACGAGATGACGAAGGAACTGCTCGCCGGCGCCGGCGGCACCCGGATCACGCCGCCCACCGGGCATCCCATGGGCGGCTACGGCGCACGCGATCACGGAGCCGAGGGCGTCCACGATCACCTGCATGCCCACGCCCTGTTCCTCGACGACGGCACCACGCGGGCGGTGATCATCGCCAGCGACCTGATCGGCATGCGCTTCGAGCAGGTGGCCCGGGTGCGCGAGCTGGTGCACCGCGCCACGGGAGTGCCCGCGGCCAACGTCTTCCTCGCCTTCTCCCACACCCACGGCGGCCCCCTGATGTACACCGACTTCAGGGAGATGGAGGAGGCGGAGGCGACCTTCATCGACGCCCTCTGCCACCTCATGGCCGGCACCGCCCGGCAGGCGGCCACCGCGGCGGGGCCGGTGCGCTGGGGCACGGGCCGGCAGCCGCTGCGGGTCGGCGTCAACCGCCGCGAGCGGCAGCCGGACGGCACCACCCGCATCGGCGTCAACCCGGAGGGCCCGGTGGCGCCCTGGGTCGACTCGGTCTGGTTCGAGCGCCTCGACGGCACGCCGCTGGTCGTGCTCTGGCAGCACGCCGCCCACGGGACCTGCCTGGTGAGCGACAACTACCTGTTCACCGCCGACTGGATGGGCGCCGCCATGCGCCGGATCGAGGGCCAGCGCCGGGGGGAGACGGCCCTCTTCCTCAACGGCTGCGCCGGCAACATCAACCCCCATCCACGCGGCTCCTACGAGTTGGCCGGGGTGCACGGGACCCGCGCCGGAGAGGCCGTGCTGAAGACGGTGCCGGAGGCGGGGGAGATGCGGCGTGGAGGACGCCTGCGCTGCGCACAGCACGCCTTCGAGCTGCCCCTGGAGCCGATGCCCTCCCTGCAGGAGTGCGAGCGCGAGTTGGCCGAGTGGGAGCCCGCCTTCCTTGAGCTCGAGGGAGAGGTTCACCGCAACTGGCGGGTCTGCCGCCACTACTTCGCCGCCCGGGAGCGGCTGCAGGCCCACCGGAGCAATTCGGTAGCGTCGGGCCTGCCCCTTCAGATCCAGGCCCTGGCCCTGGACGATGTCGCCCTCGTCGGCCTGCCGGGGGAGATCTTCGTCGAGACGGGGACGGCCATCGCCGAGGCCTCGCCCTTCGCCCTCACCCTGCCGGTGGGCTACGCCAACGGCGCCATCGGCTACGTCCCCACGAGCGAGGAGGTGCCCCACGGCGGCTACGAGGTCCTCGACGCGAGGGCCCGCCACCAGGGGCGCATGCTCGCCGACGATGCGGACCGGGCCCTGGCGGCCGGCGCTCTGCGGGCCCTGGAGCTGGCCGCGGAGGGCTGACCTCTTTCCCGTGGACTACCTGAGAGCGCTGCTGGCAGGTGTCGAGGCAGTGAGGCAGCGTCTGCCGGCGGTTTCCCACGCCGCCGAACGGGTGGCCGCGCGCCTCGACACCGGCGGCCGGCTCTGCCTGGCCAGCGTCCGTCCCGACTTCACGTGCGAAGGTTACACGCGTTCAGGGGGCCTGATGCTGGCCGAGGAGTGGACGCCGGAGACGGCGCTGTCGCCGCAGGACGCGGTGATCCTCGGCTGGTCCGGCGCCCCGCCGGAGCGGGAGATGGCGCTGCTGGAGCAGCTGCGCTCCACGGGCGCATTGGTCGCCGCCATCGGTCCGGCCGGGTGGCCGGGGGCGGATCCGCGGGCGGACGATCTCGCCCTGGAGAGCTCGTTCGCTTGGCCCGAGGCGGCGACCGCCCCCTTCGGCGGTCAGGCCTACCCGCTGACCTCGCTGCAGAACCTGCTCCTCCTGTGGGCCCTCACCGGGGAGATCGTGGCCGCCCTCACCCGTTCCGGGCGCATGCCCGCCATGTACCAGAGCGTGCTGGTGCCGGGAGCGAGGGAGCGCAACGCCCGCTTCGCCGGTTCCCCCTTCCACGAGACCCACGAGGTGCCGGCGATCCCCGCGGGGCGGCTGGGCGGCGACTACCTGGATCGCATGGCGGCGATCCTGCGGGCCCTGATAGCGGAAGAGGCGGGGGCGATCGAGGCCGTCGGCGCGCTCTGCGCCGAGGTCCTGGAGGCCGGCGGATGCATTCACGCCGGGCTGATCTCGCACTTCCCCATGTATCAGCTCGGGGCGCCGGGGGACCCGCCCTACATGCGGCCCCTGGCGCGGCTGCAGGGCGAGTCCCCGCGGGTGTCCGAGCTCGAGGAGAAGCTGCGGCCCGGGGACCTGCTCTTCTTTCTCGGATACTACCGGCGGCCGGTGGATGCGTACGCCGCCGCGAGACGGGCGGGGGCGCGCGTCGTCGAGGTGATCACCGGCGACGGCACGGACGATCCACCGGCGCCGGATCACGTCATCCGCCCGAAGTGGCCCTTCGGCGACGCGGTGACGCCGGTGCCGGGGTACGACGTGGAGATCCTGCCCAGCTCGGGGATCGTGCAGGCGGCGGTCTACTGGGCGGTGGTGGCGTCGATCAAGCACGCCCGGGCGGGCAATGGATGATGCGGCGCGAGGCGAAGAGCCGGCGCCCGAGGAGGAGGAGGCGATGAGCACGGCGAAGAGAACGACAGTCCCCCTCGGCACCGGGGACAGGCTCACCGTCCGGGTGTGCGAGCCCCCCTTTGCCGGCGGCGGGGAGGACCTCTGCTGGTGGGGGGACGTCGCCGCCGACGTGATGGCGGGGAAGCTGCGGCCGTGGCTGCGCACGGCCTGGTACCTCGGGGAGATCGACGGCGAGAGGGCCGGGTACATGAGCTGCTGGACCCCCGCCGGTCGCCGCGAGATCGGGATCGTGGAGTTCGTCCGGACGGCGGAGGCGCACCAGCGAAAGGGGGTCGCTTCGGCCCTCCTCGGCCGCCTCGTGGCGGACTTCACCCGGGCCGGGGGCTTGGCCCTCTACCTGTGCACGACCAACCCCCATGCCGGCCGGCTCTACGAGAGCCGCGGGTTCCGCTACCTCGTCGGCGACGGGATGCGCTACCTGGCGCCCGGCGCCGGGGAGTTCGACCGCGACTACCTCGGCGGCGGCGGTCCGGCCGTGGTCCGCGATGCCACTTGGGCGGACCTGCCCGGGGCGGCCGCCCTCTTCAATCACCCGGAGCCGCGGTGGATCGTGAAGGACTCCCTGAGCCGGTGCTTCCACGACACCCGCTACGAGAGCCACTTCCTGAAGACCTTCCGGCGGCTGGAGGGCGGGCGGGGGGTCTGCGTGGCCCTGGCGAACGCCCCCGGCCGACTCGTCGGCCTGGCCACGGCCGAGCGGCGGGACACCTTCGCCGAGCAGCACACGGCGGTGCTCAGCTTCCGCGTGGCGCCGGCCTTCACGAGCCGCTCCGCCGCCCTGCTCGGCGCGGCCGTGGAGCGCAGCGCCGCCCTGGGGATCTCGGTCCTCCACGTCCACGCGGCCGACTGCGACGAGGACCAGAAGCAGCTGCTGCAGGAGGCCGGGTTCGCCGAGGAGGCGCGCTTCAGGGACCGGCTGCGTGTCGGTGGCGGCTTCGTGGACCTGGTGGTCTACGGGCGGAGGTCATCGCCGCCGGCGGCCCCTTCCTCCGACGAGGGCGAGTTCTACGGCGGGCGCCAGCCGTGGCAGCGGCAGCGCGTGGCCGAAATGGGAGAGTGATCACCGACGCGCCAGGACCCAAGAACTAGAACCCGTACTCCTCCTTGACCTCCGCGAAGGAGCGGACGGCGAAGTCCAGATCGTCCCGGGTGTGGGCCGCCGAGATCTGGGTGCGGATGCGCGCCCTGCCCTCGGGGACCACGGGATAGAAGAAGCCGATGGCGAAGACGCCCTTCTCCAGCAGGCGGGCGGCCACCTTCTGGGCCAGCGCGGCGTCGCCGAGCATGATGGGGACGATGGGGTGATTGCCGTCGTTGAGCTCGAAGCCGCGGGCCGACATGGCGGCCTTGAAGTACCTCGTGTTGGCGTGCAGCCGCTCGCGCAGCTCGCCGGAGGCGGAGATGATCTCGAGAGCCTTGAGGGAGGCGCTGACGATGCTCGGCGCCAGGGTGTTGGAGAACAGGTACGGCCGCGAACGCTGGCGCAGCAGGTCGACGATCTCCCGCCGGCCGCTGGTGTAGCCGCCGCTGGCGCCTCCGAGGGCCTTGCCGAGGGTGCCGGTGATGATGTCGACGCGGTCCATGACCTGGCAGAGCTCGTGGGTGCCGCGGCCGTTCTCGCCCAGGAAGCCGACGGCGTGCGAGTCGTCGATCATCACCAGGGCGTCGTGCTCGTCCGCCAGGTCGCAGACCCCCTTCAGGTCGGCGATGATGCCGTCCATGGAGAACACGCCGTCGGTGACGATCAGGCGGAACCGGCAGCCGGCGGCCTCCACCAGCTTCGCCTTCAGGTCCTCGAGGTCGGAGTTCCGGTAGCGCAGCCGCTTCGCCTTGCACAGGCGGATGCCGTCGATGATGCTGGCGTGGTTCAGCTCGTCGCTGATCACCGCGTCCTCGGGCCCGAGCAAGGTCTCGAAGAGGCCGCCGTTGGCGTCGAAGCAGGAGCTGTAGAGGATCGCCGCTTCGGCGCCGAGGAACTCCGCGATCCGGGACTCCAGCTCGTGGTGGATCGGCTGGGTGCCGCAGATGAAGCGCACCGACGACAGGCCGTAGCCCCACTCGTCGAGACTCGCCCGGGCGGCCGCGACGATCTCCGGGTGGCCGGCCAGCCCCAGGTAGTTGTTGGCGCACATGTTGAGCACGCGGCGGCCGGCCACGTCGACCCGGGCCTGCTGCGGTCCGGCGATCACCCGCTCGCGCTTGTAGAGTCCTTCCTCCTCGATCCGCGCCAGTTGATTCCTGAGGTGCTCCTTCATCGTTCCGTACATCGATCACTCCACTAGATCATGAGATCGCCGCCGTTGATGTCGAAGGCGGCGCCGGTGATGTAGGGCGCGTCCCTCACCAGGAACAGCACCAGCCGCGCCACCTCCGCGGGCGTCCCGAGGCGGGAGATGGGGAAGCTCTCCTCGTAGGCCCGCAGCCGTTCGGGAGTGCAGTTGGCGCGGACCATCTCCGTGTCGATCAGGCCGGGGCAGATCGAGTTCGCGGTGATGCCGTGGGGCGCCATCTCCTTGGCGAGGGCCCGCGTGAAGCCGAGGACCCCGGCCTTGGCGGCCGTGTAGTGGGCGCCGCCGAGGGTGCTGACACTGCGGCCGGCTGACGACGACATGTTGATGATCCGTCCGTATCCGTTCGCCTTCATCGAACCGAGGACCGCCCGGCTGCACAGGAAGGTCCCCTTGAGATTGGCCTCCACCACGAGGTCCCACTCCGCCGCCGAGATCTCCTCGACTCTCGTCGGGCGCAGGACGCCGGCGTTGTTCACGAGGATGTCGACCTTGCCGAACCTCTCCAGGGCCCCGGCCACCAGCTCGTCGACGGCGGACTCGTCGGTCACGTCACAGCGCCGGCCCACGGCGCGGCCGCCGTCGGGGTCGATCTCGGCCGCGGTCCGCTCGACCTGATCGCGGTTCAGGTCACAGAGCACGACCCTCGCGCCGTCCTCCGCCAGGGTCCGGGCGATCTGCGCGCCCATCCCTTGCGCGGCGCCGGTGACGATGGCGACCCGGCCCGTCGGCTCCGCCTGTGACATGGATCCTCCCGTGTCTCGCGCCGCCGTCGGGGTCAGTCGGCCTCCGGCCACTGATACACGTGGACCTCCAGGGGCTGGAAGAGGTCGGTGAAGCTGCGGGACTCGGCCCCCGCCGAGCGGTCCTCGAACATCGCCCGGGGCCGCACCGACCGGTCGAAACGCCACGTGCCCAGGGCCAGCTCCGGCGTCACGTTGACGGCGATCAGGGTGTGGACCCCGTCGTGGAGCCGCTCGGTGAAGTGGATCGCCTCTCCTTCCTGCTCCAGCTGCACGCTCCGCACCGCGGCGCCGGCGGCCAGGGTCGGGGCCAGGTGGCGGATCTCGCTGGAGAGCTTGAGGACCTCCGTCCATTGCCGCGGATAGATGGCCACGTCGTTGGTGTACGGGGTACCGGGGATCCTGCCCCCGGCCGCGTAGAACACGAGCCCCTTCACGCCCCGCACCAGGGCCAGGTAGTTCATGGCCCGGATCTCCTCGCGGCTGGGGCGGAAACCCCCCTCGAGGGTGACGATCCGGCCGCGGTTGCTGTCGAGGCGGTAGTCGAAGGTCTGGGAGCAGAACCACACCTGCTTGCCCTCGGCTCCGGCGGCCTCGAAGGCCGCGTCGAGGGTCAGCTCGTCCATGGAGGTGATCGAGTTGTCGGGCAGCAGCGGGTTGAGGATGGGGTAGGAGTAGACGAAGTAGGCGTCCCCCAGGGCCCCACCCCACTGGAGCATGAAGGTGACGGGGTGGTTCGGGTCCCTCTCGCGGATGAACCGGTAGGTCTCGGCGGCCAGAGCCGCCTGGTTCTCGCTGGCGTACTCGTTCCACCAGGCCAGGGTGGCGGGGTGGTCCTTGACTCGCGCGATCAGGTCGGTGAGATGGCCGGGGTCGCCGCGGCCCAGGGCCTGGGAGGCGTAGTAGAAGTGGATGAGCCCCTTCATTCCGATGGCCAGCAGGTCGTCCAGGGTCCGGGTGGAGGCTTCGCCGATGAGCTTGTAGTTGATCCCGGCCTCGACCGCCTGGGCCAGGTAGGGCATGTGACTCTTCTGCGAGACGTTGGAGGAGTAGATGCCGACCGGGAAGAAGGGCTCGCCGTTGACGCGGAAGACATCCCCGTCGAAGCCCGACTTCACCGGGACGGGCGCGTTGACGCCGAAGCGCCAGCGCAGCCGGTTGCCGGCGTTGCCCGCCCGGTCGGAGAGGGTCACCTCCACCTGGTGGACGCCGTCGGCCAGGGCCCCGGCGGCGTAGCGGAACCCCTCCCCGGTGATCTCGGCGCGGGAGGTGACGTCCTCGCCGTCGACCAGGATCCGGATCGAGGCGGGGTCGATCCCCGAGCCGTCCTCGCGGAACCCGGCCGAGAGCAGCGGCGGACCCTCCACCGTCGAGTCCGGGGTCGGCCGCGGGAGCACCAGGGCCGGGGGCGTCGTGTCCTCTTCGGAGACCGGGGAGATCTGCGCCTTCATCCGGTCCAGCACCGAGATCCTCAGTTCCTTCCCGGCCTCGTACTGGGCGGCGATCTCGGCCTCGGAGAGAGCCCGGCCGTAGAGCCGGACGTCGTCGATCTGGCCGGTGAAGAAGCCGCCCGGGCCCGGACCGTACACGCGGGTCCCCACGTAGAGGGACGCCTCGAGGGTGCCGGCCTCGAAGGGGTCGTTGTCCTGCGTTCCCCGAAGCTGGCCGTTCACGTAGACCCGGACCTCGCCGTCCTCGAAGGTGCCGGCCAGGTGGGCCCAGGTCTGCTGGCCGGGGCCGGGCCCGGAGGCGTTCCTGCCCTCGGGACAGTCGGTGACGCCGAAGTTCACCCGGTTCCGCGCCAGACTGAGACGGTAGTTCTGGCGCAGGATGCTGCAGCCGTTCTTCGCCAGCACTGCCTGCGAGGAGTTGACGGGGGTGTTGATCCAGCAGCTCACGGTGTGCGGACCCGAGAACCGCAGGTGCTCCGAGTCGGGGATCTCCACGTGATCGTCCTGGCCGTCGAAGCGCAGGGCGTACCCCTCCGGCAGCGGCACGTACTCCGCCCCGTGGATGACACCGTCGAGGCCGTGGCCGCCGGCGTCGCGGGCGACGGTGCCTTCGCCCTCGTCGAAGGGGTAGTGGGCCACGAGGCCGTCCTCCTGGGCCAGGGCGCCGGCGGCGAGGAGGAGACCGAGGAGGATCAGCGTTCTGGATCGCATGGGGATTCGCTCCGGAAAGGGGCGTGACTTGCTCTCGGGCTGGGAATCCCCAAGTCTAGGCGCCTCGCTCGCCATCAGCCACGGAGGCCAGGAGATGCCGGAACACCGCACGAAGCCGGGGCCCGACTGGGAATGCGTCACCCGCCAGGCCCCCTGGCAGGCCCGCGACTCGCAGGGGGAGTTCGTCCACGACGGCCACCTGTGGATCCTGGGCGGCTGGTTCTCGCCCACCACCACGGGCCCCCGGGACGTGTGGAAGTCGCCGGACGGCGCCCGCTGGACCTGCACGGTCGCGGAGGCGCCCTGGGAGTACGGCGACCTGCCGGCGACCCTCTCCTACGGCGGCCGCATGTGGGTCATGGGCGGCCGGCGCATGCCCGGCGCCGCCAACTGCAACCAGGTCTGGTCCTCCACCGACGGCGCCGACTGGAGCTTGGTGAACCCCAGCGCCGGCTGGTGCCCCCGGGTCTCGCCCTCCTTCGCCGTCTTCCGCGATCGCATGTGGATCATGGCCGGCACCGAGAACTTCTACGAGGACACGGCCGACACCCTGAAGAACGACGTCTGGTCCTCCGCCGACGGGAAGAGCTGGCGCCTGGAGACCCGCCGCGCCGAGTGGCCGAAGCGCACCCACGCCCAGGCCGCCGTCTTCGACGGCAGACTCTGGATCCTGGGCGGCGGCGCCTGGCGGCCGAAGACGATCCCCCGCAACGACGTCTGGTGCTCGGAGGACGGCGTCCGCTGGACCTGCGTCACCGAGGCGGCGCCGTGGAAGCCGCGCATGTGGTTCTCGGTGGTCGTCTACCGGGGGTGCATGTGGCTCCTGGGCGGCTGGAACCGCGAGG
>JAJDTN010000267.1 GCA_022827165.1 Candidatus Latescibacterota bacterium
CTGGCGGCGGCGTGGCTGCTCGCCTGTACCGCGGCCCTGCCGGCGGCAGGGCAGTCCGGACTGGAGCGGTTCGAGGACCTGAGCCGCTCCTTCCGCTCCGTCTACGACCGCGTCGCTCCCGCCGTGGTCCTGATCCAGACCTCGGGAGAGGTGCACCCGCTCCCGAGGTTCCACCCGCCGGTCCCCCGGGGAGACGGAGACGGGCTCAGAGGCCTCGGCTCGGGGGTGATCGTCTCCGCCGACGGCCACATCCTGTCGAATCACCACGTGATCAAGGGGGCCGACTCGATACGGGTGACCCTCCACGATCGCCGGCGCTTCCCCGCCCGGGTCGTCGGGGTCGATTCGCTCATCGACATCGCCCTGCTCGAGATCGACGTTCCCGGCCTGCCCGTCGCTTCCCTCGGCCGGTCCGAGGACCTGCTGATCGGCGACTGGGTGCTGGCCATCGGCTATCCCCTGGGCATGGGAACCACCCTGACCCACGGCATCGTCAGCGCCCTCGGCCGGCGTGCCCGGGTTATCGAGGACGACTACGGCATCGAGAGCTTCATCCAGACGAACGCGGTGATCAACCCCGGCAACTCGGGGGGGCCGCTCCTGGATCTGCAGGGACGAGTGGTCGGAATCAACACCGCCATCTCCACCCGGACCGGCTTCTTCATGGGCTACGGCCTGGCCGTCCCCATCGACCTGGCCCGGGAAGCGATGGACGACTTCCTCGTGTACGGCCGGGTCGTGCGGGGTTATCTCGGGGTAGAGATGAGCGATGTCGACGACGAGCTGGTCCGGCGTGAGGACCTGGACCTGTCGCCGCCGCGAGGCGTCTTCATCACGCGGATCGAGCCGCGCACACCCGCCGACCGCAGCGGCTTGTCGGCAGGCGACGTGGTCCTCGCCATCGACGGCCAGCCGGTGGACCTCACCAACGAGGTGCAGACCCGCATCTATGGCCGTGACCCGGGGGAGAGGGTGGAACTCACCGTTCTCCGCGCCGGGCGGCGGCACCGGGTCCCGGTCGTCCTCGGCGAGCGGGAGGAGAGCCTGCTCCTGGCCCGCGGACGGCGCCTGGCGCGGCGTCTCGGCCTGACCCTGGAATCGATGACGGGGGACCAGGCCAACCGTCTCGGCTTCACCCGGGAACAGGCGCGCAGACTGAATCTGCCCGAGAGCGCCGGCGCGGTGGTCATCACCGAGGTGGAGCCCGGAAGCCCGGCGGCGCGGCTCGGACTGGAGGTGGACGACGTCATCACCGAGATCGACCGGACCGCCATCGCCTCCCTCGATCAGTTCGCGCGCGACCTGGCGCGGCTGAAAGCGGGGGAGTCGGCCCTGCTGTGGCTCTGGCGCCGGGGCCGGGGCATCGACGTCCGAGCCCTTCCCATTCATGCGGTTGAGGAGAACGAACCATGACCGGATCCCCGGTCGATCTGAACGGGGCCGACGGCCTGTTGATGGTGGGCGACTCCGAGCGCAATGCGGACCTGTTCTGGGCCACCGGATTCCGGGCGCCCGATCCCTTCATCTACCTGGCCTCGCCCGACAACGCCTGGGTCGTGGTCAAGGACCTGGAGCTGGACCGGGCCCGGGAGGAAGTGCGCGGCGCGGAGGTGCTGGCCGGCTCCAGGTACGACGCCCGGGGCGACGGTTCGGCGGGGGGGGGACAGCTCGGCGAGATCCTGCGCAGCCTGCAGTTGCATCGGCTGCTGGTGCCCGCCGACTTCCCGGTGCATACCGCCGACGAGCTGAGGGACGCGGGTTTCTGCCTGACCGTCGCCGAGCCTCCCCTGTTTCCGCAGCGGGCGATCAAGTCCGAGGAGGAGGTTGCGGCTATCGCCCAGGCGCAGGAGGGGGCCGAGCGGGCCATGGAGGCGGCCCTGGCCATGATCGGGGAGTCCTCCGTCCGCGACGACCTGCTCGTGGGACCGCAGGGGCCTCTGACCTCCGAAGCGGTGCGGCGGCGCATCCACCACGTCCTGCTCGACTGCGACTGCCACGGAGAGCACACGATCGTGGCCGGCGGCGAGCAGGCCATCGACCCCCACCAGGGCGGCCACGGCCCCCTGCCCGCCCACCAGCCGATCATCATCGACATCTTTCCCCGCCACTCCGTGAGCGGCTATTTCGGCGACATCACGCGCACGGTCGTCCGGGGCCGGGTGTCGGCGGACGTGCAGCGGCTCCACGAAGCCGTTGCGGCCGCCCAGCAGGGGGCCTTGGAGAGCATCCGCGACGGGGTCGACGGGGCAGAGGTGCACCAGGCCGTGATCCGAGGTTTCGCCTCCGCCGGGTACGAGTCCGGAGAGATCGACGGCCGGATGCAGGGCTTCTTCCACGGCACCGGCCATGGTCTCGGCCTGCAGATCCACGAGGCGCCGTACATCTCCCGGCCTTCCTGCCGGCTCGAGACGGGGCAGGTGGTCACCGTGGAGCCGGGCCTCTACTACGCCGGCCTCGGCGGCTGCCGCATCGAGGATCTCGTGGTCGTCGAGGACGGCGGCTGCCGCAATCTCACGACCTTCCCCAAGACCCTCTCCGTCTGACCCGGGCGGTGGCTCGCGAGCGCCCTCCATTTGCCGCGCCTGCCAACCTTGAGGATCTTCAACAGCCAGAGTTCTCCTTCCCCGGCCCCTGATCGAGTGCCGCCATGAGATGGGCCTTTGCCCTCGGTTCCGTCGCCGCCGCCGCCGGCGTCATCGCCCTCCTCGCCCTGGGCATCCAGCAGTCGGCGAGCCGTCACATGACCCTCGACGCCCTGCTGGCCGAGGCTCACACCCTCACCGAAGGGCGCCGAATCCAGCTCGGCGGCTGCACCGTCGTCCCCGGCACCATCGAGTGGGACGAGTACCGCCACCGGCCCCGGTTCCAGATCACCGACGGCGAGCGCCAGTTGGCCGTCCGCTACACGGGCCACTCGGTGCTGCCCGACACCTTCCAGGACCGCGCCCAGGTCGTGCTCGAGGGCCGCTTCGTGCCGGACCAGCAACGCTTCGAGGCCGAGGTCGTGCAGGCCAAGTGTCCATCCAAGTACGAGGGCCAGAGCTACGACGATCACCCGGAGGCGTTGAAGCCGTCGGGCAGCATCTGACCCCGGCGGCATGGTCGACATCGGCTACTTCGCCCTGTGCCTGTCCCTGGCGGCAGGCGGGTACGCAACGCTTGCCTCGATCCTCGGGGCGCACCGCAACCACGAAGGGCTGATCCGCTCCGGAGAGAACGCCGCCCTGGCCGTCTGCGGTCTCTACACGGTCTCGGTGGCGGGGTTGTGGTACGCGATCCTGACGCACGACTTCGAGGTCCAGTACGTGGCCGAGAACACGAACCGCGCCCAACCATTCCAGTACGTGGTCGCGTCGCTGTGGGGGGGGCAGAACGGGTCGATCCTGTTCTGGGGCTGGATCCTGTCGCTGTACACCGCCGCCGTGGTGCTCCTCAACCGCCACCGCTACCGGGCCCTGATGCCCTACACGGTGGCCGTTCTCGGCGCCTCCTGCTTCTTCTTCGCCCTGTTGAACATCTACGCCGCCGACCCCTTCCGCCGGCTGCCCTTCACCCCTCTCGACGGCAGCGGCCTGAACCCGATCCTCCAGCACCCCTACATGGCGATCCATCCGCCGATGCTCTACGCGGGCATGGTCGGCATGACGGTCCCCTTCGCCTTCGGCATCGCCGCCCTGGCATCCAGGCGACTCGACAACTCCTGGTTGTACGCGATGCGCCGGTGGCTGCTGATCCCGTGGATGTTCCTCGGCGCCGGTCTCCTGCTCGGCGGCAAGTGGGCCTATGTCGAGCTGGGCTGGGGAGGCTACTGGGGCTGGGACCCCGTGGAGAACGCCTCGTTGATGCCCTGGCTGGCCGCCACTGCGCTGCTGCACTCGGTGATGATCCAGGAGCGCAAGGGCATGCTGAAGGTCTGGAACATGGTGCTCCTGTTCTTCACCTTCGGGATGACGATCTTCGGCACCTTCCTCACCCGCTCCGGCATCGTCTCCTCCGTCCACGCCTTCGCCCAGTCGAACGTCGGCCCCTACTTCGTCACCTTCCTGGTGCTGATCGTCGCTGGCTCCGCCGTGCTGCTGGTGACCCGTCTGGACCACCTCAAGGCGGAGCACCGGCTCGAGTCCTTCGCCTCCCGCGAGAGTGCCTTCCTGCTCAACAACTGGATCCTGCTGGCTCTGCTCTTCGCCGTCCTCTGGGGAACCCTCTTCCCGGTGATCTCCGAGGCCTTCACCGGCGACAAGATCACCGTGGGGGCGCCCTTCTTCGACCGGGTGAGCGTGCCCATGGGCCTGGTGCTGCTCTTCCTCACGGGCGCCGGCCCCCTCTTTGCCTGGCGGCGAACGTCGATTGAGAGCCTGCGCCGCAATTTCGGGATTCCGGGGGTCTGCGGACTCCTCGCCCTCGGGCTTGCGGCGGCCCTCGGCGTACGCGGACTCTACCCCCTCGTGTCCCTGACCTTGTGCGGTTTCGTCGCCGGCTCCGTGGCCTTCGAGTTCGCCCGGGGCATCGCCGCCCGGCAGCGGACCTCCGGGGAAACCCTCCTGACCGCCGGCGCCCGCCTGCTGGCCAAGAGCCGCCGGCGTTACGGGGGCTACCTCGTGCACGTCTCCATCGTGCTCCTCTTCGTCGGCTTCACCGGCAAGGCCTTCACCAGCGAGCGTGAGATCGTCCTCGAGCCCGGCGAGTCCGCCCGGATCGGCGAGTACACGGCCACGTTGGAGACCCTGGCCTTCGGCGACGACCCCAACCGGTCGGTGCAGGCCGCCGCCGTCGGCCTGGAGCGCGACGGGCGCTTCCTGGCCACCCTGGTGCCGGAGCGCCACTTCTACAAGACCGCCGAGCAGAACACCACCGAGGTCGCCATCTACTCGCGCTGGCTCGAGGACTTCTACCTCATCATGGTGGGTCCGTCCTCCGACCTGGCCTCGGCCAAGTTCCAGATCTACGTCAACCCCCTCGTCGCCTGCGTCTGGTTGGGGGCGGCCCTGCTGGTGGTCAGCGCCCTGTGGACGATGTGGCCGTCGGCCCGCGACCGGCGTATGGCCCGCCTCGACCGGGACACCTCGCGCACCCGGCCCGGAGACGGTTCTCGTGGCGGGGGGGCGGCACCGGCGGTCCTCCTCCTGTGCCTGGCTGCCCTCTGCGCCCCGGCCCGAGCCGCCCCGCCCCCGGAACGGGTCAAGGCCACCGCCGCCGACCTCGTCTGCCTGTGCGGCACCTGCAACCGCGAGTCCCTGGCCACCTGCCTGTGCCAGTTCGCCATCGCCGAGCGGGAGAGCATCGCCCTCCGGCTGGAGGAAGGCCAGGGCCCCGAGGAGATCGTCGCCGCCTACGTGGAGCGCTTCGGTCCCATGGGGCTGGCCAATCCACCCGAGGGTTACGGCTTCGTGTGGGTCATCCCCTTCCTGGTTCTCGCCGGCGGCGCCCTCGGCGTTCGCCACGTCCTCTCCCGCTGGCACCGCGGCGGCCCCCCGGAGGCGGCCCCTCCCGGGGCCCCGGCCAGCCGGCCAGCGCCTCTGCGCGAGCAGCTCCGGCGGGAGCTCGACGGCTTCGAGGGTTGACCGAGTGAGCCTTCTCATCCCCTTGGCCTGCCTGGCCTTGCTGGCCGTCTTTGTCGCCGCCGTGGTACAGCCGGTGATGGCCGCTCCCCTGGCCTGGCGGCGCCAGACGGGCAGCGCCCGCCAGCGCCTGGAGCTGACCGAGCGCAAGGAGCAGCTCTACGCCTCGATCAAGGAGCTCGAGTTCGACCACCGCGTCGGCAAGATCTCGCAGGACGACCACGACTCCCTCCGCGCGGAGCTGGAGTCCCAGGCCGTCGAGGCACTTTCCGGGCTCCGCCGGCTCGAGTCCCGGGATCCGGACCGGGGCCTGCACCGGCGCATCGAGGAGGACGTCAGGCTGCTGGCCGCCGGCAGGGAAGACGCTGCCCGGCCATCCGCCGACTCCGGGCCCTGTCCCGACTGCGGCCGGGCTCGGGAACCAGGCCACAGATTCTGTCCGGACTGCGGCTTTCGGCTGGGCGATCCTTCCCCGGCCCCATGACACGGCTCCTCCGTCCCTGGCCGATCGCTCTGCTTTCCGTCCTGGCGGCGGGCATGTCGGCACCGGCGCCCGCGGCGACCGTGAAGGGATACGTTCTGGACGTCCTCCGCGACGAGCGCGTGCCCGGCGTCGAGGTCGCCTTCCTGATCCCGGACGAAGGCGGGGGAGTCACCGAGATCGCCCGGCGCACCACCGACAAGACCGGCGGCTTCTCCTTCGCCGCCCCCTTTCTGTCGGCGGGCACCCCCTTCGTCCTCACCGCCTACTACCGCGACCTGGAGTACGGCACCCGGAACCTCGTGGTGGGCAACCAGGACCAGGTGATCCTCGAGGTCTACGAAGGCATCGACGACCCCTCCGGCATCCACGTCGCGGCCCATCACCTGTTCCTCTCCGTGAGGGACCGGGGCCTCGAGGTCCTGCAGTTGGTGCAGGCGGAGAACCACGGATCGGCCACCTATGTGGGCCGCCGGGTGGGAGAGGAACGCCGGGTGCTCGAGCTGGCGCTGCCCGAGGGCCATCTCGGCCTGCAGGCCCACGCCGGCGCCATCGTGCGGGCCGGGCCGACCCGGGCCTTCGACTCGCGGCCACTGCCCCCGGGCGCGACCCAGACCGCCTTCACCTTTCAGCTGCCCGCGGCGGCCCTCGAGGGCCATGACTACGAGCACACCGTCATCTACCCGACGGATCGCCTGGAGCTGTTCCTGCAGCCCCCGGAAATCTCCCTCGGCGCGCCCTTCCAGGATCTGGGCCGAATCACCATCCAGGACCGGGACTACCGTCACTACCGCCTCGAGGGCCTGGACCCCGGCCGCACCGTAGCCGTGCCGCTGCCGGTCCCGAGGCCGCTGCGCTGGGCCCTGAAGTGGGCCATGATCGCCCTGGTGCCGGCGGTTCTGATCACCGTCTTCGCCCTGGCCCGGACGACGACCGGACCCGCGGAGAGACCCGCCCCGACCGGGGAGGATCGGGAGCTGCTGGAGCAGCGGCGGTGGGAGCTGCTGGCCGAATTGTCACGCCTCGACGCCGCTGGGGATCCCCCACAGGGATTGAAATCGCAGACCCGGCCGAGGCAGCTGGTCATGGCCGAGGCCGTCGAGGTCTACCGGCGTCTCGGCCTGGACGCCGAGGGCGACTGAGACTCGCCGTGCTGCTCCGGGTGGAAGAGCTGCGGAAGCACTATGGCGACACGATCGCCCTCGACGGCGTCGACCTGGCCGTGGAACCCGGCACTCACCTGCTGCTGGCCGGGGCCAACGGCGCCGGCAAGACCACCTTGCTGCGCTTGCTGACCGGCCTGACGGGTCCGTCGGCCGGCCTTGTGCGGATCGACGGGGAAGATCCGCGGCGGTCCCGGTTGCGCCAGCGGCTGGGGCTGCTCTCGCACGAGACGCAGCTCTACGACGATCTGACGGTGAGAGAGAACCTCCGTTTCTACGCCCGCCTCTACGGAGCTCCGCCCGGCGCCGCCGACGTCGCCCTCGATGGGGTGGGGTTGGCCGGGCGCGCCGACACCCGAGTCGGCATCCTGTCGCGAGGCCTCCAGCAACGGGCGGCCCTGGCGCGCGCCACCCTTCACGGCCCCGAGGTACTGCTTCTGGACGAGCCCTTCACCGGTCTCGACGGAGCCGCCTCCAGGGCGGTGGCGGCGAACCTGAGCGAGCGCGCCGCCTCCACCGATTGCTCCACCGTGGTCGTGACCCACAAGGTCGAGCAGGTGGCCTCGACCACCAACCGCGTGGTCGTGCTGCGCCAGGGCCGCGTGGCCCTGGACGCCAGGTGGTCCGGCGACGGCATGGCCCTTCAGGCCTTGTGCGACCGCCATCTGGAAGGCCCGCCGTGATGCTGCCCGGGACCGTGGGGCACGCCTGGATCCTGCTGCGCAAGGATCTGTCCGCCGAGTGGCGCACCAGGGAGCGGCTGAGCCCGATGGTCTTCTTCGTGCTGCTGGTGTTGCTGGTCTTCAACTTCAGCTTCGAGTTGGGGGGCGCGGCCCTGTGGGAAATCGGCCCCGGCGTGCTGTGGTCGTGCTTCGTCTTCGCCAGCCTCTTCGGGCTGCAGCGCACCTTCGTCAACGAGACCCGCAACGGCTGTCTCGACGCATTGCTCGCGGCCCCGGTCGACCGGAGATCGCTCTACCTGGCCAAGATGGGAGGCAACGTGTTGTTCCTCCTGGGCGTACAGGTGCTCACCTTGCCCTTCTTCGGCCTCTTCTTTAACCTCAGCCCCGGCCCCTACCTGCTGCCGGTCGCCGTCATCTTCGTGCTCGGATCCGCCTGCGTGGCATCCGTCGGCACCTTGTTCGCCGCCATGGCCGGGCACTCTCGCCTGCGGGAGCTGCTGCTGCCGCTGCTCCTGCTTCCCATCCTGCTCCCGGCGCTGATTTCCTGCGTGGCGGCCACCGGCGCGGTCCTGGCTTCGGCCGCGCCGGGTCGGGCCGGAACCCTGTGGCCCGAGGAGTTGACCGCCCACGTGGCCATGCTGGCTCTATTCGCCATGGTCTTCACCACCCTTGCCCTGATGCTCTTCGACTTCGTCATCGAAGAGTGAGACCTGGCCCTGGTCCATGAGCGCAGGCCACCCGCCTCGGTACGCCGGGATCCTCGGCTTGGCCACCACCGTCCTGATGGTGGCGGCCGTGGCCGCGGTGTTTCTCTACGCGCCGGACGACAAGAACCCGCAGATGGGCAGCGCCTGGCCGTGGTTGCAGCGCATCTTCTACTTCCATGTCTCCGCCGCCCTCTCCGCCGGGCTGGCGTACTTCCTCGTCTTTCTCGGCAGCCTTCTCTACCTGATCCGTCGCCGCAACCAATGGGACCGTTTCGCCGGGGTCAGTGCCGAGCTGGGCGTGATGTTCTCCCTCTTCGTTCTCGTCAGCGGCCCCCTGTGGGCCAAGCCTGTCTGGGGGGTGTACTGGCGGTGGGAGCCCCGGCTGACCACGATGCTGGTCACCTTCACCATCTACGTCGCCTATCTGATGGTGCGCTCCTACGGAGAGCCCGGAGAACGGAGCCAGCGCTTCGCCGCGGTCTTCGGCATCGTCGCTTTCGCCAACGTCCCCCTCGTGCACTTCTCCGTCCACATGTGGTCCGCCGCGCAGCAGCTCCATCCGCCGGGGATCGAGCTGGGGCCGGCCATGTCCCACACCAAGTATCTGTGCTACGCCGCCTTCGGCTGCCTGTTCCTGCATCTCATGCGGCTGCGCCTCAGCCAGGAGCGGCTGGCCGCCCGCCAGCGCCAGCTCCTGCGGCATGCAGGGCCCGGCTGACGAACGAAGGAGGGATCCCATGGACAACACCGGCCTCATTCACCTGGGCACAGCCTACGGTGCCTTCTTCCTCCTGCTGGCCCTCTATATGGACCGTCTGCGGCGGAGGGATCGCGAGTTGTGGCGCCGTCTGCAGGAGCTGGAGGATCGCCAGGAAAAAGCGGGAGACAACCCCCGGAGCCCTCCGGAGACTTGAACACATCTCTAATATCCATAGGCACTTACGCTTGAATTGACAGTGCTTTTTCGAGCGTCCTATATTGACGCCTCCTTCCACGATGCAGGTCGGAGATTGAACCATGGTTGAAATGGAAGTTCACCAGGTTCAGGTATCCTCCCGGGCCTATCAGCGCGTCCTCCTGCGAGCCAAGGAGGGCGACGGCAACCTCCACATCGTCATCGGACCTGCCGAGGCGCGGGCCATCTCCCTCGCCCATCGGGGCCAGGAGGCCCCGAGGCCTCTGAGCTACGACATGGCCCGGTCGTTGTTGGATGAGGCCGGCGCCAGCATCCGGCAGGTGGCCATCACCAGTCTCCAGGACGGGATCTACTACGCCGAGATCCACCTCGCCGACGACGAGGGGGGAGAGCACGTGGTCGACTCGCGCCCGTCCGACGCCATCGCCCTTGCGCTGCGCACCGGCGCTCCGATCTTTGCCGACGAGAGCGTTCTCGATGTCGACTCGGGGAACCGGGGCGAGGAGGAGGCCTCGATCGACGGCGAGACGGGGCACGCCGGTCAACCGAAGGGCCTGGTCAGCCTCGAAGAGCTCCTCGCCGACTCAGAGCCTGGCATGACGGAGAAGCAGCAACTGGAGAAACGGCTTCGCATGGCCGTCGCCGAAGAGGCCTACGAGGAGGCGGCACGCCTGCGGGACCATCTGAATGCAATCCCATGACGCGGATCTGAGGAGGCCAAACGACGAGGCTCGATCCATGACGGAGAATCGCAGCAGACCCCGCAGGGCGCTCGTCGAGATGGAGGTCCTCAAAGTCAGCCCCTATCTGCGCGCCGAACAGCCATTGATGTGGCTCTGTGAGAAGGAATCGCCCCAGCCCCGGTTGCTGCCGATCGCCGTTGGCGAGTTCGAGGCCGCAGCCATCCAGATGCAGTTGACTGGCGACCGGCCTCTGCGGCCGATTCCCCACGACCTGCTCGCATCGCTTCTCGGGGAGCTGACGATCCCTGTCCGCCGCGTGGTCATCCACTCCTTCCAGGGCCAGGCCTTCGTGGCGTCGGCCGTGGTCGAGCGTGGGGGGCGCCTGCGAGAGCTCGACTGTCGGCCTTCCGATGGCGTGGCCCTGGCGTTGCGCACCGACGCTCCCGTCTACATCACTTGCGAGTTGCTCGATCTCGCCAGCCTTTCCTCGGCCCCCGATGGCGCCGACCCGGGGCGCACCATGGCGCGTTTCTACGAGGTCGAGCCGCAGATCCTGGGCGACCGGGCACGGGCCGATGCCGCCGAGGCCACGACCACTCCTGTCATCGGCAAAGCGCGGAGCCGTCTCGCCGAACTGCAGCATCGGCTCAAGCAGGCCGTGATCCGCGAGGATTACGAGAAGGCCGCCCTCCTGCGCGACGAGATCGAGCGCGTCCGGAGCCGCCCCTGAGTCTCTGGAGAGGCTGGACGTGACCCGGCGCACCTCGGCCATTATCTGGCTCGGGCTGGTTCTGCTGCTGGCCTGCGGCGATGGGCCGGATCTCCGTTTCGCCAGTCCCGCTGCCACTTTTTCCGCCTATCGCGAGGCCCTGTCCCGGGGAGATGGAGATGCGGCCTGGGCCTGCCTGAGCCAGAGCCACCGGGAGCGGGACCTCGGCGGCGACCTAGCGGCCTGGCGGGAGGCGATCGCCGGCGAAGCGGGCCGTCAGTTGGCGCGGGAGGTGGCACGGCGGGAGATCTCGGAGGAGCGACGCATCAACGAGCGCGTCGCCTACCTGCAGTTCGATCGGTCGACCGTGCCGGATGGCGAGGGATCCTTCTACTATTTCCTGCGAGATCCGGATGGCTGGAAGATCACGGTGCACACCGACAGCCTCTTTCGAGCGGAGCTTGAGGCGGCCATCGAGAACGGGCAGTTCCGCCTGAACACGCGCTGACCGCACGGCTCCCGGGACCGTGCCCCGCGGCTCCCCATGCCACCACTACGCAACCGGATGCCAGGCTGATGCGGGTGTGCATGGTCCTCTTCGGGGACCTGCGATTCGACTTCCGTGTCTTCCGCGAGGCCGACGCCCTGAGGGCCGCCGGTCACCAAGTCGTGCTGGTCACCTCCGACTTCGGAGGCCACCTGCCGCCGGTGTGGGACGACTTCGAGTCTCGCCGAATCCCGGTGGATCGCTCGAAGTCCCTGCGGCGGACGTACCCGGTCTTCTGGCAGCGGGCGGCAAGACTCGCCTGGGAGGCGGATGCGGATGTCTACCACGCTCACGATCTCGACGCCTTGTGGCCGGCCGCACGGGCAGCCGGGCGCCGTGGGGCCCGGCTGGTGTATGACTCCCACGAGTTGTTCGTCGAGCAATCCTCCCTGGTGCGCCGGGCCGGTGTACGCGGCTTCTGGCGCTGGCTGGAACGCCGCCTCGTCCGGCGCGTCGACCGGGTGCTGACGGTCAGCGCAGCCATCGCCGACCAGCTTCAGCAGACCTATGACCTCGAGCTGCCGCCGGTCCTTGTCCGCAACCTGCCGCCCTTCCGCGAGCCTGTCTCCGGCGACGGGCTCCGTCAGGCCCTCCGACTGGACGGCGATGACGAGCCGCTGGTCCTGTACCAGGGCGGGTTCCTCACCGACAACGGGCTGGCCGAGCAGATCACCGCCATGAGCCGCATCGGGGTGGGGCGGCTCGTGCTTCTCGGCAGCGGTCCCATGGAGGAGAGCTTGCGCAGCCAGGTGGCGTCCCTGGGCCTGCAGGACCGGGTCCGCTTCCTGCCGCGCAGACCCTTTCCGCAATTGCACGCTCTCACCTGCGGAGCCGACCTGGGCCTTTGCGTGATCAAGCCGGCGGGCAACAGCTTTCTCTGGTCCATGCCCAACAAGCTCTTTGAGTACCTGATGGCCGGGCTGCCCGTTCTCGCCGGGGACACCCCCGAGATCCGCCGCGTGGTCGAGGACACGGGAGCCGGCGTCCTCGTCGATCCGGAGGATCCGGACGCCATCGCCGGCGCGCTGGGGGAGTTGCTGACCGACGAGCCCCGCCGGCGGCAACTGGGTGAGGCGGCCGCCAGTTCCGCCCGGAGGTATTGCTGGGAGCGGGAAGCCCCCCGACTGCTGGAGGCGTACGCGCAACTGTGACCACCCCGGAGTCCGTCCGCGGTCCCCGGCTCTCCGTGGTCCTGCCCACATACCGGGCGCCGGAGTTGCTGGCCGCGGCCTTGCGCTCCCTTGCCGCCCAGGATGTAGCGGCCGGCATGGCGGAGATCATCGTGGTCGACGATGGCTCGCCGGGCTTCGACCCCCTTCCACTCCCGGAACTCGCCGCGCCTCTGCCGGTGCGCTCCATTCATTTCGAGCGAAACCGCGGCCGGGCAGCGGCACGCAACGCCGGAATCGAGTCAGCCCGGGGGGAGGTGGTCGTCTTTCTCGATGGAGACATGACCGTCAGGCCCGGTTTCCTGTCTGCTCACGATGCCTTCCACCGGCACAGCCCCGGATGCGCCGCCGTCGGCGAAATCCGCTGGGGGCCGGAGATTCCGGACACCGCTCTCACTCGCTATTTCTCCAGCCGCGGGGTAGCCCGGTTCGAGCCGGGTCCCGTGCCCTTCAAGTGCTTTGTCACCGGCAACTCCTCCGTGCCCCTGTCGATTCTGCATGCGCTCGGAGGCTTCGATGAGGGACTGTCGGCCTACGGCGGCGAAGACCTGGAGCTGGGCTATCGCCTCCACCTGCATGGAGTGCCCGTCCACTCGCTACCCGGGGCCCGGAGCCTCCATCACAGTTGGAGGCCGCTTGCCGACACCTGCCGGGCCATGGAGACCTACGGGCGGAAGTCGCTGCCCCGGATGGTGGACACCCACCCCGACCTTGCTTCGGTCCTGCGCCTCGGCTTCCTGGCCCGGGGCCGGCTCGACCCACGAAGATGGCTGCCGCGCATGGCCCTCTGGGGACCCCTGTACCACGGTGTCCGGTGGCCGGCCGAGCGCGTGGGCAAGGCGCCCTGGCCGTCCATTCTCTACGACTACCTGTGCTGGGCGGGCCGGACCCGCGGCTACCTTCAGGCCCGTGGCCGGGACATGCCGTCCAGGGCCGGGCCCGAAGGGTGATCACCCGTTTTGGCGCCGAGAACAGCCGATCCTACCTTGGTCGAGGGCATGACGAGCCCGGGGGGATAGTGATGCGCATTGGTAGCAGGTGGGGTCTGGCCGGCCTGCTGGTCTGCGCCATCGTTGCCTTGCCGACCGCGGCAGAGGAGGATGGCGCAACGATTTGGGGCCCCGACCGCGCGAGCACGGTGAAAGCGATGAAGCAGGTGGTGCGCGCCCTGGGCGTAAGGAGCTGCCTGTACTGCCACGTCAAGTCGGAGGGACGGGTAGACTACGAGGCCGAGACAGAGCACAAGGAAATCGCCCGGATCATGAAGCGCGCCTTTGTCGACAGCCTGGTGACGCGAGGTGGTGGAGAGCTGGTGCTGAAGGAAGAGGACGAGACGCTGAGAATCAGCGCCCGCTACGAGCCCCGGGGCGAGGATGCCGGGATCTACATCACGATGGTGGAAGAGACCGTGGGAGGAACGCCGGGCCGGGCGGTTGAAGGACGGGTCGATCTCCCCGGGAGCGGTCAGTTGACCTGCGCCACCTGCCACGCCGGCAGCGTGCACTTTCTGCCACAGCCGGGAGAGGGCTGAGGCCGGCGGGTCAGCCCGCCAGCGCTTCCTGCACGGTTTCGCCGATCTCGGCCGGGCTTCGGCAGACGCGGATCCCGGCCGCCTCCATGGCCTTCATCTTGTCCTCGGCGGTTCCCTCTCCGCCGGAGACAATGGCACCCGCGTGACCCATCCTGCGGCCGGGAGGGGCGGTGCGCCCGGCGATGAAGCCGATCACCGGTCGATCGAAGTGGCGCCGCACGTAACGCGCTGCTTCCTCCTCGGCCGTACCCCCGATCTCGCCGATCATGACCACGGCCCGGGTGCCCTCGTCGTCGCGGAACAGCTTGAAGGCCTCCAGGAAGCTGGTACCGATGATCGGGTCGCCGCCGATCCCTATGCATGTCGACTGACCCAGGCCCCGTTCCGTCAGCTGCCAGACCGCCTCGTAGGTGAGCGTGCCCGAACGGGAGATGACCCCCACGTCGCCTGCGTGGAAGATCGACCCGGGCATGATCCCGATCTTGCACTCTCCCGGGGTGATCACGCCCGGACAGTTCGGGCCGATGAGGCGAGTCCCGCGGTGGTCGCGCAGGTATTCGCCCACGCGCACCATGTCGGCCACCGGGATACCCTCGCTGATGCAGGCGACGGTAGCCATCCCGGCGTCGGCCGCCTCCATGATCGCGTCGGCGGCGAAGGGGGCGGGCACGAAGACGACGGAGGCGTCCGCCCCGGTCTCCGCGACCCCTTGGGCGACGGTGTTGAACACGGGCAGGCCCTCGAAGGTCTGACCGCCCTTGCCGGGCGTCGATCCGCCCACGACGCGGGTGCCGTACTCGACCATCTGCCGGGTGTGGAAAGACCCTTCGGACCCTGTGATCCCCTGGACAAAGACCCGGGTCGCTCTATCGACGAGGACACTCATGGCAGCAGGGCCACGGCCTTCTCGGCCGCATCCTTGAGTCCGGTGCCCACGGTGAAGTCGAGCTCCGAGTCGTTGAGCATTTCCGCGGCCACCTCGGCGTTCGTGCCGGCCAGACGAACGACCACCGGAACCTGCACGGCGACGTTTTCCTGGGCCTGGATCACCCCTTGGGCGACGCGGTCGCAACGCACGATGCCACCGAAGATGTTGATGAGTATCGCCTTGACCTTCGCATCGGCCAGCAGGATGCGGAACCCGTTCTCCACCGTCTCGGCGCTGGCCCCGCCCCCGATGTCGAGGAAGTTGGCGGGCTCTCCACCGGCGAGCTTGATGATGTCCATCGTCGCCATGGCCAAGCCCGCGCCGTTCACCATGCAGCCGATGTCCCCGTCGAGCCGGATGTAGCTGAGGCCGTGCTTGGAGGCTTCGACCTCCAGAGGGTCTTCCTCGTCCAGGTCCCGCAGCTCGGCATGGTCCTTGCGCCACAGCGCCGCGTTGTCGTCGAAGTTGATCTTCGCGTCGAGGGCCAACACCCGGCCATCGGTGACGACGAGGGGGTTGATCTCGACGATGGAGCATGAGGCCGAACGGTACGCCTCGTAGAGCTTGATCAGCAGTCCGGCCACGGAGCGAGCCAGAGCGCCCTCGAAACCGAGGCCGAAAGCCAGCCGGTTCGCCTGGAAGGGCAACAGGCCAAGGCCCGGGTGCACGGCCTCGCGCAGGATCGCCCCGGGGTTTGCGGCTGCCACCTCTTCGATCTCCACGCCGCCCTCCTGGCTGGCCATGACGACGTCGCGGCCCTGGGCCCGGTCGAGGGTGATGCCGAGGTACAGCTCCTGATCGATGGTGCTGGCCCTTTCCACCAGGACCTGCTTCACCTTCCGGCCCTCGGGGCCGGTCTGATGGGTCACCAGCTGCATGCCGAGGATCTGCCCGGCGGCCTTCCGTGCATCTGCGGCCGATTCGGCGAGCGCGATGCCGCCGCCCTTCCCCCTCCCGCCGGCGTGGATCTGCGCCTTCACGACGACGGGCCCGCCCAGCTCCCGGGCCACGGATTCGGCCTCCTCCGGACTGTGGGCCACGCCGCCGTCGGGCACGGGCACACCGTGTCGCCGCAGCAACTCCTTGGCCTGGAATTCGTGGATCTTCATGTTCCCGCACTCTCTCGGAGAGACGTTGCCCTGCCGGGGTCAAGAGGGCTGGCGGGTCGCCTCGCCCGGCTCCGGGTGGCTCAGGATCTTCGGGATGAGGCCGGGCCCTCCGACGGAGGGCGGCTCACAGCAAGACCAAAAGCAGCCAGGCCGCGGCGGCGGTGCCTGCCAGCGCCACCCCGTAGCAGAGCACGGCCACCGGCATGTGGGCGCGGATCCCGAGCTCGTACAGGGTGAAGCGGATACGGTGAGCGGCGTGAAACAGGGGCATGGCCAGCAGGACGAAGAGATACACCCTCACCAGGGGAGAACCGGTCAAGGCCTGCATGCGCCCGTAGGCAACGTCCCCTGGGTCGATCCAGGCCAAGGGGACCGCCAGGCCGTCCAGCAGGATATGGATCGGTACCAGCAGGGCGGCCACGACGCCGCCGGCCGAGAACATCCCCCACCAGAAGGGCTCCTTGGTGTCTTTCCTGTAGTTCACGCCGAACCGTTCACGCGCCGAGGAAGTACGCCGCCACGGCTGCAGAGATCACGACCCAGGCGCCGAGGGCGCCCGCCAGCATCATCCACCCTGGCATGGTCCAGGCGCCCAGGCGCACGACCTGGATTCTGGAAGCGGCCTGGAACCAGGTCACCGTGTGGTAGACGGAAAACAGAAAGGCGACGCCGTAGAGCGCCACGGCGCCCGGCCTGCTCAGGGAATCCCGCAGGTTCGCGTAGGCCTCCGGCCCCCTGGACAACTGGAAGAACTCGTAGAGGTAGACCAGCACGAAGAGAGCGATGAAGACGCTCGACAACTCGCGCATCATGAACAGGAAGTAGCTCCTCGACTTCAGCCACCAAGTGGCCGACATCTCGGGCCGGTAGACCTTGGACGAGGTGTACGAACCCGGCTGGCTCATGGCGTCCCCTTCACTTTCCTCCGAAGGGCATGAGAATCGACTTGAACCAGTGCTGGGTGGCGGCCACCTTCGTACGCTGAATCGCCGCGGCCGGATCGACATCCTTCGGGCAGACCTCCGAGCACTCGCCGACGAAGGTGCACTCCCAGATACCCTGACTCGAGGCGACGACCTCGGCACGCTCGTCGTTGCCCTGGTCGCGGCTGTCCAGGTTGTAGCGATGGCCCAAGGCCAACGCTGCCGGGCCGATGAACTCCTGCTCCCGTCCATAGACAGGGCAGGCCGAGTAGCAGAGCATGCAGTTGATGCACATGCTGAACTGCTTGAACTCCTTGAGTTCCGCCGGCGACTGCAGGTACTCGCCGTCACTGACCGGTTTCTCTTCCTCGCGCACGATCCATGGCTTGACGGCCTTCAGCTTGTCCATGAAGTCGTCCATGTCGATCACCAGATCGCGGATGATCCCGAAGTTGGCCAGGGGCTCCACGCGGACCGGGTCGGGATAATAGTCGCGCAGGAAGGTGGCACATGTGAGCTTGGGTTCTCCGTTGACCATCATTCCGCAACTGCCGCACACGCCCATGCGGCACGACCAGCGGTAGGACAGGGACTCGTCGACCTCGTCCTTGATGTGGTTGAGGGCATCGAGGAGAACCCAGTCTTCCCGATAGGGGATCTGGTAGTCCTGTGTCGAGGGCTTCTCGTCGGCCTCGGGGTTGTAGCGCGTGACGGAGAGGGTGATCGTGGCGTCGCTCATCAGTACTTCCGTTCCTCGGGCTGCCAGCGCGTGATCGTGGCCGGGAGGTACTCGATCCTCGGGTCCCCGCCTCCCGGGTCACGAATGGCCAGGGAGTGGGAGAGAAAGCGGCCGTCGTCCCGGGATTCGTGGTCGGAGCGGGCATGGGAGCCCCGGGACTCTTCCCGCAGCAGGGCGGAGTGGGCGAGGGACTCCGCCACGTCGAGCATGCACCCGAGTTCGAGGGCCGTGGTCAGCTGGGTGTTGAAGACCAGGGAGTGGTCGTCGATGCGCACCCGCTGGTAGCGCTCCTTGAGGGCGCGGATCTGCTCGCAGGCGATGGTCAGGTCCTCGGCCGTGCGGTAGATGCCGGCGCCCGACTCCATCGTCCCCTGAAGGTCGGTGCGGATCTGGCTCACCTTTTCGGTACGACCCTCGTCCTCGCCCAGCAAGGTGGACCGGATGCGCTCCTCCTCATCGCGGACCAGGGCCTCCAGCACCCCGGATCGGGGGCTGTCCTGTTCGCTGGCGGAACGCCCGGCGGCCCTCCCCGCGCGGGCACCGAAGACCAAACACTCGGTCAGGGAGTTGGAGCCCAGGCGATTGGCGCCATTCAGGCTCACGCAGGCCGTCTCACCGGCGGCGTAGAGGCCGGCCACGGGGGTGGCGCCGTCCATGTCGGTGTGGACGCCACCCATCATGTAGTGGACGACCGGGCGCACCGGAATCGGTTCGTGGACGGGGTCGATGCCCACATAGTTGCGGGTAAGCTCGCGCACGAAGGGCAGTTTCTCGTCGATGGCCTTCTCGCCAAGATGCCGCAGATCCAGATGCACGTATTGCCCGTGCTCACCTTCGAAGACCCGTCCCGCCCGCATCTCGTGGACGAAGGCGCGGGAGAGGATGTCACGGGGCCCGAGCTCCATCTTGCCGGGCACGTACTCGCTCAGATACCGGTCCCCCTCGCTGTTGACCAGGTACCCCCCCTCACCCCGCGAGGCCTCCGTCATCAGGATTCCGGTGACCGGCAACCCCGTCGGATGGTACTGAACGAACTCCATGTCCTTCAGGGGGCAGCCGGACCGATAGGCCATGGACATGCCGTCGCCGGTCTTGATGGCGGCATTCGTCGTGAAGGGGAAAACCCGGCCCCCGCCGCCCGTGCACAGGATGACAGACCGGGCGGGAAGGGCATGCAGGCCTCCTTGGTGAAGGCTCAGGGCGCCGACGCCGCACACCCTGCCATCGTCGACGAGCAGAGAGGTGACGTACCACTCGTCGTAGCGGTGGATCCGGCTGTGTTTCAGCGATGTCTGAAACAGCGCGTGCAGCATGTGGAAGCCGGTCTTGTCGGCGGCGTAAAGGGTGCGCTTCGTGCTCATGCCGCCGAAGGCTCGCACGCTGACTCGGCCGTCCGGGTCACGGCTCCACGGACACCCCCAATGCTCAAGCTGAATGAGCTCCCCGGGTGCCTCTTTGACGAAAGCCTCGACCACGTCCTGATCGGCGAGGAAATCCGATCCCTTGATCGTGTCGTAGGCATGGGAGTCGAGACTGTCGTCGTCACGGACCACGGCGGCCGACCCGCCTTCGGCGGAGACCGTGTGGGAGCGCATGGGGTAGACCTTGGACACCAGGCCGACGTGGATGTCGGGGTCAGCCTCGACCGCGGCGATGGCGGCGCGCAGACCGGCGGCCCCGCCCCCGATGATGAGGACGTCGAGTGAGGGGGGGTTCATGTGGGGGTTGTGGATCGAGGGACTGGTAGAACTACCGCGGAACCGCTGCGGCCGGCCTCAGAGCCGAGGCGACCGGAAGCGCCTCGGTAAGGGGCCTGGTTCACGACAATGGCGACCCGGTGGCCGTACAGCACGGTCTGGATCAGGCGGTGACGGGCTCGATGCGGACTCGCTTGCGGCGGCGGCCGGCCGATTCGAAAACGACCCGGCCGTCGACACAGGCGAAGAGGGTATCGTCGCCGCCTTTGCGGACATTCTGACCAGGGTGAATTCGAGTGCCCCGCTGGCGGATGATGATGGTCCCGGCCTGAACAGATTGGCCGCCAGCGCTCTTGACTCCCAAGCGCTTGGAGTTGCTGTCACGACCGTTCCTGGAGCTGCCAACGCCTTTTTTGTGTGCCATGCGGGATTCCGTCAGTTCGGGGCAACGATGCCGTCGATCTTGAGCTCGGTGTAGTCCTGCCGGTGCCCGTTGCGGCGGCGGTAGTTCTTCCGGCGCTTGATCTTGAAGACCACGATCTTCTCGGCCCGCCCGTGACCAAGGACGGTCGCCTCCACCGATGCCCCGTCGACATGGGGGCTGCCCACATGCGTGCCGCTGTCCGTGCGAAGGAGCAGGACCTGGGAAAGCACCTGCCTGTCGCCCTCTTCCAGGGCCAGCCTGGGGACGCGGACTACTTCCCCCTCCTCCACCTGAATCTGCTTGCCAGCGATATCGACAACGGCGTACAAGGATCCTCCTTCAGCGAACCGCAGAAGCTACGGGGGGGCTCCTGATCTGTCAATTCCGGTATTCGGCGGTCACGTCGAGGTGTCGCTTCACCGAGTAGAACCGGTAATCCTGGGGTGCCATCTCAGCGTCCTCCTCGATGTCCAAGCGCGCCTTGGTGGCCTTGCGCATGTCCTTCAGGCGGTCGCCGTTGTCCGACCGCATGTATGTGGCCACGTCGGGGTGGACCCGGAGCCGGAAGCGCCGCTCCCCATTGCCCGCGTAGGCCCGGCGCAACCAGCGCTCGATCTTGGTGATCGTCGTGTCGGGCCCCATGACCCTGCCTGTCCCGGCACACACCGGACACGGCTCTGACTGTGTGTGAAGCAGGTTCGGGCGAACTCGCTGGCGCGTCATCTCGATCAGGCCGAACTCGGAGATCCGGGCGCTGATTGAGACCTTGGCGCGATCCCGGCGCACCTGCTCGATCATGGCATCCACGAGCTTCCTGCGGTTGCGCTCGTCGTGCATGTCGATGAAGTCGATGACGATGATGCCTCCGATGTCGCGCAGGCGCAGTTGGCGGGCGACCTCCCTGGCCGCTTCCAGGTTGGTATGCAGGATGCTCTCTTCCTGATCGCGCTTGCCGGTGTTTCGCGCCGAGTTCACATCGATGAAGGTGCCGGCTTCGGCATGGTCGATGACCAAGGAGCCGCCCTTGCGCATTCGGACCTCGCGTTCGGTGACCTTCTCCATCTCCTTCTCCACCTTGAAGTGGTCGAAGATCGGTTTCCGGTCCCGATAGAGCTCCACCCTCTCTCGCAACTCGGGGGAGACGCTCTTGAGGTATCCGATGATCTCGCGGTGCAGCTCCCGCGAGTCCACCACCAGTCGGTCGACGTTGTCGGTGAAGAGATCCCGTATGATGCTCGACGTCATTCCCAGCTCCTGGTGCACCAGGGCCGGGGCCGGGGCCCGGCGGGCCTTCTTCTGCAGGCGCCGATAGGCGCGGTGCAGCTGTTTCAGGTCGCGCCGGAAGTCCTTCTCCTGCTGGCCTCGTCCCTCTGTGCGCACGATCACGGAGAACCCCTCCGGCAACTGCTTCCGCACTACCTCCCTCAGTCGCCGGCGCTCATTCCAGTTGCTGATCTTGCGGGACACGCCCACCCAGTCCCCGTTGGCCATGAGCACGACGAACCGGCCGGCCAGGGCCAGTTGAGTGGTGATGCGGGCGCCCTTGGTGCCAATCGGCTCCTTCGTGATCTGCACGAGCAGTTCCTGGCCCTTCTTCACAAGGTCCTGGATCGGAGGATACTGGCGGGGACGACGGCCGTTTCTGCGGCCGCTGTCCTCCTCCTCGTTCTCTGCCTCCACCAAGTCCCGGACTTGGAGGAAAGCGGTCCGCTCCTGCCCGATGTCGACGAAAGCAGCCTGCAGGCTCGGCAGGACGGCAGTCACCTTGCCCTTGTAGATGTCTCCGACCATTCGCTCCGCTTCCGGGCGTTCCACCCAGATTTCGGCCAGCTCACCTTCCTCGACTATGGCGATACGGGACTCGTGAATTCCCTGGTTGATGAAGATCTCCGTTCCCATTCTCACTCCGACAGGGGGACGCAGGGTCCCCGTGGTTTCAGTTTTTTCAGATATTCGCCCCTTGAGGTTGCCGCAGAAGGCGCGCTCGAAGGCGGCAGGCCTGCAGGACGACCTCTCGGGGACATGTGCGGTTCCGCGGCCGGGAGAGCGGGGAGGGTCACTCCGTTCCTCCGGACAGCACGCGGTCGTACTCGGTCGGATCCCGCAGCAGCGTCACGGCCGCCCTCACTTGGGGATCGTCTTTCAGGGCGACGATGAGGCTCTCCTTGCGCCCCTCGACACGCAGGGCCAGCTCGCGCCGCAACTCGGACCGCAGGTAGCCCTCGAGGTCCGCCGACAGGGGATCGGTCCCTTCCTGGCGCCGGACGGTCGATTCGAGGCTGTCGATCCGCGCCCGGACGGCCCCGTCCCATCCGGACTCGTCCGCCAACCGCCTCAGCCCCTCCAAGGCCCGGTGGAGCTTCCGGCCGCGGGCGACCCCGGCGGCCGAGCCGGGCAGGTACTCGCGGAAGGCAGCCATCATCGCGTCGTCAACCTCCGGTGGGAGTGGGTCCCCGCCCTGTCCCGTCCGGCCCACATAGTCCACCACGAAGTCGAAGAAAACCCGGTGGCGGCGCAACTCCTGGACATACGGCGGCGGGACCACCCCCTCGACGACGAGATCCGGCTCGATTCCTCCGCTGCCGTAGACCAGCCTCCCCCCGTTCGTCCTGAAGGAAGCGCTGTCCGCACCAGTGTTGTCCGATCTCGGGGTTCCCCGGCCGGCGAGGTCTCCCAGAGTTGTCCGGAGGATCTGCTCGGGTAGTTTGCCGTCCAGCTCGAACCGGGCCCGCAAGCGATCTCCTGCGACATCGACGTCAGGGGAGGAGAGCACCACGGACAGCAACTGCCCGCCCGGCAGACTGACGTCTCCGAAGGGGACCTGCTGCAGCAGACCCGGCAGGGCGAGAGATTCCCGGTGGATGCTGCGCCCGCTCGGGGTGAAATACAGGGCCGTGGTGAGTTTCAAGGCAGCGCGATCCTCGTCCCGAAGATCGAAAATCGTCTGGACGGATCCCTTGCCGAAAGATGTCGTCCCCACCACAAGGCCGCGGTCGTTGTCCTGCACCGCACCGGCGACAATCTCCGCGGCGCTCGCGCTCCCCCCGTCGATCAGGATGACGAGCGGCAGATGCGGTGACGGGGGCCGACGCTCCGAGCGCTTGGTCTCCTCGCGCCGGCCGGAGCGCTCGCGGACGGAGACGATCGGGGCCCCTCTCGGAAGGAACAGGTCCGCCACTTCCGCTGCCTGGCTCAGCAGTCCTCCGGGGTTTCCCCGGAGATCCAGGATGAGGCCCTTCACGTCGAGGGCGAATATCCGCTCCAGGGCGGCTTCCATCTCCGCCGACGTCTCCCCCGAGAACCGGGTCTGGCGCATGCTGATGTAACCGATCCCCGGCAGGATCTCCTCGGCGACCGCGACGCTGCGGATCTGGATCATCTCACGGACGATGACCAAATCCCAGTTTTGGAGCACCCCCCGCCGGTCGACGGTGATCCGTACCGAGGTTCCCGGCTCTCCGCGCAGGTCGGTGACCACTTGCTCCAACGAGCGCCCGAAGGTCTCCCTGCCTTCGATTGCCACGATCAGATCACCAGGCAGCAGCCCTGCCCGGTCGGCCGGGGTGCCCTCGATAGGGGCGATCACCACCGGGGTCCGATCCTTGATGCCAACCGTGATCCCCAGACCGGCGAATCGCCCCGTCGTATCCTGGCGGAGCTGTCGCAAGCCCTCCTCGTCGAAGTACTGGGTATAGGGGTCCAGTTGCCGCAGCATCCCTTCGATGGCGGCCCTCATGATGGCATCGTGATCCACGGGATCGTAATAGTGCTCGATCACCCGCGCGTACACCGATCCGAAGCGGTCCCAGCTGTCATTCAGGGATTCGTAGCGGTCATCCGGCTCACAATTGGCCGGTGGTATATGGCCGATCAGCGCCGCAATTGCGGTCGTTAGTGGAGTCAGTCTCCAGATCCCCGGGCGCTCTGAGGTTCTCATATCGTCGATTCGGCTCATCGGTAGGGGAAGTTCCGAAAACGGCCCCGGAGACACCGCTCGATGGAGGCCGCCACCTCCTGGACCCCGGGACTGGCGTTGAAGAGGAAGCACCGATCCGGGTCCTTCCCTGCCAACTGGCGGTAGGCGAGGCCGACACGCTTCTGCAAGGCCTCGCCCGCAGCCTCGATCCTGTCCCCGTCCTCCCCTCGGTGGCCCCTCCGCCGACGGGCCTGCTCCAGGGAAAGGTCCAGGAAGATGGTGACATCCGCCTCCCGTCCGCGTGTTGCCACCTCGTTGACAGCCGACACGAGCTCGGGCCCGAGCCCTCTCCCCGCCCCCTGATAGGCAAAGGAGGATGCCGCATATCTATCGCTGATCACCGGCTTCCCGGATGCCAGCGCCGGCTCGATCAACTCCTGCAGGTGCTGCCTCCGGCTCGCCCCATAGAGGAGAAGCTCGGCCACGTCATCCAGCGCCTTCAATCCCGGGTCAAGAACCAGGGATCTGATTCGCTCCCCCGCCTCTGTGCCTCCCGGCTCCCGGGTCTGGACGATCTCGTGGCCCTCTGCGCGCAGCCGATCGCACAGGATCTGGCACTGGGTGCTCGTGCCCGAACCGTCCGGTCCCTCGAAGACCACGAAGAGTGGCGACTTCATGCTCTTGCGGAACGGCCGACAGGGGGTGAGATAGGGGCCAATCTGCGGCCCATAAGCGGGGCGGACAGCCTTTACGGGCTCGGACTCGAATGCGATGGGGGAGATGAAGCCTTGAGCCTGTTCCGGATATGGGCGAGGCGCTCAATGACAGTATAGTTGGTCGTAACCGCGAGCAGAACAAGGACGAATGCGAGGCCTTCATGCCCCACCAGTCCGCCGGCCGCCAAGGCGACCAGGCGTTCCGGGCGCTGCATGAAACCAACCTTGCAGTCCTGTCCCAGCCCCTCGGCCCGGGCGCGCACATAGCTCACCATGAGCGATCCTGAGAGGGCGAAGAACAGGATGCCGCTCAGGACCCACTCGCCGCCGCGGACCAGATAGGCGCCGATACCGAAGTAGAGGAAGATCTCGGAGTAGCGGTCCGTCGTCGAGTCCAGCAAGGCACCGAACTTCGACTCGCTGCGCCCCTCCCTGGCCACCTGGCCGTCAAGGACGTCGCACAGTCCTGCCACCAGCATGATGGCAGCCCCCCAGCGCAACTGGCCCATGGCAAAGGCCGCAGTGGCGACCACGTTGAAGAACAGTCCGAGCATGGTGAGCCAGTCGGGGCGGCAGCCCAACCGGATGAAGAGCTGGGCCAATGGCCGAAGCGCGCGCCTGACGCCGGACTGGAGCTGCGAAACGATCAAGGGGGCAATTCGGTTAGCGAGTCAACTGTTGCGGATAGGCGGATCTGAATATACACGCTGTCCACAGAGGGCGGCAAGGCATGCTCGTCCACGATTGGTGATAGCCTTTGCGTCTCCGTGGGGAAGAGCCTCCCCGATGGGTTTCCCCTTCCCTTGGCAGCGGAAGCTAGGGACGGCCAGCTAACAGCAAGGGTTTGCATATGGATAGCACATCGCCCCGCGTGTGTTGTTTCGCTTGCGCTCTTGTGGATGATCGCGGGCTGTGCCTTTGAAGAAGCCCTGCTTTTCCACTGTGATTTCCACACCCGTTGGTCTCATGTGTGGGCAAACGGCTGCCAGAAGGTGTGCCGGGAGCAACTGGAGGGCCTCTGGCCGCATCGCCGCCCTGCTCGATGGACAGAGGCCGGGGGCAGCGTGACCAGCAGATAGCCATCCGGTGCCAAGACGTGGGCCACCAGAGTCGCAATCTTCTCCGGGTCCGCCACCGCCCGGGCGAGGACGACATCTGCTCGTACCCCCGGGCGCCAGTCCTCGACCCGATCGTGGACGACCTCGGCGTTTTCTAGCGAGAGCTCCCGAGTCACGGCCCGGAGGAAGGAGGCTCTGCGGCGACGGCTCTCCACCAGCGTGAACCGGGATGCCGGAGAGGTGATCGCCAGAGGGATGCCGGGGAAACCGGCCCCCGCCCCCAAGTCAATCACGCTCCCGTGGCGCACCTTGAGAATGGATGGCCGGAGCCGGAGAGAGGGCACCACGTGCCTCTCCCAGACCGAGCCGCGGTCAGTTTCTGACACCAAGTTCAGCTTTTCGTTCCAGCGCCCGAGAATTCGGAGATAGTCCATCAGGCCAGCGGTCGCGGCCTCCAGGGCCCCGGGGGGCATGTCGGGGCACAGCTTCCCCAGAACCGCGAGGTCGCGGGCCTGTGCCGACCTGCAATCAGGCTCGGGGCACATGGGATCACACCAAAGGAGGGGCGGCACCCTCCGTCCCCGACGAGGGTTGTTCCACGTGGAACGCTACCGAGAGCGTCGACGGAAGACCACCGTGAGTGTTCCACATGGAACGTCCTCCGGCAACTCTACTTGCCGATGCAGAATTCGAGGAAGATCCTGTCGAGCACATCGTCGTCCACTGATTCGCCCAGCAACTCGCCCACCAGGCGCAGGGCCTCCCCGAGGCTTGCCGCTGCCAGCTCGGGGCTGCCTGCCGATAGATCCCTGCGGGCCATGTCGGCCGATGCCACCACGCGAGTCAGGGCCTCGTGGTGGCGCTCCCTCAACAGCGCCGGCCCATCTGGGTGATCTCGCGTTGGAAGGGCAGACAGGATCCGCGCCCTGAGCTCCGGGAGGCCGTCTCCCCTGTGTGCGGAGACCCAGAGGGCATCTGCCCCATGAGGAAGTCTCGCTGCACGAGGCAGATCGGCCTTGCTTACCACCGCTACTGTTGCCCTCCAACAAGGGTTGCCAATCTCGTCCTCCTGAATCCAGCGGTCCCCGGAGCCGTCTACGACCGCAACCACCACGTCAGCATCCGCCGCCTGCTGGCCGGATCTCCTTACGGCCGCGGCCTCGACTCGGTCCGCTCCTTCGCGAAGTCCCGCCGTATCGACCAGGCGGATGGGCTCGCCCTCCCAGATGAGGGCCGCCTCCACCCAGTCGCGTGTGGTGCCGGGCTCGGCGGCGACAATGGACCGGTCTTCGCCCAGCAGAGCATTCAGCAAGGACGACTTGCCTGCATTTGGGCGCCCTGCGATCACCACCTTCCAGCCGTCCCGCCGACGGCGGGCTCCTTCGAAGGTCTGCATCAACTCCCGGGCCTCGTCGATTGCACGGGACACGATGCCGTCGACCTCACCCAGCTCCTCCTGGCCGATGTCTTCGACGAAGTCCAGCTGTGCCTCGAGTTGCACCAATGCGCCGGCCAACTGCTTCCTCAAGGAACGGACGGCCTCGGTCAGGCGGCCCGAGACGGCTCCGTACGCGGCCTGCATACCGCTCCGGCTGCCCGCGTGGATGAGTTCGACGACCGCCTCGGCCTGCAGCAGATCGATTCGCCCGTTGGTGAAGGCCCGCCGTGTGAACTCCCCGGGGCCGGCAATCCTGGCACCATGGTGGATGGCCGAGTCCAGCACGAGTTCGAGTAGGGCGTCGCTGCCGTGGGTCGTGATCTCGACCGTATCCTCGCCCGTGTAGGATTTCGGTCCTTTCAGATACCACGCCATCGCCGTATCCAAGGGCTCCCGGCGACGGTCCACCACGCGGCCGTACTGAACGTAGCGCGGCCTCCCCAGTGGTGGCCGAGAGACGAAGATGCTCGTCCCGATCGCCAAGGCACGGCTGCCACTCAGTCGCAGCAGTGCGACGCCGCCGGCCCCCCGGGGCGTGGAGACTGCAACGATTGTCGATGAATCTGGCAGCGCGGCCTGCTTGCCGCCGAGGACCACCCCGGTCAGCTTCGGGCAGGGACGGTGGATGCGCCCCCTTGCTTCTGCTGCTTCAGATAGTTTGTGAGGTACTGCTGGGCGATCTGAAGCACGTTGAAGACCGTCCAGTAGAGGACGAGGCCCGAGGAGAAGCTCCACATGATGAAGACCATGACTACGGGCATCACGTAGACGAGGGCTGCCTGCTTGGGGTCCTTCATCGTCATCTTGGACTGGAAGAACATGGCCGCCGACATCAGCAGGGGCAGCACGTGCAGATCGAAGCCCCCGAGGGTGATGGTGTCGGGGAGCGACAGGTCGTCCACCCACAGGATCCATGGTGTCTGGCGCAACTGGATGGCACTGGAAAACACCTGGTACAGAGCGATGAAAATCGGCATCTGGAGGAGCAGGGGCAGACACCCGCCGAGAGGATTCACGCCCTCCTCCCGGTAGAGCTTCATGGTCTCCTGGCTCAGTTTCTGATTGTTGTTCTTGTACTTCTCCCTGAGGGCTGCGATCTTGGGCTGCAGCTCCTGCATCCGCGCGGCCGACTCATAAGACTTGTGGGTCAGGGGGTATACGAGGATCTTGACAACCACGCCGAATGCAACGATGACCCAGCCATAGTTGGGGATGATGGCATACGCTGCAACGAACAGGGTGAGCAGGACGGTTGCGATCTGACGCACCACCGGGAATCCCAGATCCATGGCACGGTCGAAGTCGCGGTCGTAGCGGCCCACTTGCTCGAGATCCAGGGGACCCAGGTAGACCAGGAGTCGCCAGACTCCATCTTCGATGTCGCCCCAGCGTGTGCCGAGGGTAAATCCGTAATCCCTGTAGGGTGGCTGGGTGTTTGGCGCCCCATAGAGGGTTACACGGTGCCGGGCATCCGAATCTGGGGCCAGAGCACACAGGAAGTACTTGCTGCGGACCCCGACCCACCCGACGCTGCCTCGCTCGCTATCCGAGTCCTCCTCGTCTTCATCCACCTGCACGTCGTAGAGACTCTCATTGATGTAGGCGAGAGCCTTCATCCTCTGCAGGTCGAGATCGGGGTCGCGCTCGGCCAGGGCGATACCCCCGTGCCATGTTAGCCTCACGATGGAGTCGTTCGAAAACCCGTGGAGGGAGACTCCCGCCTGAAGCCCGTACTGATCGCCCCGCACGACAAGAACCTTCTCGACCGACCGACCATCATCCAACGCACACCGCAGCCGTAGCCGACCCTCGCCGTCGGCGTCGACCCGAAGGCGGTCCCGGTCGGGTTCGAAGTGCCGGCTGGCCAAGTCGACCAGCACGTCCTCGGCGGCCTCGGGCTGGACGGTCACTCCCAGCCCTGCCCCCCCCGCGGGTACCAGTTCCAAGGGGCCGCCGCCGCCCTGCTTGTACTCCTTCAGCCGCGCCGACGCCAGCACGCCGCCGCGTGTGCTGAACGTCAGGTGCTGCAGGGGAGTCTCGACGGTTACATACCGTTCCGGCGGAAGCCGCGGCTCTCCGCCCGGGCCCCCGAGCGGCTCCGGGAGATCCTCGTCGGACGTGTCGTCAGGAGGATCCATCGGGGCCAGGGCGGGGACGGCGTGGGTCTTGTCCTCCCGAGGCTTTGCCTCATCGCCTGGGCTTTCCGCGCCTGGGCTTTCCGGGGCGGGCTCGGGCTCCGAGACACCAACCAACTGGTAATAGGCGGGCATCAACAGAAAAATCAGGCCCACCAGAACCATGGCGATGATCGTGCGCTTGTCCTCCATCGGGACGCCTCAGTCCGCGGGGTCGTAGCCGGAGCCCCCCAGGGGGTGACAACGGCAAAGTCTGCCAACGGTCCGCCAGAGACCAGACCATGGACCATGACGACGGATGGACAGCAGCGCGTACTCCGAGCAGGTCGGGTGAAACCGGCAGTGGGGAGGCAGGAGCGGCGACAATAACAATTGGTAGAGGCGAATTGCGCCCAAAAGGAGGACCTTCATCTCTGGGCCTTGGGCTCGCCGTCGTCCAGACTCACCACGAGCCGTGCCAGTTCAGTGCGCAGCGCGGCAAAGGAAGACTGCGCCGCCAGCGGCTGAGCGAGGATCACCAAGCCTTCGGAGGCCGATGTTGGAAGATGTCGGCAGATATGGCGCAGGCGCCGCCGGAGCTTGTTGCGAAGGACGGCGGTTCCGAGGGATTTCCGCAGGACAAAGACCGGCCCGGAGGAGGGCGGCCGACCGCGGCGAATCCAGAGAAGGGAGCCCTTCGACCACGGCATCGGACGCGCCGTCCGGTGGCGGCACGATTCAGACGGCCAGACGCTTGCGGCCCCGCCTCCGACGACGCGCCAGAATGGACCGTCCGGCGGGTGTGCGCATACGCTTTCGAAAGCCGTGCTTGTTCCTGCGCCGCCGACGGCTCGGCTGATATGTTCGCTTCAAGAGTTACAGGACCCGGGAAGTGTCGTGGGTGGCTCCGGTCTATGACCGTCAAGCTGGATTAAGCTAGGATCCACTCCTGGATCTGTCAATTCTACCCGGGGATCCGAGGGCAACGGACCGATCCTCTCCCGGATGCGGGTGGGTCCTTGACGTATCCTTGACCGGGGGCTACTCTATCGCCCCTTTTTCGGGATTGAACGGCGCGGTGTTCCGAGCCGGTCCTAGACGCACGCTGATGCGGCTGCAGTCCGGGAACTCGGCCGCATCAACTCCCTCTCGGTCGACTCCCCATGTCACAAGATCTCCAAGAGCGGTGGGCCCAGTGCCTGCTCGGCATCGAGCGAAGACTCCCCAGGGCACAAACGTTCGATACCTGGTTCCGTCGTACCACCGCTCGGCGCTTCGATGAGGATGTCCTGGAGATCGAAGTCCCAAGTTCCTATTTCGGCCACTTCGTTCAGGACAACTACCTGCCACTGATACAATCGGTGGTCGAGGAGGAAACGGGGCTGTGCCCCCGCGTCGCCTTCGCCGTCGTCGATGAGAGGACAGCGGCCCAGACGAACCCCCCCGGGACGCCTTCGTCCCAGGAGACCGAGCCCGAGGCCCCCGAGGAGGCCGTCGCCGCGGAGGCCATGGAAGACGCGGCGTCGCCCTTGCATATGCCGCTTAACGAACGGTATGTGTTCGATGCCTTCGTCGTCGGCGAGGGCAATCGGCTCACCTACGCCGCCGCCCAAGCCGTCTCCCGATCACCGGGAAGTACACAGTTCAACCCTCTCGTCGTTCACGGGGGAGTGGGCCTCGGCAAGACCCACCTGTTGCAGGCTATCGGTCACCATCTGCTGGCGACTGAACCCTCCCTCAGGGTTGTCTACGTCACCGCCGAGAAGTTCCTGAGTGATTTCATCGAGTCCCTGCGGCAGCAGAAAACCACGGAATTCCAGCGGCTCTATCGTTCGGTAAACGTGCTGCTCGTCGACGACATTCAGTTTCTCATCCGGAGCGAAGGCACCCAGAACGAGTTCTTCCACACGTTCAATACCCTGCACCAGAACGGCCGTCAGATCGTCATGACCTGCGACGGCCCCCCGGGCGAGTTGAAAGGCCTGGAAGAGAGGCTCATCTCCCGCTTCCAGTGGGGCCTGGTCACGAGCATCGAGCCGCCAGACCTCGAAACGCGTATCGCAATTCTGCAGAAGAAGGCGGAGATCAACGGAATCCAGCTGCCCGAGGGGGTCGCCGGTTTCCTGGGTAACTACATCAACTCGAACATCCGTGAACTCGAAGGTGCCCTGAACCATCTCATGGCCTATTGTGCCGTGAATCAGGTCGAGCTCAGCGTCGATGCCGCACGCAGAGTCGTCCAGCAGCGGAGTACTGCGGAAACCTCAAGACCTTCGATCGAAGGGATTCAGAAACGAGTCGCCGACCACTTCGATCTGACCCCCGAGCTCCTGACCGGCAAGACCCGGAAACGGGAGATAACCGGCCCCCGGCAGATCGCCATGTACCTGGTCAAACGCCATACCGGAAACCCCTTGAAGGTCATTGGACTGCACTTTGGAAACCGCGACCACAGCACGGTAATCCATGCTGTCCAGACGGTAGACAGGAAGTGCAGTCAGGACCCTGGCTTCGCCCAAGTGGTGGAGTCTCTCTCGGAACAGATACAGCGATCTGTCCAAGACGGGCAGAAGTTTTCCACAGAATAACTCCCAACGCGTGTTGATAATAGGGTTTTGATGTGGATAACTCTGGCCTTGGGAACGATTGAGCCGGGAGCAGTCCCCCTTTATGTGGGAAACCCGCCCTTCTACCAACGGTGCGAGTGCGACCGCTATTCGGCTCTCCTACGGGATCGTATATAATTCAAAAACAAACCCTTAGAGGTATTTTATGGAAGATTCCCGCTCGGAGTTATCGACCGTTCACACCGTAGTAGTAGTAGTCGGTATACAGTATTATATCCTCACTTCAGAAAATACACCGAAGACCCCTGATGGTGAGGGATCATGGAGAGCCTCCTGGTTGTCAGATTGACGCCCGACTAATCCTATACCTATATTATAGATACCCCAAGAGTACTGGTACAAGCGGACCAGGAGGGCTCAAGTCCGTTTCTTGGGATTCTGTTTCCGTTCTTCGCGTTCCACCTCCAAACTCCCCTTGGCTGCCATGTCGGGGCGCTTGACCTGCAGGAGGATCGATGAAGCTGAGTGTCGATCGAAATGAACTCTGGCGAGGGTTGAGTGCGGTCTTGGAGGCAGTTGCTTCCAAGCCGGCTCAGCCTGTTCTATCCAATGTGCTGTTGGACAGTCAAGAAGACCGTCTTGTTCTTTCGGCAACCGATTTGGATCTGTCGATCCGAACGAGGGTGATGGCGGAGGTCGAGACACCGGGGCGGGTCACCGTACCAGCCCGGACTCTGGCGGAGATTACGAGAGAGTGGCCCGAATCGCTGATCCATCTGGCGCTCGAGGACGGTCATCTGATACTCTCCGGAGCACTGGGAGCAGATTCCGGGGGGGAAGGGCGCTACTCGCTCCCGGGGACTCCACCCGAGGAGTTTCCCGAGATGCCGGAGGATCTCCAGGGGCTGCGCCTTGCCTTTCGGACGGACGCAGCGGTGGATGGAGCTCTCCTTCGAACGATGATCGAGAGGACCGGGTTCGCGGTCTCCCATGACGAAACCCGGCCGGTCCTCAACGGGGTTCTTTGGAGAATCGAGCCGGAGGTCATGACCATGGTCGCGACCGACGGCAGTCGATTGGCCGAGTTCCGGCGCACTCTGGAGGAAGGGACGGGAATCGAGGGCTCCGCCGAGGTGATTCTGCCACCACAGGTTTGCGGTCAGCTGGGAAGACTGTTGGAGAATCCGGAGAGCCCGGGTGAAGCGGTCCTCGGAGAAAGCCAGGTTCTGTTTCATGTGGACGAGACCCAACTGTTGTCCAGGCTCATAGAGGGACCGTATGTCGACTACGAGCAAGTCATCCCCCGGGAGAACGACAAGAGGCTGACGGTTCCGGTGGACCGACTTCTTCCGGCGCTCAGACGGGTATCCATCCTATCCAGCTCGTACACGCGCCAGGTGAGGGTGAGTCTCCGCGAGGGAGTCGTTGAACTTACTGCCTCGAGCCAGGAGATCGGCGGTGATGCCCGGGAGGTTCTGCCGGCAGACTACAGTGCCGATTCCATCGAGGTTGCATACAACGCGCAATACATGATGGAGATCCTGCGCAAGATCGGTTCTGAAGAGGTCATCATCGACCTGCGGGACTCCGTTACCGCCGCCATCGTTCGTCCCGCCGAACAGCTGCAGGGAGAGGACTCCTACTACCTTCTCATGCCGATGCGCCCAAGCGGCTGAACATCGCTCGGCCGGTGCGTATTCGCCGGCTCCGCTTGGAGCCCTACAGGAATTTCCCACGTCTCGAATTGGATCTGGACCACGAGGCATGCCTGATCATTGCCGATAACGGTCGGGGAAAGAGCAACATCCTTGAGTCGATCTCCTATCTGTCCATCGGCAAATCTATCCGCGGGGCTCGCGACCAGGAGGTGGTCCCCCACAAGACGGGTCATTTCGACATCCGGAGTGTCTGGGATGACGGCTCTCGAGATCGTCAAGTCCGGATGTTCTACAGCACCGCCGAGGGCAAGCACGCCTTTCTCGATGGAGTCGACCTGCCCCGTGTCTCGGATCTGGTCAGCCAGCTTTGCACCGTGCACTTTGCGCCCGAAGATGTCTCTCTCGTCCTTCAGTTCGCGTCACAGCGTCGTCGCCTCCTTGATATCCTCCTGTCGCAAGCGTGTCCAGAGTACCTCCAGAGCTTGCAGCGCTACAACCGCGCCCTCACGCAGCGGAACCACTATCTGCGCCGCCTGGCGGGCCGGCGGTCCGACCCGGCCGAACGCCGGGTGTGGGGAAAGCAATTGGCGGCGCCGGGGGGGACGATCCGCCGTCTTCGCCTTGAGACCCTGGTTCGGATGACGCCGGTATTCGTGCGGTGCTACGAGACCTTCAGTACCGGCCAGGAGCAGACCGGGATCAGCTATCGCTCCGAGCCGGTGCCGACGTCGGTCGAGGAGATCCCTCCGGCCGAGGTGCTCGAGCAGGGTCTGCAGGCCGAACTCGAGGCCGACCCGATTCGAGAGGAGCGGGCCGGGCACACCTTGTGCGGCCCCCACCGCGACTCCCTGAGCTTCACCCTCGCCGGGGCTGCTGCTGATACATACGGCTCCCAAGGACAGCTGAAGAGTCTGCTGCTCTCATGGAAGATGGCCGAGGCGCGGTTCCTCGAGGAGCGGAGCGGTAGCCAGCCGGTCCTACTGCTGGACGATGTGTTCTCCGAGCTCGACGAGAGCCGTTCCCGGCAGCTGCTGTCCCTGACCGAAGGCTTCGAGCAGGTCATCCTGACGGCGGCGAGGCTCCCTGGCGAGGAAGTGGGGGATCGCTTCGAGCGGATCGAGATCGCCGCGTGAGCACCTTTGGCCGCCGCTCGATCCCGCGGAGCGAGCCCGGGCCGGGAGACTCGGGCCCGGAGGCGATATCCGGCCTGCTCGAGGGCGTGCTCGAGGACCTGGGTGCGGTGGGGAAGGTGCGGGAGTGCCAGGCGCTGCTGGCTTGGGAATCGGTGGCGGGGCCTCAGCTTGCGCAGCACGCGAGGGCGGTGAGGGTTCACCGCGGCCGTCTGCAACTGGCGGTGCCCTCGGCCGTCTGGCGGACGCATCTGAGTTTCTCGAAACAACTGCTTGTGGAGAGGATCAACCAGCGCCTTGGCCGCCGGGTGATCCGTGATCTGGTCTTCGTCAACCGGCGGATTCAGGATCGCGCCGGCGGATAGCACGGGAAGGGGAAATGGAGCGGATGGCTGAAGCGGACGACGGCGTCACCCCGGGGATCACAGCCCGAGGCAACGGATCGCCACACGCCTCGGAGTACACCTCCGAGGAAATCCAGGTCCTGAAGGGCCTGGAGGGGGTCCGGCGCCGGCCGGCGATGTACATCGGGGACACCGGCGAGGGCGGACTGCACGAGCTGGTGAAGGAGATCGTCAACAATTCCGTCGACGAGGCCATGGCGGGGCGGTGCAGCCGCATCGAAGTCACTGTCATGAAGGACGGGTCGGTGCGCATCGAGGACGACGGGCAGGGGATCCCCACCGGAATCCACCCCGGCGAGGGCAAGTCGGGCGTCGAGGTGGTGATGACGATGCTGCACGCGGGCGGAAAGTTCGACAAGAAGGCCTACCAGGTCTCCGGCGGTCTGCACGGAGTCGGTGCATCGGTGGTCAACGCCCTGTCGGAGTTTCTCGTCGTCGAGGTCAGCCAGAACGGCAAGATCCACCGGCAGCGCTTCGAGCGCGGCGTTGCCCGCACCCCGCTCGAGGTGGTCGGCGATACGGAGGGCCACGGAACGGTGATCCAGTTTCTGCCCGACGGGCAGATCTTCGAGACCGTGACCTTCGACGTGGAGCTGATCTCCCACCGCCTGCGCGAGCTGGCCTTCCTCAACAAGGGCCTGGAGATCGGCGTCAGAGACGAGGCCAGCGGCCGAAGCGATACCTACCTGTTTGAGGGCGGAGTCGTCGAGTTCGTGACCTTCCTGAACGAGGGCCGCAACGCCCTGCACCCGGATCCGATCTACCTGGAAGGCGAGCGCAACGGCGTCAGTGTCGAAATCGCCATGCAGTACAACGACAGTTACCAGGAATCGGTGTTCACCTACGCCAACAATATCAAGACCGTCGAAGGCGGCACCCACATGGTCGGGTTTCGGGCGGCCCTGACCACCACCATCAACGCCTATGCCGTGCGCCAGGACATGCTAAAGGCCGTCAAGTTCAATCTCAGCGGCGAGGACGCCCGGGAAGGGCTGACAGCGGTGGTCAGCGTCAACGTGCCGGAGCCTCAGTTTGAGGGCCAGACCAAGTCCAAGCTCGGAAACAGCGAGGTCAAGGGGCTGGTTCAGTCCCTCACCTCCGAGGCGCTGAGCACCTACCTGGAAGAGCACCCCGATGTGGCCAAGCGCGTCATCAGCAAGATCATCGAGGCGGGGCGCGCCCGGGAGGCGGCGCGCAAGGCGCGGGAGCTGACCCGGCGCAAGGGGATCCTCGAAGGGGGCTCGCTGCCAGGAAAGCTGGCCGATTGCGCAAACCGCAACCCCGACGAGACCGAGATCTACCTCGTGGAGGGTGACTCCGCCGGCGGCTCGGCGGCGCAGGCCCGGGACCAGCACTTCCAGGCCGTGCTGCCCATGTTCGGCAAGCCGCTCAACGTCGAGCGGGCCCGCATCGACCGGGTGCTGGGCAATGACAAGCTGCTGCCTCTGATCTCGGCCCTGGGAGTCGGCATCGGCGAGGATTTCGACCTGACCCGGTTGCGCTACGGCAAGGTCATCATCATGGCGGACGCCGACGTCGACGGTAGCCATATCCGGACCCTCCTGATGACCTTCTTCTTCCGCTACATGCGGCCGGTCATCGCCGAGGGCAAGCTGTATCTGGCGCAACCGCCGCTCTTCCAGGTGAAAAAGGGCAAGAACGAGGTCTACGCCTTCGACGAGGAGGAGCGGGACCGCCAGCTGGCGCTGCTCCGAGGAGAGGGGGATGGCCGCGGCATCATCGTGCAGCGCTACAAGGGCCTTGGCGAGATGAACCCCGAGCAGCTGTGGGAAACGACCATGGATCCCGCCAGACGCACGCTGCTGCACGTGACCCTGGACGACGCCGTGGAGGCCGAGCACATGTTCACGCTGCTGATGAGCGAGCATGTGGAGCCGAGACGCGCCTTCATCGAAGAGAACGCCCTGTCCGTGAAGTTCCTCGACGTGTAGCCCGCGGGGCGGGGAGTGCCCGCCCATCGCTTCCTCCAGCCACCAGACCCCAGACCGAATGCCAGAACCACGCGACCCCCGCATCATCCCGGTGAAAATCGAGGAGGAGCTGAAGACCTCCTTCCTCGACTACGCCATGAGCGCCATCACGGCCCGGGCCCTGCCGGACGTGCGCGACGGCCTGAAGCCGTCCCAGCGCCGCATCCTGGTGGCCATGAACGACCTCAACCTGGCCCCGGGCCGCGGCTTCCGGAAGTGCGCCAAGATCTCCGGCGACACCTCCGGCAACTACCATCCACACGGGGACGAGGGCGTGTACGCCACCCTCGTGCACCTGGCGCAGGACTTCCGGCTGCGGTACCCCCTCGTCGACGGCCAGGGCAACTTCGGATCCATCGACGGTTACCCCCCGGCGGCCATGCGCTACACCGAGGCGCGCATGACGTCGGCCACCGTCGAGATGCTCGCGGAGCTCGACCGCGATACCGTCGACATGGTCGACAACTACGACGAGACGCGCACCGAGCCCTCCGTCCTGCCGTCCCGGTTCCCAAACCTGCTGTGCAATGGATCGGTGGGCATCTCCGTGGCCTACGCCACCAAGCTCCCACCGCACAACGTCACGGAGGTCTGCGACGCCCTCACGGCGCTGATCGACGATCCGGAGATGACCATCGACGCCTTGATGGAGCACATCAAGGCCCCCGACTTCCCCACCGGCGGGGTGATTCACGGCATGGCCGGCGTTCGCCGCGCCTACCGGACGGGCCAGGGGATCGTCCAGCTTCGAGCGCGCACGCACGTGGAGGAGCACGACGGCAGGGAGCGGATCATCGTCACCGAGATCCCCTTCCTCGTCGACAAGTCGACGCTGCTGGAGAAGATGGCCGATCTCGTGCGCAACAAGGTGGTGGAGGATATCTCCAACCTGCGCGACGAGTCGGGCCGGGACGGGCTGCGCATCGTGATCGAGCTGAAGCGCGGCGCCCAGAGCGAGGTCGTCCTCAACCAGCTGTTCAGCCACTCCATGTTGCAGCAGAACTTCGGGGTCAATGCCATCGCCATCGTCGACGGCCGGCCCAAGACGCTCAACCTGAAGAGGCTGTGCGAGCACTACCTCGCCCACCGCCACGAGGTCGTGCTGCGGCGCACCCGGTTCGACCTGTCCAGGGCCGAGGCGCGCGCCCATCTCCTCGAGGGCCTGCGCGTGGCCCTCGACAATATCGACGCGGTCATCGAGTTGATCCGCAGCTCGGCGGACCCCGGGGAGGCGCGCGGGCGGCTCATGGCGGGCTTTGCGCTTTCCGAGATCCAGGCGAGCGCCATCCTGTCCATGCCGCTCCAGCGGCTCACCGGACTGGAGCGGGACAAGATCGAGGCCGAGTACCAGGAGCTGCAGGAAGCGATCGGGCACTTCCGGGCCGTCCTCGACAGCCGCGACCTGCAGATGGGCATCCTCAAGGAGGAGCTGTCAGAGGTCCGGGAGCGCTTCGGTGACGATCGGCGCACCGAGATCGTCTACTCCGCGGAGGAATTCGACGTGGAGGATCTCATCCCTCGAGAGGACATGGTGGTGACCATTTCCCGGGAGGGCTACGTCAAGCGCATGTCCCCGAGCTCCTACCGCACCCAGCACCGGGGGGGAAGGGGCGTCACCGGCATGCGGACCAAGGAAGAGGACTTCGTGGAGCGGCTGTTCATCGCCTCCACGCACTCCTACATCCTGTTCCTCACGGCTCGCGGGCAGTGCCATTGGCTCAAGGTCTACCGCATCCCCGAAGGGGAGCGGACCGCCCGGGGACGGCCGCTGGTCAACCTGCTGCAACTGGACCCGGGGGACGAGGTGCGCGCCGTGGTCCCGGTGGATGAGTTCACCGAGGACCGGTTCCTGTTCACGGCAACCCGGAAGGGCGTGGTGAAGAAGACGGTCCTGTCCGCGTACGGCAACGTGCGCCGGGACGGGATCATCGCCCTGAAGATCCAGGACGACGACGACCTGATCGGCGCAGGCCTGGTGGAGTCAGGGCAGGACGTGCTGCTGGCTACGCGGCAGGGCATGGCCGTGCGGTTCTCCGAGAAGGATGTCCGAGCCATGGGGCGGGTCTCCACGGGGGTTAAGGGCATCGACCTGAGGGGCGCCGACGAGGTGGTGGAGATGGTTGTTCTGGGCGATCGGGGAACCGTCCTCACGGTCAGTGAGAACGGTTACGGCAAGCGCACGGAGTGCTCGGAGTACCCGCGGCGCCGCCGGGGCGGCATGGGGGTGATCGACATCAAGACCAGCGACCGCAACGGCGCCGTCGTGTCCTGCAAGCAGGTCGACGACGACGACGAGGTGATGGTGATCACCCAGCAGGGGATCATGATCCGGGTGCCCGTGCAGGGGATCTCCTGCATCGGTCGGAACACCCAGGGAGTGCGGGTGATCAGCGTCGACGATGGAGACCGGGTCATCGACATGACCCGCATCGTCGGCGAGGAGGCGGAAGGCGGCAACGCTGAAGAAGGGGGCAACGGCCAGCTCGGATGAGGCTGGCCCTGCGGCAGCTGGCCCTGGGCCTATCTCCTTGTAAATAAAGCGGTTGACGTTAGAAACCCGGGGTTGTATATTCCTCCCGCGTTGCCGGCCGGGGGCTATGCCTGTGGAGGGCTAGACCTAATTGGTAAGGCAGCGGTCTTGAAAACCGCCGGGTTCACACCCTTGAGGGTTCGAGTCCCTCGCCCTCCGCCAGAAACGACTGCGGTTCGTGCGCCTTGGAGAGGTGACCGAGTGGCCGAAGGTGGCAGCCTGCTAAGCTGTTGTACGGGGTAACTCGTACCGAGGGTTCGAATCCCTCCCTCTCCGCCAGATCTCTCAGTGATGCCCTCTCGTTCAATGGTAGGACACATGACTCTGGATCATGTTATCGGGGTTCGAATCCCTGGGGGGCAGCCATCGGCGTCACGTTCGTGACGCTCTTCAGCGTCCCCGGAGCCGCTCGCTCCGGGGACGCTTCCATTTCGGATTGACAGGCCGGCGCAACGAAACCCTCCTGGCGTGGGCGCTGATGTCCCCGGCGCTGCTCGTGCTGGGGCTGTTCGGGCTCTTCCCGATCGGCTATGCCCTGTTCGTCAGTCTGCACCGGTGGAGGATCAAGCGGGAGGCATTTGTCGGGTGGCGGCACTATGAGCGCGCCCTCGGTGAGCCTCAGTGGATCCTGTGCGCCGTGGCCGGGCTGGCCATCCTGTGGTGCGCCCTGCGTCTGTGGGGCCCGGACCCGCCGGGCCGCCGCCGGGTCTCTCCGGTGGCAAGGGGCCTCGCCCTGGCGGCGGGGGGGATGTCCCTGCTCGTCGGGCTCCTCGGCTTGTGCGCCAACGGCGACATCCGTCTGATCAACGCGGTCAAGATCACGGCCTTCTACGCTCTCGGCACGATCCCCTTCGAAGTCGCCGGGGCGATGCTGCTGGCCTACCTGCTGTTCCGGATCCTCACGGCACGCGGGTTCCTGCGCGTCCTGTTCTTCCTGCCCTACATCACCCCGATGATCGCCACGGCGGTCGTCTTCCGCACGATCTTCAGCCCCAATCCCGGGTCGCTTGCCAATCGGATCTGGCAGAGTCTGGGCGGCTCGGACCAGGGCTGGCTGTACGAAAGCCGCAGCCTCGCCGCCCTGCTCCTAGGAGCCCTGGGCGCGCCCTCCTATCCGGCGTGGCTGGATGTGGCCTTCCCCAGCCTGGCCCTCGTCTGCGTATGTCTGTACAACGTTTGGGTATACATCGGCTATGACACCGTGATCCTGCTGGCGGGCCTGAGCGCGATCCCACGGCACTACTTCGAAGCGGCGGAGATCGACGGCGCCAGTTCCTGGCAGACCTTCCGCCACGTCACCCTGCCCCTGCTGTCTCCAGCTCTGTTCTTCGTCAGCCTCATCGCCGTCATCGGCACTTTCAAGGCCTTCAACCACATCTACATCATGCGCACCGCCGGGGCCCAGGACACGGTGGACGTGGTCAGCATTCTGATCTTTGACCAGATCTACCAGTTTCACAACGCCGGCTATGCCTCGACCCTGGCCCTCTTCCTGTTCGTCGTCATCCTGGCCCTCACGCTTTTCCAGAATCGGCTGCTCGGACGCCGCGTGTTCTACGGAGAGAACTGATCGCTGCCACAGCCGGACAGTACCGCCGGTTTTCCGGCCCTTTGACCACCGCCAGCCTGATCATGGCGGGCGTGCTGGCCGCCCTCCCCTTCGTGTGGATGGTCCTGTCCTCCTTCATGACGCGGGGCGAGACCTTGCGCCGGGCCGCCCTGCCGGCATCGCTGCAATGGGCAAACTACGCCGTGGCCTGGAGCGAGGAGGACTTCGGTCTATATTTCGTAAATTCCGCGATTATCTCGGGCCTGGTGGTCGGCGGCACTCTGCTGTTCTCGCTGATGGCTGCCTACCCCTTGGCCCGCATTCGATTCCCCGGCCGCGAGGCGATCTTCGTCGTCATCCTGGCGACTCTCATGGTGCCGGAGACGGTGACCATGGTGCCGAACTTCCTCACCGTTTCGTGGCTGCACCGGGTCAGCGCGGTGCCTTGGCTCAACAATTGGCCCGCCCTGACGATTCCCTTCATGACCAGCGCCTTCAGTGTCTTCCTGCTGCGTCAGTTCATGCGCGGGATCCCCGGTGACTTGTGGGAGGCCGCCCGCATCGACGGCGCCGGCCACCTGCGCTTTCTGTTTCAGGTGGTGTTGCCCCTGTGCCGGGCCCCCCTGTTGACGGTGGGGATGCTCGCCTTCATCGGCTCGTGGAACGCCCTCGGCTGGCCGCTGCTGGTGACAAACACCCCGGCATGGCGGCCGATCGCGGTGGGCCTGCAGAAGTTCGTCACCGAGGCCGGCCCGGAGGTCCACCTGCAGATGGCGGGCGCGGTGATCGCCACGGTGCCCGTCCTGGTGGTCTACGCGCTGGTTCAGAAGGAGTTCACCGAGGGGATCTCCATGTCAGGGATGAAGGGATGAAGCCGACGCACCGCAGATGGTGGATGGTGGCGGTGGCGGGGCTCGCCGCGGGATGCGGCGGCGGGGACGCGCCGGCTCCGGCGGTCGACGTGGAGTCGGTCGACCCGCAGGGCCAGGAGGTCGTTTTCTGGTACCAGCACCAGAGGGCACGCGAGCGGGCGCTGAAAGAGATGATCGCCGACTTCAACGGGACGAATCCGCACGGAATCCGAGTGCGCGGCGAGTTCGCCGGAAGCTACGGCGACATCTACAACAAGATGGTGGTGGGACTGCAGGGCGGAAACGTGGCGGACCTCGTGGTGGCCTATCAGAATCAGGCGAGGGAATACCTGCTGGCCGACGGCATCGTCGACCTGATCCCGTACATGACCTCCCCGAGATGGGGGCTGAGCCAGGCGGCGGCGGCCGACTACGTGGGTGCCTTCCTGCACCAGGACCGCATTGGAGGCCGGCAGATCGCCCTGCCGCCCAACCGCTCGATCGAGGTCCTCTACTACAACATGGACTGGCTGCGGGAGCTCGGAGCCCCCGGGCCACCGGCGACGTGGGAGGAGTTCGCCCGGATGTGCCGCGCCGCACGGGACCAGCCCTTCAGCGGCAACCCCGCCGGTGTTCGCAGTCTCGGATTCGTCCTCGAGGAAGATGCGTCCCGGGCCGCGTCGATGACCTTTTCCCGCGGGGGGGATTTCCTCGATCCCGCGGGCACCTCGTACCGGCTGGACACCCCCGAGATGACCGCCTCCCTGCGGCTGATGCAGGAGCTGGCCACGGAGGGGGCCGTGGCGCTGATGGGGGAGGCCTACGGAGATCAGACGGCCTTCAACATCGGCGAGGCACTGTTCATGCTTCGCTCCACCTCGGGGCTGCCCTTCGTGCAGGAGGGAGTGGCCTCCGGCGCGGACTTCGACTGGGGAGTGGCGGCGCCGCCCCAGGCGGGGCCGGAGCCCGTGGTCAATTTCTACGGCGCCAGCATTTCCGTCTGCCGCACGACACCCGAGCGCCAGCTGGCCGCCTGGCTCTTCCTGAAGTGGTTCACCGAGCCGCCGCAGCAGGCCCGTTGGGTGAAGGCGAGCAACTACTTCCCCGCCCGCAGGAGCACCCGGCGGCTGCTGGCGGACTACCTCGAGCAGAACCCCAGGTACGCCAGCGCCTACCGGCTGCTCGAATACGGCAAGGCGGAGCCGTCCCTGCCCGGATACGAGGCGGTGCGCCGGCTGATCAGCAGGGCCGTGGTAAAGGCGCTTCAAGGGGCCGATGTGGAGAGCACCCTGAGCCGCCTGCAGCAGGAAGCCCAGGCAACCCTGCAAGACTACTGACAGATGGGAGCCGTTGAGGAGATGAAGGTGAGAATCGAGTCCGACAGCATGGGGGAGATCGAGGTCCCGTCCGGCCGCTACTGGGGAGCGCAGACCCAGCGGTCCCTGCAGAATTTCCGCATCGGCACCGACCGCTTCACGAGGGAGATGATTCGGGCCCTCGGGGTGGTCAAGATGGCGTCGGC
>JAJDTN010000185.1 GCA_022827165.1 Candidatus Latescibacterota bacterium
GTAGACAATGCCGGCCAGCTCTGGAAGCGGGAGGGCCGCTACCAGTCCTGGTTCGGACAGACCTACCCGGCGGCGGAGGTGGTGCGCGGGACTCACCGCAACCAGAGTTTGCCCGGCGCCCATCCGGACATTCTCCAGCCGGTATCCTATTGGCACCGCTACGGGCAAATCCAGCTTCAGGTGGTGGAGGACACCTGCGCCGCGCTGATTGCGGCCTACGGCATCCGTCACCTTCTCGGCCATGAGGAGATCGCCCCCGACAGAAAGGTCGATCCCGGTCCGGCTTTCCCCCTGGACGAAATGCGCGCCCGCCTTCTGGCCATCGCCTGAATGGCCAACGAACGTCACTCGAAACCCCGGGAGACCCGGAACCTTTGGTTCAACATACACCTGCCATCGATGTCCGCGAGTTGAGCAAGACCTATGCCGTGCCCGTGCGCGAAGCAGGCCTGAGCGCGGCGCTCAGGAGCCTCGTCCGTCGCCGCACGCGCCTGGTCGAAGCGGTCAGGGAAATCAGCTTCTCGGTCTCGCCTGGTGAGATCGTCGGCTTCCTGGGGCCCAACGGCGCCGGCAAGACGACGGCCCTGAAGATGCTCTCCGGCCTGCTGAACCCGACCTCGGGGCGGGCCCGCGTCCTCGGCTTCGAGCCCTTCCGCCGGCAGCGCGAGTTCCTGCGCCAGATCACCCTGGTCATGGGCAACCGCAACCAGCTGGTGTGGGACCTGCCGGTGGCCGACTCCTTCGAGCGCAACCGCGCCATCTACCGGCTGGAGGCGGGCGACTTCCGCCGCACGGTGGACGAGCTGACGGAGCTGCTGGAGCTGGGCGAGCTGTTGCGCAAGCCGGTGCGCAACCTGTCCCTCGGCGAGCGCATGAAGTGCGAGATCGCCGTGGCCCTGCTGCACCGGCCGCGGGTCCTCTTCCTCGACGAGCCCACCCTCGGCCTCGACGTGACCATGCAGCGCCGCATCCGCGCCTTCGTGGCCGAGCACAACCGCGCCTCGGGGGCGACGGTGCTGCTCACCAGCCACTACATGGCCGACGTGGAGGCCCTGTGCGAGCGGGTCGTCGTCATCCACCACGGGCAGCTGCTCTTCGACGGCGCCCTGTCGGAGCTGGTGCGGCGGTTCTCTCCCCACAAGACGATCGTCGTCGACCTGGAGCGCGAGGACCCCGGGCTGGCGGCCTTCGGCGACGACGTGCGCGTCGACGGCAGCCGGGCGACCCTGACGGTGCCCAAGGCGGAGGCGGCCCAGGTGACGGCGCGGCTGCTGGCGGAGCTGCCCGTGGCCGACCTGACAGTGGCCGAGCCGCCCATCGAGGAGGTCATCGAGCAGGTCTTCCGCCAACAGGCGGCAGCCCCGGGACCCGGCCCTTGATCGCCGCCTTCGCCAACGTCTACCGGACCCTCTTCGGCCTGGAGCTGGCGGCGCTGTTCCAGTACCGCGGCGCCATGGTCATCTGGCTCCTGGGCCTGATGCTGCAGCCCCTGATCCACCTCGTGGTGTGGCTCACCGTGGCCGCCTCGAAGGGAGGCCGGGTGGGCGACTTCGACTCGGGCGCCCTGGCCGCCTACTTCCTCGCCGTGATGTTCGTCAACCACGTCACCTTCACCTGGCACATGTTCGAGATGGGCTGGCGGGTGCGCTCCGGGTTCTACAACTCGATCCTCGTGCAGCCCCTGCACCCCTGGCACCGGGACGTCCTGCAGAACGCGGCCTACAAGGTCCTCACCCTCGCCGTGGTGGGGCCGGCGCTGACGCTGCTGGCCTGGTACTTCGAGCCCCGCCTCGACCCGCCCCTGTGGGCGGCCCTCGCTTTCGCGCCGGTCCTGGCCCTGGCCTTCCTGCTGCGCTTCCTCTTCGAGTGGGCCGTGGGGCTGCTCGCCTTCTGGATCACCGACACCTCGGGTCTGAACGCCCTCTACCTGGGACTCGGCATGGTCCTCATGGGCGGCCTGGCCCCCCTGTCCCTGCTGCCCGGCTGGCTGGAGGCGGCGGCCTCGTACTCGCCCTTCCGCTGGATGCTCGCCTTCCCCGTGGAGCTGATCCTCGGCCGGCTGACGCCGGACCAGGCGCTGGACGGGGTCCTGGCCCAGGGGGCGTGGCTGGCCGCCGGCGCCGCCGTCATCCACTTCGGCTGGAGCCGCGCCTCGGCCCGCTACGGCGCCGTGGGGAACTGAGGGTGCGCACCCCCCTGCGCCTGCTGGCCACGTTCTTCCGCCTCGGGGCGATGAACGAGTTGCAGTACCGCACCCACTTCTGGCTGCAGCTCGGGGGCACGGGGATCGACCTGGGCGCCGGCCTGTTCGCGGTCTACGTCGTCTACAGCCATACGGACCAGCTCAACGGCTGGCTGGCGGCCGAGCTGATCGCGCTCCTGGGGGTGTGGACCCTCATGGCGGGCCTGGTGGGCCTGGTGGTGCAGCCGAGCATGGAGCACCTCGTGGAGGACGTGCGCGAGGGCACCCTGGACTTCACCCTCACCAAGCCGGAGGAGGCCCAGGTGCTGGTCAGCATCGGCCAGGTGCGCGTCTGGCGGCTGGTGGACGTGGCCGTCGGCGCCGCCGTGATCGCCGGGGCCCTGGTCTACCTGGGGCGGCGGACGGGCCTCGAGGAGGCGGCGGCCTTCGCCCTCACCCTGTGCTCGGGGGGAGCGGTCATCTACAGCTTCTGGCTCATGCTGTCGACGGTCTCCTTCTGGTTCGTCCGCGTCGGCAACATCCTCATGATCTTCCGCAGCCTCTACCGGGCGGCCCGGTGGCCGGTGACCATCTACCCGGGGTGGATGCGGATGGTCCTCACCTTCGTCGTCCCCGTGGCCTTCGCCGTCACCGTGCCCGCCGGGGCCCTGGTGGGCCGCCTGCCGGGGGAGTGGCTCGCGGGCACCGTGGCCCTGGCCGCGGCGATGCTGGTCCTGTCGCGCCTGTTCTGGCGCGCCGGGCTGCGGCGCTACTCGGGGGCCTCTGCCTGAGGCGCCAGCGATAGAAGCGTTGTAAAATACCCCCTGTTTTGTACATTATACGTACGAAACAGGGGGCATTTGTATTCGTCATGCACAGATCGGCTGAGCGCGCTCTGGAGCGATGGTTCGACGGCCCGCAGCGAAAACCGCTGGTTATCCGCGGCGCCCGCCAGGTGGGCAAGTCCACCCTGGTGCGGCAGTTCGCCCGGTCCCGGGGCCTGCATCTGAACGAGATCAACCTCGAGCGCCACCCGGACCTGGAATCCGTCTTCCGGACCCTGGACCTGACGCGCATCCGCCGGGAGCTCGAAGGGCTGCTGGGTCAACCGCTGCTGGCACCGGGCCGCATGCTCTTCCTCGACGAGATCCAGGCCACTCCCCACGCCCTGCCCGCCCTGCGCTATTTCCTCGAAGACCACCCCGACCTGCCGGTCGTCGCCGCTGGTTCCCTGCTCGAGTTCGTCCTCTCGCAACACGCCTTTCCCATGCCGGTGGGACGCATTCAGTACTTCCACCTGGGCCCCATGAGCTTCGAGGAGTTTCTCGCCGAACTCGACCCTGCCCTCCTGGCCTTTCTGCAGGACTGCACGCCCGAGAATCCCCTGCCCCATACCGCCCACGCCCGCCTGTCGGCCTGTCAGCGGGAATACCTGCTGGTGGGGGGGATGCCCGAAGCCGTAGCCGCGTATGCCACCACTCGTAGCTTCGCCGACGTGACACCTGTGCATCAGTCCATCGTCGACACATACCAGGACGACTTTTCCAGGTACGCCTCGCCCCGGGTACTGCTGCGCCTGCAGCGAGTCTTCAACCACGTTCCCAGGTCCGTGGGCCGCAAAGTGAAGTACACGCAGATCAGCCGCGAGGAGACCGCCCGCGAACTGCGGGCCGCCATCGACCTGCTGGCCAAGGCCCGGGTCATCACGCCCGTCTTCCACAGCGCCTGTTCCGGGGTGCCCCTCCACGCCGAGGTCGACTGGAAGACTTACAAACTCCTCTTTCTCGACATCGGCCTCATGAACCGCATGTGCGGCCTGGACTGGCTGGCCCTGAAGGACCTGGACGACCGCCGGCTGGTCAATGAAGGATCCCTGGCCGAACAGTTCGTCGGGCAACACTTGCTCTACCTGGATGAGGGTTGGGAGACGCCCCGTCTGCACTACTGGCTGCGGGAGGGGAGGAGCACCAACGCCGAAGTCGATTACGCGGTGGCCCGGGGGGCGCGGATCGTGCCGGTCCAGGTCAAGGCCGGCACCAGCGGCACCTTGCGATCCCTGCACCAGTTCGCCCTGGCCAAGGGGACGCGCCTCGCGGTGCGCTTCGACCTCAATCCGCCCACCCTTCAGTCCGTCCGGCACCAAGTGGGCGGAACCGGGCAGAGCGTGGAAATGACCTTGCTCTCGCTACCGCTCTACATGGTGGGACAACTGGGCCGCCTGCTGGACCGGCTCAGGCAGGAGTCATAGTCCGGACATGTCTCTGCATGAGAGCGACCTCTGGGTCCACCGCCGCGGCGGCTACTTCGCCTACCGCATTCCGGCGCTGATCACGACCACGGCGGCCACGGTCCTGGCCTTCTGCGAGGGCCGCCGCCACACCGGCCGCGACCACGACGAGATCGACATCCTCGTGCGCCGCAGTCGCGACGGCGGTCTCACCTGGGGCCCGCCGCGCGTCGCCGTCAGCGACGGCAGCCACACCTGCGGCAACCCGTGCCCCATCGTCGACGAGACGACCGGCGTCGTGTGGCTCCTGTTCTGCAGGAACAACCAGGGAGTGTTTCTCACTCACAGCGGCGACGATGGCGAGAGCTGGGAGGAGCCGCAGGAGATCACGGCGACGACCAAGGATCCCTCCTGGGCCTTCGTCGGCACCGGCCCCTGCCACGGCATACAGCTGGCGGGCGGCCGGCTGCTGGCGCCCTCCTGGTGCGACGAGTCCCCCGGCCCCGTGCGCTGGCGGCCCCGGCCTTCGTGGGGGCAGATCCAGTCTTCGTACGCCATCTACAGCGACGACCACGGCCGGAGCTGGACCCGCGGCGAGATGCTGACCCGCGACGCCTCGGACGAGTGCGCGGTGGTGGAGACGACGGACGGCTCGGTCTACATGAACGCCCGCAGCCGCGGCGGGCGCTGCCAGCGTGCTGTGGCGTGGAGCGGGGACGGCGGACATTCCTGGAGCGACGTTGGATACGACCCCGGACAGCCGGAGCCGTCCTGTCAGGGAAGCCTGGTGCGGCTGTCGAGGGCGGACGGGGCCGGCGGCGTGGGCCGGGTGCTGCTGGCCCATCCTTCGGACCCGCGGGAACGGCGGTGCCTCACCCTGCGGCTGAGCCTGGACGAGTGCCGCAGCTGGCCGGTGTCACGGGTGATCACCGAGGGGCGGGCGGCTTACTCCGATCTGGCGGTGGCCCCCGACGGCGGAATACTCTGCCTCTACGAGGGAGAGCGGGGGCTGGTGCTGGCGCGGTTGGGGGTGGAGTGGGGCGCCGGCGGAATGGAGTTAGATTAACCTCCTGAACACACTCGAGAGAGTTCGAATCATGGCGCAAGAGCACAAGTCACTGTTGAACTTCGTCCGGCTTCTCCACAAGGCGCACGAGGGCGACCAGCCGAAGCCGTTCAACCTGTTTTCGGTCTTGAGGACCTCCCATGACGAGGTGAACCTGCACTCCCGGTTCCTGGCGGCCTTGCTGGATCACCGGGACCATGGCACCCATGAGCGGGAGAACCTCAGGGATTTCGGGAAAACAGTGCTTGGGATCGGAGATCGATTCGATTGGAGCAAGTCACGGGTCCAGCGAGAGAGAGACAACATCGACATCCTGATCACGATCGAGAATCTGGCCATAGTGATCGAGAACAAGATCTACGCCGCTGATCAGGACAGGCAGTTGGACAGGTACGTGAAGATTGTGAGAGAACTGGATTTCACGGAGATTCATCCTGTCTATCTCACTCTCTATGGAAACGATCCCTCCTCAGTAAGCCTCGGTTCAATGGAGACATGCGATCCTGAGGCTCATGCGAGACTGCAATGCCTGGGTTACAACTCAGAGGTATTTCAAGACTGGCTCAAAGGTTGTCAGAAGCGAGCCTTTGACGAGCCGGAGTTGCGAGGATCGATCGTCCAATACCTGCGGCTTGTCCGGGAGTTGACAGGCACCGACCGCAAAGGGGGATACATGGATGCATTGAAGGAGTTGCTGAAGCAAGGAGACAACCTGTCTCTTGCGATCGATATTCGCGAGGCTATCCAGCAAACCCAGACTGACATGGAGTTGGATCTTTGGAAAGCGATGAAGGAAGAGCTGAAGAAAACAACAGGTCTTGATTTTCAGGATGACGGAGCCGCTTGGGAAACGCTGGACAGAGCCGTGTCCAATCGCCACTATCCCAACGCCAGGAACATGTACTCCTATGGTATCATCTACCCGCTCTGTGGATATAGGACTCTGGAGTTGAGAGTACTCACGGGGCCTGAGCGCCTCTCCTATGGTGTCTCTGGCAGGGATCATTCGATAAAAACGATGAGGGGTGAAAGGGAATACGAGTCAGTAAGGACGCTGCTCGAAAACCACCCAGACCTAGACGGTGATCCGCATCCCGCATGGCCGTACTTGAAACGTGCCAGCACGTTCCATGATGCCGCGATAGCTTCTCGGGAAGATGCGGACAGACTGGTAGAGGAAATCGCCAAGGGGATGAAGGCAATCTACGGAGCTATTGCTTCCTCGCCCGGCGAGTGAGCTTCCCTTGGGACCTTTGCCCGACCCACCGAACAGAAGGTGCAAACCCCCGTCCCGCAGAACCGAGGCACTTGACAATCCTCCCCCGCCCTCCCTACACTCGCCCCCCGACATAACGGCGCAGGTGTCCGCCGTCCTCCCCGGGCGGCGGAAGAATAGGGAAGGCAGTGAGAATCTGCCGCGGTCCCGCCACTGTGACCGGTAGACGGCGCAACCGCCGTCGCGTCCCCGGCATCAGCCACTGATCCCCACGCGGATCGGGAAGGAGCCGGGCGGCGCACACCGGAAAGCCAGGAGACCTGCCTGCGACCGAGGTGAACGACTCCTTCGGTAGAAAGGTGGTCACCGGTGCCCGGACACGGCGCCTCGACCCGCTCTCGAACGAGGGCGGGTTTTTTCATACCCCTCTGGACCCTGCTGCTGGCCCTGCAGCCCCCGCCTCTGCTGGCCGGGGTCCTCGAGGGCCGGCTCCTCGACGGCGACGCGGGCGAGCCCGTGGCCGGCGCCCTCCTGACCCTGCGCTCCCCCTCGGGCGCGGTCCGTTCCACCCGCAGCGACTCGGCCGGCGCCTTCCGCCTCGACGACCTGCCCTCCGGCGCCTGGGACCTGGACGCGCGGCGGCTGGGCTACCGGCCGCTGCAGGCGCGCCTGCGCACCGGCGACGGCCTCACCTCCGTCGAGTGGCGCCTGGAGCACCTTCCCCTGCTCATGGACGAGATGGTGGTCCGCGCCCGGCGCCACCCCGGCGGCGAGCCGGTGGCCGCCTTCGTCGAGACGATCTCCCTCGACGGCCGGCGCCCCGCCGGGGCGGACCTGGCCCAGACCCTGGACCGCGCCACCGGCGTCGACGTGCGCCGCTACGGCGGGCTCGGCAGCTTCAGCACCCTCTCCATCCGCGGCTCCACCTCGGAGCAGGTGCAGATCTACCTCGACGGGGTGCCCCTCAACCGCGCCGCCGGCGGCGGCGTCGACCTGGGGGGGCTGCCTATCGGCGGCCTGTCCAGCGTCGAGATCTACCGCGGGGCAGTGCCGGCGCGCTTCGGCGGCAACAGCCTCGGCGGCGTCGTCCACATGCGCACCCGCCCCCTCGGCAACGAGGTCCGCACGCGGCTGCGCACGGCCAGCGGCTCCTTCGGCACGCGCCAGCTCGGGGCGTCCATCGGCGGCCCCTGGAAGGAGTGGGAGTACCTCGGGTTGGTCGACTACAGCGCCAGCCGCAACGACTTCCGCTTCCTCGACGACAACGGCACCGAGTACAACGCCGGCGACGACGACTGGGCGCGGCGGCTCAACAGCGACTTCCGCGGTCTGCGCGGCCTGGCCAAGGTCGGGCGCAATCTGGGCGCCGGCCGCCTGCAGATCCACAACACCTTCGACCTGGACAGCAAGGGCATCCCCGGCCTCGGCAACAACCAGTCCCTCCACACCCGCTACGCCACCCGGCGCCATATCGCCGAGGCTACCCTCTTCGGCCCGCTCCGCCACCGCGCCGGGTACCGGCTCCAGGCCCACCACTCCCTCTCCGAGGAGGAGTACCGGGACCTGCGGGGCGAGGTGGGCGTGGGCCGCCAGCACGACCGCAACCTCACGCGGAGCCTGGGCCTGCGGGGCGAGGTGAACGCCCTCCTCGCGGGCCGGTCCCTGGTCACCGCCTTCGGCGCCGCCCGGCGCGAGAGCTTCGCCCCCGGCGACCTGCTGCGGCCCGAGAGCCGGCTCCTGCACAGCCGCCGCCGGGCCCTGGCCGCCGGCACCGAGGTGGAGCTCCCCCTCGGGCCGCGGCTGACCGTCAACGCCGGCACCCAGGCCGAAGCCCTGGACGACCGCTTCTTCGACCGCAAGGAGTTCGCCCCCAGCGACGTGCTGCCGAGCCGGGAGAACCGCGAGCTGCTGTGGGGCTGGCGCGTGGGGGGGAAGCTTGACCTCGGCGGAGAACTCGCCCTCAAGGCCCACCTCGGACGCTACCGGCGGGCCCCGAACTTCTTCGAGCTCTTCGGCGACCGCGGCGCCGTGATCGGCAACACCGGCCTCGTCAGCGAGCGGGGGCGCAACCGCGACCTGGGGCTGGTCTACCGGCGCCGGGTGGATGGGCCGGGACTGGAACTGGCCGAGGCCGTGTACTACCGCAACCGGGTCGACGACCTCATCCGCTTCGTGCAGAACTCGCAGCGCGTCTCGAGGCCCCACAACATGGGCGGGGCCCTGCTGCGCGGGCTGGAGACGCGGGTGCAGGCGAAGCTGCGGCCGTGGCTGTCGGTCCGCGGCCACTACGCGTACCAGCGCGCCGAGAACCGCACCCCCTTCTCCTTCGAGCGCGGCAACGACCTGCCCAACGCGCCGCGCCACCGGCTCCACGGGCGCGCCGATCTCGACCTGGGACGCGCCGGGCTCCACGGCGAGGTCAGCCGCGAGAGCCGCCACTTCCTCGACCGCGCCAACCTGCGGGCCGTGCCCGTGCGCGCCCTCTACAACCTGGGCGGCAGCCTGCCCCTGGCGCAGGGCCTCTCCCTCTCCCTGGAGCTGCGCAACCTGACGGACGACCAGATAGCCGACCTGTGGGGCTACCCGCTCCCGGGCCGCTTCTACGGACTCTCCATGCACTATGCCACGAACCCCTAGACAGAAAGGCAGAACCCGTGTACCGGCTCTCTCTCGCCGCCGCTCTCCTGCTGACGGCGGTCCCGTCGTCGGCCCGGAGTGACCTCTTCGTCGTCACCACCGACTTCTCCACCGGCAGCGCCGCCTTCCTGGCCGCCGGCGCCGCCGAGGCCGAGGTCAACCTGCTCGGCCTTCACTCCGACGCCGTGGCGCACTACCACGACGGCCGCGTCTACGTCGTCAACCGCCTCGGGCAGGACAACATCCTGGTGCTCGACGAGACCGACCTGCGCACGCCCCTGACCCAGTTCTCGGTGGGCAACGGGACCAACCCGCACGACATCGAGATCGTCGCCCCCGACAGGGCGTACGTGACCCGCTACGACGCCGCGTCCCTGCTGATCGTCGATCCCCGGGACGGGACGCAGCTCGGGGAGATCGACCTGGGCGCCTTCGCCGACGGCGACGGCCTGCCCGAGGTCTCGGGGATCGTGCGCGTCGGCGACCGCCTCTACCTGAGCTGCCAGCGCCTCGACCGCGACGGCGGCTGGGGTCCGGTGGACGTGAGCTACCTCGTCGTCGTCGACCTGGCCACCGACACCGTCGTCGACGTGGACCCCGAGACCGAGGGCGTGCAGGGCATCGCTCTGAGCGCGGCCAATCCCAACAGCCTGGCCGTCTTCGGCGAGCGCATCGCCGTGGGGGTGGTGGTCAACTTCGGAGACCGAGCTGGAGGGGTTGAGATCGTCGATGCGGCCGCAAACCGCAGCCTGGGCCTGGCCGTGAGCGAGGAGGATCTGGGCGGCGACATCACCTCCATGGTCCTCGTCGACGGGAGCCGGGGCTATGCCGTGGTGGCCGACGAGAACTTCGCCAACAGCGTGCGGCCCTTCGATCTGTCCAGCGGCGAGGTGGGCCCGCCCCTGGAGAGCACCAGCGGCGGCTTCATCCCCCACCTCGCCGTGGACGGTGGCCGCCTCATCGTCGCCGACCGCGGCAGCTGGGACGACCCGGACGCCGCCGGGCTCAAGCTCTACGCCGCGGCCTCGGGCGCCTTCCTGGCCGGGCCTGTCAACACCGGCCTGCCGCCGATGCACGTCGTCGTCCTGAGCGACGCGGCTCCCACGGCCGTGGAGGAGATCGCCGACAGCGGCCGGCCCCGGGCCTTCGCCCTCGAGGCCGCCTGGCCCAATCCCTTCAACGCCTCCGTGCACATACCCCTTTCCGTGGACAACTCCAACATCCCGGTTGAGCTGACCGTCCACGACCTGCTGGGCCGCACCGTCCGCACCCTGGCCCTCGGCCCCGCGGCGGCCGGTCGGCACGTCTACCGATGGGACGGCCGCGACGACGCCGGCGAGCCGGTGGGCAACGGCGCCTACCTGGTCCACCTGCGCGCCGGCGGGCAGCGGGCGGCGGGCAAGGTGATGCTGATCAAGTAGAAGGAGGAGACAACAACCGCCATGGTCACTCTGTCGAAGCTCTACACCAAGACGGGCGACGGCGGCATGACGCGTCTCGGCGACATGTCGCAGGTGCCCAAGACGAGCCCCCGCATCGCCGCCTACGGGTGCGTGGACGAGTTGAACTCGGTGATCGGCTTGGCCCGGTGCGGCGGCGCCGGGCCCGACGAGGTCCTCGCCCGGGTGCAGAACGACCTCTTCGACCTGGGAGCCGACTTGTGCGTGCCGCAGGCCGAGGGCGAGGAGGAGCGCCTGCGGGTGCAGCCGGGGCAGGTCCTCTACCTGGAGGAGCGGATCGACGAGATCACCCGCGACCTGGCTCCCCTGCGCAGCTTCGTCCTGCCCGGGGGGCGGACCCCGGCGGCCTGGCTGCACCTGGCGCGGACCGTGTGCCGGCGGGCCGAGCGCGCCGCCTGGCAGCTGGCGGAGCAGGAGCCGGTGGGCGAGCCGGTCCTGCTGTATCTCAACCGGCTCTCGGACCTGCTCTTCGCCATGGCCCGCGCCGCCAACGACGGCGGCGAGGCGGACGTGCTGTGGGAGCCGGGGGCAGGCGCGGCCGGGGAGTAGGCGCATGCGAAAGGCGTGTCTCCGGGCGTGGATGGCGATCGCAGTCCCGACCAAGAGCAGGCGGAAGAGGAGGAGCCGGGTGCGCAAGATCTTTCTGTGGGGCTGGATCCTCTTCGCCCCGGCGGCGGTTCGGGCGGACTGCGTCGAGGCCTGGGACCCGGCGGTTGACTACTTCCCCCGCAAGGCGGAGCTGCGCCACGCCGAGAGCTTCTCCATCGAGTACTTCGGCCACTACAAGCGGGTCACCGTGCACACCCCCTGGCCCGGCGCCGAGGAGCCCGTCCGCTACCTGCTGGTGCAGTGCGGCACCCCCGGGCCCGAGGGCCACGAGGGGGTCGCCCGGATCACGGTGCCCGTGCGCCGCTTCGCGGCGCTGTCCACGACGCAGCTGCCCCACCTCGAGCTGCTGGACCTCCTGGAGAGCCTGGCGGCGGTGAGCGACATCGAGATGGTCCACTCCCCCGGGGTGAACAAGCGCTTCGCCGACGGCGCCATCGCCGAGATCGGCCACGGCGCCGGGGTCAATCTCGAGGTGGTGCTGGAACTGGAGACCGACCTGGTCATGACCGTGGCCTCGGCCCAGAGCCGCTACAACGCCCACCCGGTGCTGCAGCAGGCCGGCGTCGCCGTGGCCATCAACGCCGAGTACACCGAGCCCACGCTCCTCGGCCGCAGCGAGTGGCTGAAGTTCACCGCCGCCTTCTTCAACGCCGAGGCCCTGGCGGAGGAGCGCTTCGCCGAGATCGAGGCGCGCTACCGGCGCTACGCGGAGCTCGTGCGCGACGTGCCCGCGGAGGAGAGGCCTTCCGTCTTCGGCGGCTCCCTGTGGCGCGACACCTGGCACGTGGCCGGCGGCCGCAGCTACCCGGCGCAGCTCATCGCCGACGCCGGCGGCCGCTACCTGTGGGCCGCGGAGGATACCCGGGAGAGCCTGCCCCTCGACTTCGAGGCCGTGTACGAGAGGGCCCACGCCGCCGACTTCTGGCTGACCATGCGCAACGAGTGGCTGTCGCTGGCCGACGTGCGCGCCGCCGACGAGCGCTACGCCGCCTTCGCCGCCTTCGACGAGGGCCGGGTCTACAACGCCAACGCCCGGCTCAACGAGCACGGCGGCAACGACTACTGGGAGCGGGGCATCTCCGGGCCCGACCTCGTCCTCGCCGACTTCATCCGCATCCTTCACCCCGACCGCCTGCCGGACCACACCCTGCACTTCTACCGGAGGCTGGAGTGAGCCCCGTGCCGGCCTCCGCCTCCGCCGCGGCCGACGCTCGCCATGGCTCCGGACGGTTGCGCGCCGGCGCCCCCTCAGCGTCCGGTCCCGTCTTCCGCCGCATCCCGGACCGCCGCTTCCATGGCGGCGATTTCCGCGTCGTCCAGCTCGGCGAACCGCTGCCGTTTCGCCGCCGAAAGCCGGCCTTCATTCTGCATGCAGAGGCGCACGAACAGGGAGGCCCGGCGGTCCGGCATGTCGACGATCCCGCGCACTGCTTGGAAGGCGCGGTCGAAGACGGCGATGAATGCGAGTTCCTCCTTGAGATCGCGGCGGACCGTGTCGGCCACGCGGTCGTACAGGTACTCCGCGAAGGCGGTGGCGTCGAAGTAGCGGTAGAGATGTGCCGTTTCGTTGCCGACGGCGATTTCCCGCCCTGCCGTCCAGTGCCACTGGATGAACTCGAGAATCGGCCGCGAGAAGGTCTCGAGCACCTCTTCGTAGCTGCGCTGATCGCGGAGAATGGCCGCGGAGACGGGAAAGACGACCCCGGGCGGACTGTACCCCCGCCTGGCGAGAACGTGATGTACCAGGAAGCGGTGGATGCGGCCGTTCCCGTCCTCGAAGGGATGGATGAAGACGAAGGCGAAGGCGCAGACCGCGGCCGCCACCACGGGATCGACCCCCCCCTCGACAACGCGCCGGGTCAATCTCGTCCAGGCCTGCATGAGGTCGGCCACGTCCTCGGGGCGCGGGCAGATGAAGTGCACCTCCTCGCGGTACTCCCCCGCGGTGGAGCCGACGAAGTTCTGGAAACCGCGCCAGCCGCTGGCCGCGTACCGGGGGTCGACGATCTCCCCCTGCAGGCGAACCAGGGCGGCCGCGTCGGCCGGATCGAAGTCCGGCGCCTCCTTGAGGGCGGCGACGAAGCGCTCGCTGCGCCGGGCGCCCGGGGTTTCTCCTTCGATGGCGAAGGAGGAGCGCGTCTCCTTGGTGTAGAGGTAGTTGACGGCCCGGCCGAGGATGACCGGGTCGCAGCTTTCGATGAGCGCGCGCCCCTCCCCGCCCACCTGCATGCCGATCTGCTCCATCAGCCTCGGCGTGCGGCGGACCGTGGGGCAGAGACCGGGACCGCCGAGCAGGTTGTCGGCCACGCGGTGGCGCGGGGAATTGCGGCGTACGGCGACGATATGCCTGCCGGGATCGAGGGCCATGACGTAGTTGCCGGCGCGGACGTCCTCCAGGTCCAGAGTCCGCCCGGTGAAGGTCTCGTAGAAGAACCAGGCGCGCCGGCTGAAGGCGCCCGTGGGTTCCCTCCTTGCCCAGGCCTCCAGCTCGGCCGGCTCGACGGCCTGGAGGGCGGCGACCAGCACCCCGAGATCGACCGGCTCATGGCGCAGGGCGAAACGGAGATGGGCCGCGATGGAACCGTCCGCGGCGTACTGGCGCGGATACCGCTCCACGATTCGCGAGCCGTGCACCTCGGTTTGCCGCGCGCCGGCTCCGACGTAGCTCTCTACCGCCGGCGCGGGGACGGCCAGGTTCAGCTCGCTCCTCAGCCAGGCCTGGCCGATGGGGTTCCATTTTTCCTTACCCACGGGAATCTCCATCCGAAAACGCTTATGGTCGTGGAAATAGGATTAGAATAGGCCGTTGGTGTTCAATTATCAATTATTCCGCTAGTCACGAGGATCGCCACCCCAAAACGGTTATCGTCGTGCAAAAGGGGTTACAAGAGGACGTGGACGTTCAATTGCCACTAGAGATCCGGCCATCGGAACGGCCGGCCGACAGCCCCCCCTGGCCCCGCCTCGGCGCCCGCCGGGGGATCTTCCCGGCCCTGGCGGCGGCCCTGCTCGGCCTGCTGGCCCTCAGCCACGGCTTCGGGTCCGTCTCCATCCCCCTCGACGCGGTGGTCGCCATCCTCTGGGACGGGACCGGCCAGAAGGAGAGCTGGACCCACATCGTCCACGACATCCGCCTGCCCCGCGCCCTCACGGCGGTCCTGGCCGGCGCCGCCCTGAGCGCCGGCGGCCTGCAGATGCAGACCCTGTTCCGCAACCCCCTGGCCGACCCCTTCATCCTCGGCATCAGCGCCGGCGCCAGCCTCGGGGTGGCCCTGGTCGTCCTGGGCACCGGCGTCACCGGGGGCGGGCTCCTCGCCGGGCTCGGGTTCCTCGGCCAGGCCGGAGTGGTGGCCGCCGCCGTGGCCGGAGCGGGGGTGGTCCTCGGCCTCGTGCTGCTCGTGGGCCGGCGCCTGGAGCACGCCATGACCCTGCTCATCCTCGGCCTCATGTTCGGCTACCTGACCGCCGCCCTGGTGA
>JAJDTN010000216.1 GCA_022827165.1 Candidatus Latescibacterota bacterium
GCACCAGGGCGCGGCGCACCACGGGATCGTCGGCGAAGGCGCCCACCGAGCGCGAGACCTCGGGACTGCGGATGGCCGCGCTCACATCTTCCCCCCCGAGGCGGATGCCCCCGCCCCGGCCCGCCGGGAACTCGAGGCTCAGGCCCTCGAGGAACGCCCCGAGCGCCGCGGCCCCGGGCTCGACGCCGCGGCGGGTCGCGGCCAGGGCCACCGCCCGGTACATGGCGCCGGTGTCGAGATGGCGGTAGCCGAGGGCGGCGGCGGCCCCCCGTGCCGCCGTGGACTTGCCGGCGCCGATGACCCCGTCGATGGCGATCGTCAACCCCTTCGCGGTCACCGATCCGGCCCCAGGCCCACCAGCCGGCGAAGGCGCGCCACCTCGGCAGGGCGCAGCCGGCGCCACCGGCCGGCGCGCAGGCCGCCGAGAGCCAGGCCGGCGAAGCTCTGCCGCCGCAGGCTCGTCACCTGGTGGCCGACGGCCAGGCACATGCGCTTGACCTGGTGCTTGCGGCCCTCCGTGAGGACCAGCTCGATCCGGCCCCGGCCTTCGGCGGTGTGGCCCAGGAGGCGGGCGCCGGCGGGGGCGGTCGGTCCGTCCTCGAGCTCCAGCCCCTGGCGCAGCCGCCGCAGGGCGCCGTCGTCCGGCCTCCCCCGCAGGACGGCGACGTAGCGCTTCTCGATCCCGTAGCGCGGATGGGTCAGACGGTAGGCCAGGTCGCCGTCGTCGGTGAGCAGCAGGGCTCCCGTCGTGTCGCGGTCGAGGCGCCCCACGGCCACGGTCCCGGGCCTCAGCTGGAGCCCCTCGTACACCGTGGTCCGGCCGCGCTCGTCGCGGCTCGTGACCAGGGTGTCGCGGCGCTTGTGCAGCAGAACGTACTCGAAGCCTTCGGGCAGGGCCACGCGGCCCCTTCCCTCGAGCTCCACGCGGTCCCTGGCGGGGTCGATCCGGTCCCCCGGCCCCACCGCGGGTACGCCGTTGACGCGCACGGCGCCGGCGGAGACCAGGGCCGCGCACCGCCGCCGGGAGGCCACACCGGCGCGGGCGAGGAAGCGGTTGAGCTGCATGCCCTCCGTCCGGGGGCCCTCAGCTTCGGCGGTCCTCGGCACTCCCCTCCTCCGGCAGCTCTACTTCGCCCTCGATCCGGCCGCCCACCTCGGGCAGGTCCGCCTCCGGCAGTTCCTCCGCCCTCGGACCCGGCCCCCCGGCGGGGTCTCCGTCCACCGGGCCGCCCCCATGGGGCAGGCCTTCTGCCGGCGGGTCTTCCGCCTCCGGATCCTGCCCCTCGGCGGGGCCTCCGGCCTCCACCTGGCCGTTGCCGGCCCCCGCTTCGGCCTTGCGCTCGCCCTCGGCCAGCAGCTCCTCGAGTTCCTTCGGTTTGGGCAGGTCGGCCAGCGACCGCAGACCGAAGTGGGTCATGAAGTGGCGGGTGGTGCCGAACAGCATGGGGCGCCCGATGCCCTCGGAGCGGCCGACGATGCGCACGAGATCGAGCTCCAGCAGGTTGCGGACGACCCCGGCGGAATCGACGCCGCGGAGGTTGTCGACCTCGAGGCGGGTGACGGGCTGCTTGAAGGCGACGATGGCCAGGGTCTCGAGAGCCGCCTGGGAGAGGCGCACGTGGCCGCGGTCGTGGAACTTGCGCAGCCACGGAGCGAACTCCTTGAGGGTGACCACCTGGTAACCGCCGGCGATCTCGGCGATGGTCATGGCGTGGCCGCCCTCGCGGTAGCTCTCGTTGAGCTCCTTCACCGCCCGTCGCAACTGCGATCCCTTGACCCCTTTCACCACGGCCTCCAGGCGGCCGGGGGTGACCGGGGCGTCGGAGGTCATCAGCACCGCCTCGACGATGCCGCGCAGCTCGCCGGGATGGGGGGCTCCACTCACGTTGGTCCCGCCGCAATCCCGCCCTGGCCGCCCTCGATCCAGATGTCGCCGAAGGGCCGCGCCTGCTGCACGCGCACGCGCTGGGACTTGAGCAGCTCGAGGAGACCGATGAAGGTGACCACCAGGTCGTGGCGGTTGCGGCCCTCCACCAGGTCGTGGAACCGCAGGCGGGAGCGGCTGCTCAGGGCGCCGAGGATGAGGTCGATGCACTCCTCGACGGTGACCCGCTCCTCGACGATGCGGTGGACCAGGGAGCGGGGCACGTTGTCGATGACGTGCTTGTAGACCTTCAGCAGGTCGAAGAGGGAGACGGGATGCAGCCCGGCCTCGGACTCGTCGGCCTGACCGCTGCGGCTGTAGACGCGGCGCTGCTCGAGGCCCGCGTCGGAGAGCCAGTGGGCGATCTCCTTGAACTGCTGGTACTCCAGCAGCCGGCGGACCAGCTCCTCCCTCGGGTCCTCGCCGCTGTCGTCGTCGGTCTCGCCGCCGGCCTCCCGGGGGAGCAGCATCTGCGACTTGATCTTCATGAGGGTGGCCGCCATGAGGACGAAGTCGGCGGAGCGCTCGAGATCGAGGAGGTGCACCTCGGACCCGAGGACGACGAGGTACTGGGCGGTGATCGTCGACACGGGGATGTCGTAGATGTCCACCTCGTTCCTGCGGATGAGGTAGAGGAGCAGGTCGAGAGGCCCCTCGAAGACCTCGAGCCGGACGCCGTACGGGTCGGGGGAGCCTTCGGACTCGAGGAGGGTTGGCTCAGTCAAGGAAGAGGTAGGGCTTCCACCGGTGATCGGCGACGCCCACGTAGTTGCGGATGAAGGTGACGTTGTTGGGGCGCTTCGGCTTGCGGCGCAACCGCAGGCCCGACTGCTCGGGCGGCCGGTCTCCCTTGCGGGCGTTACAGGCGGCGCAGGCGGTGACCAGGTTCTCCCAGGTCTCCGGGCCCCTGTGCTTCCTGGGGACCACGTGGTCGATCGTCATCTTGCGGTCGGCGGTCCCGCAGTACTGGCACTCGTAGTTGTCGCGCTTGAAGATGTTGCGCTTGGACAGCACGACGCGGCGCCGGGGGGCGCGGATGTAACGCTCGAGACGGACGACGCTGGGCACCGGGAAGGCGTCGGACACGGAGCGCACCTGGCGGTCGGCGGGCTCGACGCTGATCGCCTTGCCGCCGAAGACGAGGCTCAGGGCCCTGCGGACGGAACAGACGTTGAGGGGCTCGTAGTTCTGGTTGAGCACGAGGACCGCCTCGTCGAGGACGGCGGACTGCCTGCGTGCGGCGGTATGGTGAATGGCGCGGATCATCCCATATATCCCGGAGAATCAAGGGGAGCCCGCGCACATCGTCAACCAATGAACGATGGGGCTTCAGGCGTCCTCGATGAACTCGGCGTACTCGGAAGGGCCCAGGAGGTCGGCCACTTCCTCGGGGTCGTCGAGGCGGACCTTGAGGAGCCAGCCGTCTCCGTAGGGGTCGGCGTTCACCTGCTCGGCGCTCTCCTCGAGGGTTTCGTTGACCTCCATGACCTGGCAGCTCACCGGGGAGTAGAGCTCCTCCACGGTCTTTACCGCCTCCACCGTGCCGAAGGCCTGGCCCTTCTCCAGGGAATCCCCCACTTCGGGAAGCTCGACGAAGACGATGTCCCCGAGCTCGGACTGGGCGTAGTCGGTGATGCCGATGGTGCCGAGCTCCCCGTCGAGGGAGATCCACTCGTGCTGCTCGGTGTAGCGGAGATCGTCGGGAACCCTGGTTTCCGACTCTGCCATGCTCGCTCCTCTCCGGATGGCTAGACGGCGGCGGCGTGGACCCGCGTCGCCGCGAAACGCCGCCTCGCCGAGTGTTCGCTGATCGTATTCCAACCGCCCGGCGCGGGCAACATGGCGGCTCCTCCCGCCCCCATCACACCCGCTCCACGTAGTCGCCGGTGCGCGTGTCGATCTTGAGGGTGTCGCCCTGATTGACGAAGAGCGGCACCGAGACCACCGCCCCGGTCTCGAGGGTGGCCGGCTTGACGGCCCCGGTGGCGGTATCGCCCTTCACTCCGGGTTCGGTGTGGGCCACCTTGAGGTTCACGAAGTTGGGCAACTCGACGCCGATGGGCGTGCCCTCCACGACCATGACGAAGGCGCTCTCGCTCTCCTGCAGCAGCCCCGCCGAGTCGCCGAAGAGGGCCGCCTCGAGACCGACCTGCTCGTAGGTCTCGGCGTCCATGAAGTGGTAGGTGCCGGTATCGGAGTAGAGGAACTGCATCTCCCGCCTCTCGACGCGGATCTCCTCCACCTTGTCGCCGGAACGGAAGGTGCGGTCGATGACGGCGCCCGTGCTCATGTTCTTCAGGCGGGTGCGCTCGAATGCGCCGCCCTTGCCAGGCTTGACGTGCTGGAACTCGACGATGGAGAACAGGGCGCCGTCGAGGCGCATGGTGAAGCCGTTGCGGAAACTGGTGGTGTCGGCCATCTCTCCCTTCTCAAGCGGCGGTGAGCGCCTCGGCGTCGCGCCGGGCGTCCTGGTTGCCGGGGTCGGCGGACAGCACCCGCCGGTAGATCTCGAGGGCGCGGTCCGGGAATCCCTGCCTGGCGTACAGCCGCGCCAGGGTCACCGTGGGGACCGGACCCCGGTCGTCGATCCCCTCCGCATCCAGCTCTCTGCCGGCTTCGGGGGGACGGTCGATCTGCCGCAGCAGCGCCGTCAGCTCGGCATCGCCGGGCGCGCCGAAGCGGGAGACGGAGGGCGCCGGGGCGGCGGCGGGAATCGGCACCTCCGCCGGCTGCGGCGCGGAGGCCGCGGCGGGGGCGGCGGCCGGCCGGGGACGCACCTCGGCGGCCAGCGACGCCAGCTCGCGCTTCAGCCGGGGGCCCAGCGGGTCGAGGGCGGAGGCCCGCTCCAGGCACTCCAGGGCCCGCTCCCCCTCACCGAGCCGGCGGTGGACCCCGGCCAGCTGCCGGAGCCCGGCGAGGTTGCCGGGATCGAGCTGCAACCCCTGGTCTATCGCCGCCCGCGCCTGCTGCCACATGCGCCGGGCCTCGTAGCAGCGGCCGAGGACGAAGAACCCGGTGGGGTAGCCGGGAAACCGCTGGCAACCCTCCTCGCAGAGGGCCTGGGCGCGCATGGGGCGGCCCTTGCCCAGGTACTCTTCGGCCAGGCGCGCGAACAGGGGGATCCGGGGAAAACGCCGAAAGGCCTTCTCCACCTTGCTGGTGCGTGCGAACACCAGATCTCAGCAGCCTGTGTACGAGCGGACTGGCACCGAAGGAACCTTGCCTCAACAGCTGTCACGGGGGTTTGAACAGCCTTCCATCCTAAACCCGAATCGGCGTACTGTCAACTCGCCCCGGGGGTCCGCGGGACACGCATATCGTCAGGCAGGACAACCACTTGCAGATTCGCGCAGGCGCCGGAACGGTTGACGGAATGTCACCCGGCCGCTATACTCGGCGCCCCTTCGATCTGCGCCCATAGCTCAGTTGGTAGAGCGGCTGACTCTTAATCAGTTGGTCCGGGGTTCGAGTCCCTGTGGGCGCACCACTTCCGGCTCTTCGGGGAGCTGCGCGGCCCTTCGCAGCTCCCCGTAAGTCCATGTGTGGCATCCTGTTGACATAGCTCGCCGGCGCGCCCCTCACCCCCAGGCGAACAGGAAGTTGCCGGTGTGGCCGGTGAAGTAGTCGACGATCAGCCAGAGGCCGATGGTCAGCATCTGGCCGGCGATCATCCCCAGGAACAGCCCCTGAGTGCAGCGGTAGGTGTTGACGCTCCCGAACCGGAGGACGAGGACCTTGATGCACCAGGCGACGAAGACGCTGGTGATGGTGAAGGTCATCAGGTTCACCGCCGATACCGGGAAGGCGACCGGGTGGAGGGGCCACCAGATCAGGCGGTGGCGGGCCCAGAAGAGCAGGGACATGATGCCGCCGCCGCCGAGGAGGAAGCCCATGCCCGGCCAGTCGACGCCGGCGGGCTCCATGTTGCGCGCGGCGCTGTCGTAGGCCACCGCCGGCCCGGCCTTGAAGAACCAGCCATCGAGGTTGACGCCGCCGTAGCGGTAGGCGACGTGGAAGATCATCCAGAACGAGCCCAGGGTCCCGATGAGCAGGGCCAGGACGAGGGCCAGGAAGACCAGCCGCCGGCTGCGCGCGTCCATGTCCTCGATCAGCTTGAGGGAGTTGGTGCAGGTGGCCATGGCGAAGGCGCGGACCTCGCTGGCCCAGATGTAGGCCATGGCCATGTTGAAGACGCCCGTGGGGCCCACGAGAGAGGAGCCGAGGCCCATGACGACGAAGTCCGGAGCGTTGACGGGGGCCCGAAGCGTCGCCAGCCCGGCCTCGGCGATGATCCGGGTGATGCCGATGAAGATCACCATGGCCAGGACGACGAAGAACGAGGAGACCCAGAGCGGCGTGCCCATGATCCACAGCCACAGGATCATGACCGCGATCCCGCCGAGAGCGCCGATGACAGCCCCGCGGTAGGGGAGAATCTCGTCGCGGTCGTCGACGCGGGGCGCCCGGCCCAGGGCCTTGAGCCAGACCTCCTTCAAGTGCTCGCGCCCCGTCCACAGCACCATGGCGACGAGCACCAGCAGGGCCCCCAGCCCCTGGTAGCCGACAAGGGGTGCGTCGTACACCCCGTGGAAGTGCACCTGCTCCGACTTGATCCCGGCGGTGGCCAACAGGCTCTTCTGCACCTTGCCGAAGAGGTAGAAGACCCACACGCTGCCCGATATCCGCGTGTCGATGAAGTAGGTGAAGCCCGCCAGGGCGAAGTTGAACTTGCCCCCCAGGTACGGTATCGGCAGGTCCAGGGAGATCAGGGGGATGGAGGGGTAGTAGCTCCACAGGGCCCTCATGCTGCCGGCGACGATGGGGATGGACATGCCGATCCGCACCGACCAGCGCTTGAAGAAGCCGTTCACCAGGCCCTTCTCGTCCTCGCCGCGGACCATGGCCAGACCCACCTGGGCGATGGGATAGCTCAGGCGCTCCCGGTCCATCCACTGGCGCCGCAGGATCACGGCGATGGAGATCATGCAGACATACAGGGCCAGCAGGAAGACCGCCCACCACATGAGCGGCTCGACCCAGGCGCCGTAGGGGATGCTCTGGCCGGGCCGGGAGATGCCCTCGAAGAACAGGGCGTTCCCGGCGCCGTCGTCCACAAGGATGCCGCGCTCGGGGAAGTGGGGGAAGAGCTTCTCCCGCCACATGTTCTCCGGCGAGGCGTAGTAGAAGATGGCCGTGAGGGTGGGCAGGATGAGCTCGGACAGACCCATGGTGCACACGGCCGAGACCATGGCCAGCATGGCATAGACCATGATGAGTTCCGCCCGGTTGAGGGCCAGGCTGCCGCCGGACCACGCCAGGGGCACGTTGCCGAGGGCGCATACCACCGCGAAGGTGGAGAAGATCAGCCCCGGCGAATGGACATCGACATCGCTCAGGGGCCAGTAGACGTGGAGCCACGCCCCCGCAAGGGCGAGGGCCAGGGCGAGGGCCGCTCTCTTGCCGCGCGCCGCCAGCTTGAAGGCGAGGTTGAGGAGCCCGATGAGCACGACGAAGACGAAGATCGCCCCCGGGGTGCTGATGTCGGCGGCCACGTAGGCGCCCTTGATGACCATGTTGCTGTAGGGGGCGCTGACGGCCAGGAAGAAGCTCAGGAAGCTCCCCACGAAGAACCCCCGCCACGTCAGGCGGTGCCGGGACTCCAGCAGGGGCTCCGAGCGCGACTTCAGGTACTGGCGGTAGCTCGCCGCGATTTCCCTGTTCACGGGAGGCGCGTCAGCGGGTCAGGGTGGAGACGGCCTTGCTGATCATCGCCAGGGCGGCGCAGAACATGCCGACCAGGGCCATGCCGACGCCGAAGCCGACGCTGAGCACCATGGCGTAGCGCCGCCACTGCTGCTTGCCGTAGCGCTTCCAGAAGTAGTAGCGGCCCAGCAGGGCGCCGATGATCTGCGGCAGCAGCGCGTGGGGGATCCCGTTGACGCTCTGCACGTACCCCCAGATCAGGAAGATGGGAACACCGAAGGCGGCCAGCGTGAAGTAGGCCGTCAGCCCGAAGCCGGCGCCGAGGAGGATGATCTTCCACTTCTTGCCGCCCAGGGGATGGTGGATGTCCTCGTCCACCAGCCCGTCGCCGTCGTCATCGCTCCCGTTCCTGACCTCCTCGTCGATGAGGCCGTCGCCGTCGTCGTCCTTGCCGTCCCCCGTGTACTTCACGTCCTCCCACAGCACCTCGTACAGCATGGGAACGTCCGACGACCTCTGCAGGAAGGTGCCGTCGAAGGTGGGCCGCAGGTCGATCTCGAGGTAGAACTCGACCGAGTCCGCCGGCGCCAGCGGCAGCTGGGCGCGCAGGTTCGGGTTCATCGCCTCGCGGCCCTGGAGCACGGCCCCGTGGGGCGGCCACACCAGCCCCGGCGCCGGGGGCGGCTCGAGCCCCGGGGAGGGCCGCCCGGGGCCGGCGGCGGTGTCGGGGGCCTCGGCCTGCAGCCGCGTCCCTTCGAAAGCCTGCGGGTCCGGGCCGGCGCGCGGCGGGTTGCCGCCCTTGAGGTCGGTGTAGAAGCAGCGGGTCTCCGACCACGGGCCGTACTCCCGCTTGAGCTCGTCGGGGATGTGGTGCTCCCGGGTGGCGCGCACCCGCCAGTACCACCAGTGGCCGTCCTGCAGATTGCTCGGGCTCCAGGCGACCTGGCCGTGGCCCAGGAGTTCGTCCTCGAGGCGCTCACCGGCCCGCCACGTCTTGCTGTACATGGTGCTCGAGTAGAACAGGGCCTGATCGAAGGCCCGCAGCGGCCACATGCGCTGGGCGTAGGGGTAGCTCTCGGAGGGGATCGGCGCCAGCCGCCACAGGAAGGTCCAGTACATCAGGCTGACGCCGAGGACGATGGGCAGCATGAACAGCTCGGCCTTGAGGAGGCTGGTGAAGCGCATGCCCACCAGCTCGACGACGCGGAAGCCCTCGGCGTGGCCGCCGAAGTTGCGGGCCGGGAAGGGCACGAACCAGACGTCGACGCCCCGGTACCCGGTGAGGAAGATGATCGCCTCGTTGATGTACGGGATCGACACCTCGCGCCCGATGAGGCCGTCGAGGCGGGCGCTGACGAAGGACATGATCGGCGCGTACACGAAGGCGATGAGGCAGAAGGTGACCAGCAGGCCGACGCCGACGAGGGTGGGGAAGAGGGTCTTGGCGAGGACGATGGGGTAGACGGCGGAGAGGCTGAAGAGGGCGATGCAGGCCCAGATGTGGAAGTCCCCCCGGCCCAGGTGCCGGATGCAGTACCCCCGCACCTCCGACGACCGGTTGCAGCCTTCGTGCCGGCACGTGGACGGAGCGGGAGGGCCGCCGTCGCCGAAGTACCGCTGGATCTGGTCCTTCTGGCGGCCCAGGGTGGACCACAGCTGGTAGAAGCTGATGAGGGTGACGGCCAGGGTGATGCCGATCCCGAAGGCCCGCCAGAAGTCGATGCCGGTGGCGATCTGGGTGCTGATCGTGTCCATGCCCAGGGCCCACCGCGGCAGCAGGCCCAGCTGGTGGAGGACCGGGCTCACGGCGGTGTGCACGACGACGCCGGCGAAGGAGCCGATGACCGACCAGAACGGCATCAGCAGGCCGGCGAAGATGGGACCGAGATGGAGGGTGACGCCCAGGGGCGCGGCGGGCAGGAAGTTGCCGAAGTAGGGGGTGAGGTCGGCGAAGGGGATGGGGATCAGCTCCTGCCTCTGGCCGAGGACCTCCGTCAGCGTCGGGATGCCGACGTAGAGGAAGCCGAAGGCGACGCCGATGACGGCCCCGACGCTGAAGATCGGCCACTTCCAGGTCTCTTTCTCATGGCCGCTCTCCTCGGCCAGGGCCATCGACCCCAGGGCCGACATGGGCGCCGTCGGGAAGGGCAGCTGCTCGCGGTCGGAGGTGAGGCGGAAGAGGACGTACCCGGAGGTGAACCACGAGACCCGTCCGACGATGGTGCCGAGGACGAGGAGGCCGATCGGCCAGGCCCAGTCCGGGTGGAGGAAGGTGCGCAGCCCGTGGGCTTCCGACCCCGGCCCCGGGGCCCACCAGAACGGGAGGACCTCGGAGACGCCGAACTGCTCGGCCTCGGGCGAGCGCACGAAGTACTGCCGCCACAGCAGGTCGAGGAAGGCGCCCTCCTCGCGCACCACCAGCGCGCCGGCCACGTAGACGAGCAGGTAGATCTCCTGGCGCGTGAGGGAGGTGAAGGAGCGCTTGGCCACCTCCAGGAAGAGGATCACCGTCACCCACTGGGCGGCGGCGCCGATGCCCCCGCCGGTGACCAGGCCCAGGTACATCTCTCCCGGCGTCATGATCAGCGAGATGAAGAGCACCCCGATGATCGTGCGCATGGTGAAGCCCTCGTCGAAGCGGTCGGGCGGCTGCAGCAGGTCGCGGTACTCCTTGACCTCCTCCCACTCCCGCTCGAGCCGGGCCTGTTGCCTGCTCGTCAGCCCCTGGTCAGCCAATCGACCTCGGCATCCGGACCGCGGCCTCTACATCCCGGTCCATCTCCCCTCCCCTTCGCGGATGAAGATCCTGCGGTCGACGGGAAGGTCCGTGAAGATCTCGGGATCGCTCCCGGGCCAGCGGACCTCGATCCGGTCGATCTTCGCCGCCTTGCCGAGGCCGAACTCGACCGGCGGCGAGTTGGAGCTGCCGAATCCCTCCCCGTTGTGCTTCTCGCGCATGAGGGTCCGCCCCCCCGCGGTGACGTAGATCCGGGTGTCGAGGGCGTCCCGGTTGCTCTTCGTGCCCTCGAGGTCGATGTGGATCCAGTGGTTGCCCGACTCCTGGAGGTTCAGGTAGAAGGCGTTCGGGAACTGGTCTCCGTGGACGAACCCGCCCTCGGGGGCGTAGATCTCGAGATCGCCGTCGAGATCGATGTCGACGAAGGTCTCGCCGTGCCCCTTGCCGACGTTGGCGACGCCGGCGGCGAAGGTGAGGTCGGTGAAGGTCCCGTCCCCGTTGTTGCGGTAGAGGCGGTCCGGCTCCATCCGCTCGATCGCCGGATCACCCGTCCCGAAGTAGATGTCGAGGTAGCCGTCGTTGTCCAGATCGGCCACCCCCGTTCCCATGGCCCCGTTCGGGTGGAGGAACCCGGCCTCCACCGACACATCGGTGAACGTCCCGTCTCCGTTGTTGCGGTAGAGCCTCGTGCAGTGCCGGAGCATCTCCTTCTTCTTCTCCGCCGGCAGGTCGTCGTAGCGGTCCGAGAGTCCCAGCAGCACGTCGTTCCACGGGGCCAGCGCCGGTCGCAGGAGGTCGAGATCGAGATCGTTGTCGTAGTCGAAGAAGAAGCAGGTGTAGCCGGTGGTGAGCCGCTCGTCGTCGAGGAGGCCGGCCTCGGCGGCGCGGTCCGTGAAGGTGCCGTCGCCGTTGTTCCGGTAGAGCCGGTTCGCCGTCTCGTACCCGCTCACGAAGAGATCGGGCCAGCCGTCGTCGTCGTAGTCGCCCCAGCAGTTCCCGATCGTCCGGGTCCCGCGGGCCTCCCGGAGCCCCGCCGCCGCGGTCACGTCGGTGAAGGTGCCGTCGAGATTGTTCCGGTACAGGGTGTTGGTATCGCCGCCCCCGGTGATGCCGTTGGCGACGTAGAGGTCGACGCCGCCGTCCCTGTCGTAGTCCGACCACTGGCACACGAAGCTCGAGCCCGGGTCCCCCAGTCCGGCGGCGTCCGTCGTCTCGGTGAAGGTCCCGTCCCCGTTGTTCGCGAACAGCGAGTTGGCAATGGGGCCGTGCCACCCGTCGCGGCCGACGTGCAGATCGATCCAGCCGGCGTTGGCGTAGTCCGACCAGGTGGCGCTGAAGCCGGACTGCACGCGAAACAGGTTCGCCTCCCGGGAGACGTCGGTGAAGCTCTCGCCGTCGTTCCGGTACAGGGCCCCGTAGCTGTCGCTGCCGGTGACGAACAGGTCGTAGTCGCCGTCCCGGTCGTAGTCGCCCCAGGCGCTCGGCCCCAGGCCGTCGTACTTGTCGATGCCGTACGCTGCCGCCGCGTCCTCGAAGAGAAGGGGGGTCGGGTCCCCCGGCAGCGCCAGGTCCCCGCGGAACTGGAACGCCGTCCGCTCGTCCGGCGGGGTCCCCAGTCCCTCGTGGGCCAGGTGAAGGAGCCAGAGATGGCCCAGCTCCCGCCGGGAGTTCCTTGGCGCTCCGGCCAGGGATTCCTCGAGCAGCGCGACGGCCTCGGCGTAGCGCTCCTGCTTGAGGCGCGCCAGTCCCTTGCGCCCGATCTGGAACTGCCGGAAGTCCCCCTCCACACGCGGGTCCCCCAGGAGCAGATCGGCCAGCGCGATCGACTCGTCGTAGTCCGCCATGAGCATCGCCACGCGGCTCAGCATGTGGATGATGTCCCGGGCCATGGGCGATCCGGGGTGGACCTGGTCGTACACCCTCTCGAGCTCGGTCTGGGCGATGTCGAAGACGAGGGCCGAGGCCATGGGCCGCAGCCCGGGACGATTGCTGTAGTCGACCCGGATCTGCCCGAGGACGAGCATCTTCGCGAAATAGAGGCGCACCGCCGCGAGATCGGGGTACTTCGCCAGGATCTCCTCGATCACCGGGACCGCCCTGCTCGGGGCGTAGTGCCCTTCTCTGTAGAGGCCCTGCACCGCTTCGCGGAACCGGCGCAGGTCGGCGGCGTTCTTCGCCCCATCCCTCACCTCCACGAGCCGCAGATTCGGCCCGCTTCCGCCTTCGTAGTAGCGTGCGAAGGAGGCGATCTCCAACTCGCCCATCTGGCCGTACGCCGCCAGCACCGCGTCCCGGTGGGCGCGGGCGGCCGCCTCGTTGCGGCGGCGCCTTTCGAGCTCGTACAGCAGGCGATGGGCTTTCACGCTCTGCGGCCGCAGGGCGAGCACCTTCCGCAACAACCCGATCCCCGCCTCGATGTCGGCCGGCCTCGGCGACTTCGCCATGAGGAGCCGGGCCTGCTGAAAGAGTAGCTCCGGATCATCGGGCCGCAGCCGCGCGCAGGCATCGAACTCGGCGCGGGCGGATTCCGGCAGGTTTCGGCGCAGCTGCTCGATGCCGAGGCGCAGACGCCGCTTGAACTCCATCCCGGCCTGCGATGGCGGCTCCCTTCCCGGCTCGGCGCCGCCTCCTCCGCTGCAGGCGGGAACGAGGGGAACCGCCAGCACGAGCGCGGTCCACGCGGCCCGACGGAGGATCGTCCTACCGATGCTCATCCGACGCGATTCTGCCATCGTCGAGCCGGACGGTCCGTCTCCCCTCCGGGATCACCTCGACGTCGTGGGCGGCCGCCACCACCGTCAGTCCGCCGCGGTGGAGATCCGCGATCAGCTCCCACAGGATCCCGGCGTTGCGCCGGTCGAGGTTCGCCGTGGGCTCGTCGGCGAAGAGCACGTCCGGCCGGTTCGCCAGCGCCCGCGCCAGGGCGGCGCGCTGCATCTCCCCGCGGGACAGGGCGTCCGGCCGGTGGCGCGCCCGGTGGCCGATGTTGACCCCCTCCAGGAGGCGCTCCGCCTCGTCCGCGTCCCCGCCGCGACCGCCGAACAACAGCGGCAACCGGACGTTTCCCAGCACCGTGAGATGGCGCACGAGCCGGAAGTCCTGGAAGACGAACCCCATGCGCTCCCGGCGAATCCGGGCGAGCCGCCCCGGCGCCGCCGACTCGAGGGCCTCGTCGTCGAACCTCACGGCCCCGCGCGTCGGCCGGTCCATTCCCGCCAGAAGCGACAGCAGCGTCGACTTCCCCGACCCGGACTCCCCCGTGACCACGACGAACTCGCCCCGCCCGATGGACAGGGTCACGTCGGCGAGGGCGGTCACGCTGGTTCCCGGCTGGGGGAACTCCTTCCAGACCCCGCTCGCCGACAGCAGCGCCGTCACGCGGCCCCGCGGGAGGACTTGAGCGCCGGATAGACCCCCGCGAGAAGGCAGAGAACCACGACCGCCGCGGCGCTGCCGAGGAGGGTTTCCGGGGTCACGGCCACCACCGGTCCCGCCGGAACGAAGGTGAGGGTGGAGCGCACGACCCACTCGGCGGCCCCCCGCAGCGCCAGGGTGAGCCCCGCTCCGACGACGGCGCCGGCCAGGCTGAGCAGCAGGGACTCGGCCCAGACGAGCTGGAAGAGGGTCCAGCCCGGGCATCCCAGGGCCCGCAGCACCCCCATTTCCGGAGTCCGCTCGTTCACCGTGATCAGGGCGACACTGAAGACCCCCATGAGGGCGGCGACGAGGCAGACCGCCCCGAAGGCCAGCAGCAGGGCCCGCACCCCTCTCAGGATGTTGAGGATCGCACCCTGCACCTGGGACATGCGCACCACCTGCAGCGACGGAATGTCGTACAGGCGATCGATGAAGGGGCCGGCATCGCCCATGTCGTGCAGGCGGATTCCGATCCCGGTGAGGCGGTCCCGCCGCTCGAACAGGTCCTGGCTCACCTCGAGGGGCAGGAAGACGGTTCCGTCGTCCTGGGTACCGAGCTTGTCGAGGATCCCCTGGACGCGGAAGGTCCGGTCCCTCACGCCGATGGTATCCCCGATTCCGAGGCGGCGGTACTCGGCGACGTTGAATCCGAGGATGGCCTCGTCGGCCAGGGCGCCGCTGAACCACTCCCCCCGCTGGAACCCGACGCCGGGTTTGAGCGCCAGAAAGCTCTCGTCGATTCCGACATGGAGCTGGTGGGAGCTGCCGCCGCGGTCGGGAACGGCCTGCATGAAGAACCGCGTCGCGTCCTTCACCTCGGGCTGCTCCACGATGTGGCGGTACACCTCCTCGCGGATGTACATCGGAATCGACCCTCCGCGCAGGATCAGGGTCGCCGCCTCGTGAGGGCATCCCTTCCCCGTCACGAGGATCTGGTAGCCCATGGAGTCGATGTTGTGGTCGAGGGATTGCCGGTAGCCGGCCTGGAAGCCGAGAATGCCGGCCACCAGCGCGGTGGCGAGCCCCACCGCGGCGATGGTGAGGAGGGTCCGGGTCTTGTGAAAGGCCAGGCCCTGGAAGGCCCAGGAGGCGGTCATCCGCAACCGTCGGGCGGAACCCATGCTCCTCCCCTACTTCACCACGAGTCCCACGGCGCGGATGGCGAGGTCCGGCCGCTCTCCCACGAGCCGGCCCGCGAGGATCGCCCTCTTGCCCTCGATTCCCGCCGCTACGGTGAACTCCGCTCCCCCCCTCAGATCGACAAAGATCTCCACCGGCTCCTCCCCCGTGAGATCGCGCAGGGTGAACCAGCAGCCATCCGACCGGCAGACCGTGCCGATGGTGCCCGAGACGGTGATCGGCTCCTCGCGCTTGGCGGGGAGATCCGCCATCAGGTCCTTCAGGGGGATGGCAGAGGACTCGTCCACCGCCGCGCCGTACGCCCTTGATCCTCCA
>JAJDTN010000409.1 GCA_022827165.1 Candidatus Latescibacterota bacterium
CGCCGCGGCGGCGAGCTGCTGGAGATCCCGGACCTCGGCGATCCGCCTTCGACGCCGGTGGAGTACGACGAGCCGGTCGCCGGGGGCGCCTGATGGACCCCACCCTCAACCGCACCCGCTCCGCCCCCGGCCGGCTGGAGCTGAGCGTCGGCCCCGGCGGCGACCTGGAGGGCCGCGGCGACAAGGTGCTGCAGGCCGGCGCCGACTACCTGGCGCGCCTCGGCGGCGGGACCCTGCGCGTCCTGCCCGCCACCTACCGCATGACCAACGCCCTCTACCTGCATCCGGGGCTGACCCTGCGCGGCGCCGGCGAGGCCACGGTCCTGCGCAAGACGGCGAGCGGCTCCACGCCGCTGGTCCGGGACTCCGACTGGTACGAGAATCGGGTCACGGTGGAGGACCCCTCCCCCTTCCGGCCCGGGTGCGGCATCATGCTGCGCTCGTACGCCGACGGCGGCGGCCTGCGCGAGGTGGTGCGCGACACCGTGGTCGACGTGGACGGGTCCGAGCTGACCCTCTCCCGGCGGCTGCTGAAGAACTTCTGGCTCGAGCACCGGGCCACGGCGGCCACCCTCTTCCCCATCGTCACCGCCGAGGAGGGCGTCAGCGACGTCACCGTGGAGGAACTGGTCCTCGACGGCAACCTCGACGAGAACGAGGAGATCAACGGCAACTACGCGGGAGCCGTCTTCATCCAGCAGTGCCACCGCTGGAGCTTCCGCGGCGTCACCGCCCGCGGCTATCACGGCGACGGCTTCAGCTTCCAGGTCTGCGACGACGTGAGCTTCGAGGACTGCCGCTCCCTGGACAACGCCAGCCTCGGCTTCCACCCCGGCTCGGGATCGCAGCGCCCCCTCTTCCGCCGCTGCGAGGCCCGCGGCAACGCCCAGGGGATCTTCTTCTGCTGGGGGGTCACCGACGGCCGGGTCGAGGACTGCACCTGCAGCGACAACCGCGACTACGGCATCAGCATCGGCCACCGCGACACCGACAACCGGCTCACGGGCACCCTCTTCGAGGGCAACCACCGCGTCGGTCTGCTCTTCCGCGAGGCCGACTCCGGGTACCGGGGCGGCCACCGCAACGTGGTGGAGGGCTGCCGGTTCGTCGACAACGGCTTCGCCGACGAGGGGGTGGCCGTGGACATCCGCGGCGACACCCGCGGCACGGAGATCCGCGACTGCCGCTTCGAGGCGGGCGCCGCGGGACGGCAGCGCGTCGGCATCCGCATCGGCGGCGAGGCGCGGGGCACCCGCCTCTCGGGTAACGCCTTCGAGGGGCTGGTCGAGGACGTGGCCGGAGGCGCGGCGGAGACCGGGTCCGGCGGCTGAACGGTGGACCGCTTCCTCCTCGTCGACTTCGGCACGACGAGCACCAAGTCCGCCCTCCTGCAGCTCGATGGCGGACGCTTCGAGCACCTGCGCCGGCACCCGGCCCTGCCCGCCCTCCCCGGGCCCGCGGGCCGTCACGAGGTCCCGCTGACCGCGATCCGGGAGCGCTTCCGCGACCTGTGCGCCGACGCCTGGGCCGCCTCGGGGAGCGACTTCGACGGCATCGTCCTGTGCAGCGAGATGCACGGATTCGCTCTCCTGCACCCCCGGACCCGCGAGCCCCTCACCCAGTACGTCTCCTGGCTCGACGGACGCTCCCTTGAGAGGGTGGACGGGCGCAGCTCCTTCGACTTGGTGGCCGCCCACCTCGGGGACGGTTTCCGTCGCCTCTCCGGCATGCGGCCTCGGTCCGGGTTTCCGCTGATCAACCTCGTCCACTGCGGGCGCACCATGGACCTGCCGCCCGAGGTGGAGATCGTCTCCCTGCCCGGCTGGCTCTGCCGCGCCGAGGCTGGAGGTCCGCCGCCGGAGCACCCCACCATCCTGGCGGGCATGGCTCTCTACGACATGGACCGCAAGGGGATCGCGCCGGAGCTGCTGGAGGCCGCCCGCGAGCTGGGTGGCGTGTCGCCGATCCCGGGGGAGCCCTGCTCCGAGGAGACCGCCGCCGGATACTGGGCCGGCCCCCGGGGTCCCGTGCCGGTCTACGCCGGCGTCGGCGACCACCAGTGCTCGGTGCTGGGCGCCGGCGTCGTCGAGGGGACCACGGCCTCCGTCAACCTCGGCACCGGCAGCCAAGTCGCCGTCCCCGGGGTCCCGCGGGACCAGGCCTTCGAGCACCGGCCATACTTCGACGGGATGGACCTGACCGCGGTCACCCACATCCCGGCCGGCCGCGCCCTCGGCGAGTTCGTCGGCTTCCTGCAGCAGATCTCCGAGCGCACCCCGGCGGCCGCCGGGGGGGCCGCGCGGCCGGACTGGTGGGCGGAGCTGGCCGCCCTCGGCCCCCGGGAAGTGGATGGCGCCACCCTGGAGGTGGACCTGGCCGTCTTCGAGGGGGCCCGCGGGTTCCGGTCGGGGGGCGGGATCGCCGGACTGCAGGAGGGCGGCCTGACCCCCGGGAACTACCTCGCCTCGGTGCTGAGCGCCTTCGTGACCCAGTACGCCGAGGTCCTCGACGAGCTGGACCCCGGCCGCCGCCTGGAAAGGGTGGCCCTCGGCGGGGGAATCGCCCGCAACCTGCCGCACCTGGCCGAGCTGCTGGCCCGCGCCTCGGGGCGGACCGTGCGCGGGGCCTGCGCCCTCGACGAGTCCCTCCTCGGCCTGCGGGCCCTCGCCCTGCGCTGCGCCGGACGGGCGTCCACGGCCGCGGAGGCCTGGCGCCTCCACGGGCGAGCGTGCGAGATCGTCGATGGGTGAGGTGGGCAGGATCCGCCGAGACGAGAGAAAGAGCCCATGCCTCTGATCGAGGTGGAGGTCGTCGCCGACGACGAGCTGAGCCCGACCCTGGCCCCGAGGCTGGCCGAAGCCGCCGGCGCTGCGCTGGACGCACCCGCGGGGCAGACGTGGGTGCGCCTGCGCCGGTTGACGACGGCTGCCTACGCCGAGAGCGGCGGGGGCCCGCCCCCCGGACTGCGGCCGGTATTCGTCCAGGTCCTGCAGGCCCGGCTGCCCGACGAGGCGACCCTGGCTCGACAGGCGGCTTCCCTGAGCGCGGCGATCGCCGAGGTCTGCGGCCGCCCCGCCGAGCACGTGCACGTGGTGTTCTGCCCCGCGGGGGTGGGCCGCATCGCCTTCGGCGGCCGGCTCCTGCGCGGGGAGGGACAGTAACCCTCGCTGGCGGCCCCCCCGGGTCCGGGCCGGTCAGACTTCCGCCGGGCCCGGGAGTTGTCAAGGCCCGGCCCCATGTGCTTAGCTGACTCCCGACTCGGACCCCACGCGAACCGGAGGAGCAACCGATGAAGATCACGGATATCGAGGTCATCCCCGTCGCCATGCCCCTGGCCGCCCGCTACGACGACGCCGCCGGCCGGGTGCGCATGGGGGGCATCGACGACCACGTCGTCGTCAAGATCCACACCGACAACGGCCTGACCGGGTACGGCGACTACGAGGACGTGCCCCGCATCGACGAGTCGGTGATCCAGTCCCTCATCGGGCGCAGCCCTTTCGACTACATCAACAACGATCTCAACCTCGCCCTCGGCATGGCCCTCTACGACGTGATGGGCAAGTACCTGGAGGTGCCGGCGTACAAGCTCATGGGCCAGAAGCTGCGCGACGCCGTGCCCTGCGCCGCCTGGACGCGGCCCTGTTCCCCCGAGGTCTTCGCCGCCGAGGTCCGGCGTTCGTCGGAGCAGGGCTACCGGGTCTTCAAGATGCACTCCAACGCCCGTTACGACGTGATCGAGCAGACCCGCGCCGCCGCCGACGCGGTGCCGGCGGGCTTCAAGCTGCACTGGGACTTCAACCACAACCGCAGTCCCGGCGTGGTGCTGCCCATCCTCGCCGAGATGGAGCGGGACCACTCCCACATCGTCGGCTTCGTCGAGGACCCCCTCCCCTGGCAGGACGTCGACGGCTGGGCGAGGCTGCGCGCCAAGTCGAAGATCCCCCTGATCATGCACGTGCCCCAGCTCGGCGGCATCCAGGAGGTCATGGCCGGGGCCGCCGACATCTACATGACCGGCGGCGCCATCGGCCGCACCCTGCGGGCCGGCTTCGCCTACGGGCAGGCCAACGTGCAGACCCTGATCCAGCAGTCCGGGGGGGCGCTGATGAAGGCCCTCACCCTGCACCAGGCGGCGGTGCTGCCCACGGCGACGGCCCACGTCATCACCCTGGACGACCAGTACGAGCGCGACATCGCCGCCCCGGTGGGCGTGGACGAAGGCTTCTCCCGCGTCCCCGAGGCGCCGGGACTCGGCCTGGAGGTGGACGACGACGCCATCGCCGAGTTCGCCCGCGGCGAGCGCCTGGGGCGGGTGGAGTACATCGGCGTCCTGACCCTGCCCGGCGGCAAGCGGATGTACACGAAGGGATCGCCGGGCGTGCAGCAACTCACCGGCTTCGAGGAGGGCGCCCTGCCCGGCATCGGCTTCGAGTACTGGGAGGACGACGGCAGCGAGGAGTACCGCAAGGCCCGCGCCCGTCTCGACGCCGAGGGGACCTACATGGTCTGAGGCGAAGGCGGGTTGGTCAGCGGCGGTGGGTCAGCCAGGCCTTCACCCGCCGGTGGTCGAGGACCTCCGGCCGCAGCACGTCCTCCGGCTCGCGGCCGTGGATGACATCGGTCACCTGCTCGAAGGTCCGGGTGTCCAGCCGCTGCACCGACTCGACGGTGATGCCGCCGTTGTGGTTGGTGCAGATGATGCGCGGGTGGTCCTTGTGCACGGCGCGGGTGTCGTTCACCGGGTCGTCGACGACGTAGTAGGTCAGGCACCCCTCCTCGACCGCGCGCAGGGCGTCGTCGTCGCAGACGAGGTTGCCCCGCGACGGGTTGATCAGCGACGCGTGGGGCCGCATCGCCTTCAGTTGCTCGTAGTGAACGATGGTGTCGTCCCCGGAGACGTGGAGGCTGACGGTGTCGCTCTCCTCGAAGAGGCGCATGGGATCGTCCACGGCCTCGGCGCCGTGGCGGGCGGCGACCTCGGCGATGTCGGGGCGCACGTCGTGGACCAGGAGGCGGCCCGAGTCGCCCAGGAGGGGCTTCGCGCGCAGGGCCACCTCCTGGCCGATGCGGCCGAAGCCGTAGAGGCCGAGGGTGGAGCCCCGGGCCTCGTAGGTGGGGATGATGGTGAAGTCGCCGGCGTGGGACATGCGGTTGAGGGTGTAGGTCCGCTTCAGCGTCGCCATCCACTGGGCGATGGTGTACTCGGCGACGGTGTCCATGTGCACGGGGGTGATCGTCACCGGCACGCCCAACTCGGTGGCCACGTCGATCTGGACCTTGTCGTAGCCGACCCCCCAGCGGGCGACGAGGCGCAGATCGGCGCCGCGCTCGTAGAACTCGCGGTGCACGAGGTTGGAGTTGGCGATGACGGCGGCCACGCCCTCGGCCATGTCGCCGGTGAGCTCGGAGTCGTACTCGACGAGTTCGGCGATCTCCCCCAGCTTCGCCAGGCCGGCGCGCCTGTGATCGGAGGCGAAGGCCTCGTTGCGGAAGATCGTCGCCAGCAGGACCTTCGGTTTCATGCTCTCTCCTTTTCGCGCCGATAGTATAGGGAGCCCTCCCGAAGGCGGCTTGTGAGTCTCAGCCGGCCTTCGCACCTTTGCCGGACCGATGAGCCTCTATACCCACCTCCTGCGGCCCCTCCTCTTTCGATTCGACGCCGAGAGCGCCCACGAGGCGGCCCTGGCGGCGGCTTCCGCCGCCGGCGCCCGCGCCCCCGGCCGGGCCGTCCTGCGGTCGATCTACGGCTTCGCGGACGACAGGCTGGCCACCGAGGTCGCCGGCCTGCGGTTCCCGAACCCCCTGGGGCTGGCAGCCGGCTTCGACAAGAACGGCCGCGCCGCGCAGGCCCTCTCCTGCCTGGGGCTGGGGCACCTGGAGATCGGCTCGGTCTCCGCCCGTCCGTCGCGCGGCAACCCCCGCCCGCGCCTCTTCCGCCTGCCCGCCGACGAGGCGATCGTCGTCAACTACGGAGTCCCCAACGACGGCGCCGACACCGTCGCCCGCCGCCTCTCCGCGCGGCCCGTGCCCGTGCCCCTGGGGGTGAACCTCGTGGAGACGAACACCGGCCGCCCGGCGCCGCCCGACCACGTCATCGCCGAGCTCGTCGAGGCCGCCCGCGTCTTCGCCGGGTGCGCCGACTACCTCACCCTCAACCTCAACTGTCCGAACACCACCGGCGGCGCCAGCCCCTTCGACGACCCCGCGGCCGTGGCCGCCCTACTGGCGCAACTGGCCGCCGTCGACGGCCTGCCGCCGGTCTTCCTCAAGCTCACGGCGCGCACCGACCCGCCCTTCATCGAGGCCCTCCTCGAGGCCGTCGACCCCTTCCCCCGGGTGGCCGGCTTCGTCTTCAACCTGCCGCCGGGCAAGGAGTACGCCCTGCGCACGCCGGCCGCCGTGGTCGACCCCCTTCCCGGGACCCTGTGCGGACCACCGGCCCGGGGCCTGCTCGACGACGCGGTCCGGGCCTGGTACGGCCGCATCGACCGCCGCCGGCACCGCATCATCGGTTCGGGGGGCATCGCCTCGGCGGAGGACGCCTGGCGCAAGATCCGCCTCGGCGCCTCGTTGCTGCAGCTCTACACGGGGCTGGTCTACCACGGCCCCGGCCTGGTGCGGCGCATCAACCGCGGCCTGGTACGGCTGCTGGAGGCCGATGGCCTCTCCCACGTGAGCGAGGCCGTGGGGCTGGACAGCGCCTCGGCCGGGGGACGCCGGGACTCGCCCTCCGGAGAGCCGAGGTCCACGCGCCGCGTCGCTCCGGCCCGCCCATGACCCCTGCCCGACCCGTCCCGCGCCTCGAGGCCGCTCCCGGCCTTGGCAGCGGCCGGGCTGCGACCTCGGCCGAAGGGTGGTCCGTGCACGGCGCCGGACCGGACCGCCGATGACCGCCGCCCGCCACGCTCCGGGCCTGGAGGCCGCTCCCGGCATGGCCGGCCGCCAGCCCACGGTCCCGGGGCCGTCCAGCCCATGACGGCTGCCCGCCCCGCCCTGCGCCTCGAGGCCGCTGCCGACCTGGCCGGCCGCGAGCGCGCCGTGCGCGAGCAGGGGTTCGCCTACCTGCCGGCCCTGCTCGACGCCGGCCGGATCGCCGCCCTGCGCGAGGCCATGGACCGCGCCGAGCCGCTGGCCGAGAGCTTCGACCGGGTGGAGGAACCGCCCGGGCATCCCTTCTACCACAAGATCATCAACAACGCCTTCAACCGGGACCTCCTCTTCCTCTCCTGCCTGGACTTCCCGGGGGTGATCGAGCTGGCCGAGGCCCTCCACGGGGAGGACTGCCACGTCATCGGCATGACCGCCTGGCTCACCGGTCCCGGCCGCCCCGACCAGGGTCTGCACGCCGACTGGCAGCCCCTGACCCTGCCCGAGGACGTGATGGACGATCCCCGCGTGCAGATCCCGGTCTTCATCACCACCGCCCACTTCTACCTCGACGACGTGACCGAGGAACTCGGGCCGACGGTCTTCGTGCCGGGCAGCCACCGCGCCGGCCGGCCGCCCGACGGCGACCAGGACTGGCGCGGGACGGGCGAGCACAGCGTCCTGTGCGGCGCCGGCGACGTGGTCGTCTTCCGCTCCGAGGTCTGGCACCGGGGCACGGCCAACCGCGGCGACCGCGTCCGCTACCTGCTGCAGGTGCACTACGCCCAGCGCATGATCACCCAGAAATACCCTCCCTACCTCAACCGCTTCCGCTTCGACCCGGCCATCCTCGAGCAGGCCACGCCGCGTCAGCGCCGGCTCATGGGCGACCACCGCCCGAGCAACTACGACTGAATCGACGGAGCTCTCCATGCATTCCTCCACCCTCCGCGGCACCGACTTCGCCCTCACCCTCGAGGGGGCCCCCGTCTCGCACGCCGAGTTCTTCGAGGGCTTCGTCCGCACCCGGCGACTCGGGGTGGTCTGCCCCTCCCCCCTCGACGGGCTCGGCGCCGCGGCCCTGATCATGGCCCACGTCACCGCCTTCTACGACGACTACCGCGCCGCGGGCGGCGAGTTCTTCGCCTACCCCGACTTTTTCACCTTCCAGCGCTCCCCTGGGACCGCCAACTACTCGATGCTCGACATCTGGCCGAATCACAAGAACGTCTCCATCGGCCCCGCGCCCGGCGACTGCGTCGACGCCGTGACCGACCGTGCCGTCGACGTGCTTCTCGTGCCCGAGGGCGGGACCGGCCAGCCGGAGCTGCAGCCGGTACAGGAAGCCGCCCTGCGCCGCCTGGTGCGCGACTGCTACCTCTACGGCCCCGGCGGCGGCGTCGACGACGCGGACCTGACCGTCTCCTGTCCGCGGGACCCGGTGGCCGGATGGATGGAGAGCGTGCGCTCCAGCCTCGACGGCGGGAACGGCGGCGGGAGTCCGGCCGAGGAGGACGGGTCCGAGGTCATCAGCCAGTCCTACCGCCGTCTCACCCTCGACCAGGCGCTGGCCCGCCTGTAGCCCCGGTGGCCTCCGTGCTCCACCCGCCCGGGCTGCTCGAGCGCTTGCGCGCCGACGACGGGGTCCGAGCCCGCGCCGAGGAGCGCGCCCGGCCGTGGGGCGAATACTCCCTCGACGATCTGTGGTCGATGGTCTTCGGCCCCCGCATCACGCGCTCGTGGATGGTGTGGTCCGACGGCGACTGCCCGGCCTGCCGGCGGCCGGTGAACATGTACGCCTGGCAGATCGACCCCTTCGCCGAGCCGTGGAAGCTGCGCTGCCCCCACTGCGGGGAGCGCTTCCCGAAGAACGATTTCGCCGCCTTCCACGAGTCCGGCCTCGACGAGGCGGGCCTCTTCGATCCGGACCGCGCCGACCGCGGCCTGCTGTTCAACAGCGACCACCCTGACCCCGGGGACCCGCTGCGGAACTTCGGCGTCGACGACGGCGGCGGCTTCCCCGGCGACGGCGGGCGCTGGCGGTTCATCGGCACCTGGCTGGTCT
>JAJDTN010000053.1 GCA_022827165.1 Candidatus Latescibacterota bacterium
AGACCACGTAGGCTTGGCGCCCCTCCGCTGCCTGGTCGACGAGGAAGGCGTGGATCCGTTCCCGGTGCGAGGGGTCCCGCCGGACGGTGCGCACCGCCCGGCGCCCCGGCGGCATCTCGTCGATGACCGAGACCGCCAGATCGCCGTAGAGAGTCATGGCGAGGGAGCGGGGAATCGGCGTGGCGGTCATGATCAGCAGGTCGATCCCCTCGCCCTTGGCCGACAGGCGGGTGCGCTGGGCGACGCCGAAGCGATGCTGCTCGTCGACCACGGCCAGCCCCAGCCGGGCGAAGGAGACCCCTTCCTCGATCAGGGCGTGGGTGCCGACGGCGATGCGCACGGAGCCGCTGGCGATCCCCGTCAGGAGCTCGCGGCGCACCACCGCCCGCTGGCCGCCCTTCAGGAGGACGATCCCCTCGACGCCGGCGGGCGAGGCGAGGCGGCGCAGGGTGTGGAAGTGCTGCTCGGCGAGGATCTCGGTGGGAGCCATGAGGGCGGTCTGGCAGCCGCTCTCCACGGCGGCCAGGGCGGCGCACAAGGCGACCAGGGTCTTGCCCGAACCCACATCGCCGTGCAGCAGCCGGCGCATGGGGCGGGGCCGCGCCATGTCGGCGCCGATCTCGCCGATCACCCGCAGTTGCGCAGCCGTCGGCTCGAAGGGGATGGAGGCGAGGAGCCGGGGGACCAGCTGCCGGCTGGCGGGGATGGCACGGCCCGGGCGTCCGGCCAGCTGCCGGCGCCGGCGCTCGAGCTCGCGCTGGAGCAGGAACAGCTCCTCGAAGGCGAGACGGCGGCGGGCCCGCTCCGCCGTTCCGAGGTCGGCGGGGAAGTGGGCGTCCCGCAGGGCCTGCCCGAGGCCGATCAGTCCCTGCCGCGCCTCCCCACCCACGGGCAGCTGCGTGCCCACGGAGGGCAGCGAGCGCGTCAGGGCATCGCGCATGAGACGCCGGAAACCGCGGCTGCCCAGGCCGCGCTCCTTCATCTCCGCGCTGGAGCCGTAGAGGGGGACGACGGTCCCCGTGTGCAGCCGTCCGGTCCCGACGGTCTCAGCGTCGGAGAGGTGCTCGTACTCGGGGTGGCTCACCTGGCGCCGGCCGCGGTAGATCTCGATGCGGCCGCTGAGGGCGATCACGTCCCCGGCCTCGAAGGTGTGGTACCGGGCCCCCTGGAACCACACGCACCGCAGTCTGCCGCTGCCGTCCTCGACCTCCACGGTGTGAGGGGGCGAGCGCCGGCCGCGCCGGACGGGGGGCGGCCGGGAGGCGGAGCGGACGCTGCCGACGAGGGTGACTTCCTCCCCGATGGGGGCCTCGGCGATGGCGACGATCCGGCTGCGGTCGATGAACCGCCGGGGCAGCCGGGCGAGGAGATCGGCCACCGTGGCCAGGCCCTCCTTGCGCAGGGCCCGGGCCCGCAGGCGGCCGATACCGGGCACCTCTTCGATGGCCAGTCGCGCCGGTTCGCCGTGGAGGAGCGGCAGGGCCGGGGCCGCCTCGACCGGCGCCTCCGCGGTGCCGGCCGAGGCCGGGCGCCTGTCACCGGCGGGCATGGTCTCCGGGATCGTCGATCATCCGCCGCCCCTCCGAGGGCGGATTCGGGGAGCGTGGCCGGCGGCCGGTTGACGCCCCGCGAGCCAACCCGGTAGACTTGAGGCCCCCCTCCCCCCGGACTTCCCCACCGCCAGCGCGTTTCTGACAAGGTGCCCGAACGCCCGTCGTTCTCCCATTTCCTGATCGGGGCGGCCGCCCTCGAGCGACCCTCCTTCCTCTACGCCTACATCGTCACCTGGCTGCATCTGCTGGTCGGCGTGCCGATCCTCGTCTTCGGGAAGGAGGTGCCCCTCCTCGACGCCCTGCCGCCGATGGCCATCAGCTCCGTGAGCCTCGGCGTCCTCCTGTACGGCCTGGCGGCGCGCAGACACGGGCTGCTGGTCAACCTCCTGCCCTACGCCGTCGGCCTCCGCCGCGCCGTCGACCCGTCATCGCTGGATTACGTCTTCCTCCTCGTGGCCGTCGTCATCTCCCTCGCCTCCGTCTACCTGGTGCTGTCCGACGAGTACCGGCGCTTCACCCGCGAGCAGGGCGGGGTTGAGCGCGGCCTGCCCCCTGGCGTCGCCCTCGGCGCGGGGGCCGCGATCCTCCTGCTGCTGCTCTACGGCCTCCACCTCCCGCCCCGCTGATCTCCCCTCCCTCCCCTTCAGCGGATCTTCAGGGTCGCCAGCCCCACGAGGGCGAGGATTCCGGCGATGATCCAGAAGCGGATGACGATCTTGGTGTCGGCCAGCCCGCAGGCCTGGAAGTGGTGGTGCACGGGAGCGCTCCGGAAGAACCGCCGGCCCAGCCAGCGGATGCCGATCTTCTCCTGGATCACCACCGAGAGGGCCTCGCCGACGAAGACGCCGCCGACGATGAGGAAGAGGAACTCCTGCTTCACCAGGACGACGACGGTCCCCAGGAGCCCGCCCAGGGCCATGGAGCCGGTGTCTCCCATGATGACGTTGGCCGGGTAGGAGTTGAACCACAGGAAACCGAGACAGGCGCCGAAGACGGTGCAGCAGATGATCGTCACCTCCCCGGCTCCCGGGGTGAAGGGGAAGATGAGGAAGTCGGAGATCTCGGCGTGACTGGCCACATAGGCGAAGACCCCGTACACGGCGACGGCGAAGGCGGCGGGCACCACGGCGAGCCCGTCGATGCCGTCGGCGATGTTCACGGAGTTGGCGATGGCCACGACGGTGAAGGCGATGAAGGGGACGTAGCCGATGCCGAGATCGATGACCGGGGTCTTGACGAAGGGCAGGTAGAGCTTGGTGGCCAGCCCCCCGGGCATCGGCGACAGAGGCTCGATGACGAAGGCCAGGCCGAAGGCCAGCCCGAAGAGGGCCTGGAGGACGAGCTTGGCCGTCTCCGAGAGCCCGCGGTCGCTGGTGCCGTGGCGGACCTTCAGATGGTCGTCGAGGTAACCCAGCGCCCCGAACCAGATGACCGCCGCCAGGGCCATGAGGACGAAGGTCTCGTGCAGGCGGCACCACAGCAGGCAGCCGCCGAGGACGGCGGCCACCAGCAGGGGACCGCCGTAGGTCTTGGTGGCGCGGGCCGTGGCCGGGGGGAAGTCGAAGCTGCGGCGCGTGTCGCGGCGGCCGCCGCGGTAGAGGGCGAGGATGACCCGGTCCCCGAAGAAGATGGTGAGCAGCAGGGCGGTGATGGCCCCGCCGATGGCGCGGAAGCTGATCGAGTCGAGGAGGCGCAGGAAGGAGAGGGCCTCCACGCTCTCGTTCAGGTAGGTTCCGAGGTAGTAGAGCACGGCGGATTCAGGAAGCGGCGGGGTCCATGCGTTCCCGATCCCCGCTGTCGCGTTCCGGGTCTCTCTCCAGGCCTTGGCGGACCCGGCGGGACAGGGAGTCCAGGCTGTCCTTCAGGGGGAAGGCGGGCTCGAAGCTCGGTGAGGTCGAGAGGATCTGCTCCACGTCGGCGGCCACGTCCCCGGCGTGCACGACCTGCCGTTCCAGCAGACCCTCCAGGGCGTGGACCGTCTCCTGGCGGCAGTGCCAGTCCGGGTGCACGTAGAACCTGCGCAGGTCCGCCAGACGCTCGGGGCGGCAGCCGACACGCCCCAGGGCCTGCAGGGAGGCGGCGACGACGGAGCTGGCGCGGTCGTCGAGGGAACGGACGAGAGCCGCCTCCACCTCCTCGTCCCCCGGGTCCGCCTGCTGGCCGAGGAGTCGGGCGGCGGCGACTCTGACCTCGAAATAGGGGTCCCGGGCGAGGGCTTCCAGGACCGCGGCACGGCCCCGGGGTCCGGCCCTTCGCAGCCCGATCATGGCGAGGGGGAATTCGATGGCGTTGCGCCGGAGGATGCCGGGATGCCGGTAATCGCCGCCGAGGATGCGCTGGACCCGGCTGGTGGGCGAGCGGTCCTGGATCAGGGCGAGGACCAGGGGCAGGCGCTCCTCGTAGGCCAGCAGGCCCACC
>JAJDTN010000086.1 GCA_022827165.1 Candidatus Latescibacterota bacterium
AGTGCTTCTCGGGCGCCACCTTCGTCGAGGAGGACCGGGTCATCGCCATGTACCACGGCACCGAGGCGGGCAACATGGTCGCCGTGTCGAGCGACCCGCTGCTGCTGAACTGGGAGAAGGTCGGAGGCCGGGCGGTGGTCCCCATGACGGCGCCCGACGGCTCGCCCCTGCCGTACCGCGTCTTCGACCCCTGCATCTGGAAGAAGGGGGACCACTACTACTCGCTCTCGGCCGGCACCCGGCCCGCGGGCCCGGCGGGCAAGCCGGTGCGCGCCAACTTCCTGCTGCGCTCGCCCGACCTGGAGCACTGGGAGTACCTCCACCCCTTCGTCGAGGACGACCACTACACCCTCGTCGGCGACGACGGCGCCTGCCCCTACTTCTGGCCCATCGGCGACCGCCACATGCTGCTGTTCTTCAGCCACATGAGCGGCGGCCAGTACCTCCTCGGCGACTACGACACCGAGCGCGACAAGCTCGTCGTCACCCACGGCGGCAAGTTCAACTTCGGCGCCTCCGTGCCCTGCGGCGTGCACGCGCCGTCCGCCACCCCGGACGGCGAAGGCGGGCTGATCGCGATCTTCAACATGAACCCCGGCAAGCCGACGCAGGGGTGGAACCAGATCATGACCCTGCCCCGGCGGCTGACCGTGGACGGGGACGAGCTGTCCATGGAGCCGGTGGCCGCCGTCGAGTCCCTGCGCCGGGAGGGGGTGCGCCTGGAGGACGTGGAGCTGCCCGCCAACGAAGAGGTCCTCATCGAGTCGGTGAGCGGCGACGCCATCGAGCTGCGGGCCCTTCTCGATCCGGTGACCGCGCCCATGTGGAGATGAACGTGCTGCGCTCGCCGGACCGCGAGGAGCACACGCGCATCGCCTTCTTCCGCGAGCGCGGCTTCAGCGACCGCTTCGGCGGCGGCGGCCGGCAGAGCCTGGTCACCCTGGAGACGTCGTACTCCTCGGTGGCGGCGGACGTGACCTGCCGAGCCCCGGAGACGGCGCCGGTGTGGGTGGCCCCGGAGGAACCGCTGGAGCTGCGCGTCTTCGTCGACCGCAGCGTCGTCGAGGTCTTCGTCAACGGCCGACAGTGCGTCGCCGCCCGGGTCTACCCGGACCGCGAGGACAGCGTCGGCGTCTCCTTCCGCTCCCGGGGCACGGCCAGCCGCCTGCGCTCCCTCGACGGCTGGCAGATGGCCTCGATCTGGGCTTGATTCATCCCCCTCACCCACTCCCCCAAACCAGGAGATCTACAGTGACCACCCTCGTCCACGTCGGCGTCCGCGCCTCCGACATCGAGGCCACCATCCGCTTCTGGCGCGACGGCCTCGGCCTGCCCGTCGTCGCCGACCGCGGCAAGTCCTTCGACCTGAGCGACGGCCATCACAACTTCCGCGTCTTCCAGCACGAGGGCCCCGAGCGCCCGGGGCACGTGAGCGGCATGCTCGACTACCTGCACATCGGCGTGCGCGTCCCCGATCTGGAGGCGGCGGCCCAGCGCCTGCTGGGCATGGGCTACGAGATCTTCTCCGACGGCCTCTCCGGCAAGGTCCCCGTGGATGTGAACAACATCGAGGACACGGCCTTCAAGGTGGAGGACCCGGACGGCATCACCGTCGACGTCACCTCCAGCGACGAGCAGTGGCCGGGGGTTGGCCTGCGGTAGGCGCGCCATGAAGCTGTGCATGATCGGGGTCCGCGGGCACAACAACTACGTGCTCTCCGGACTGCCGCTGACCGAGGTGAGCGTCGCCGGCGTGTGCACCGCCGCCGCCGGGGACGACCCGCAGGGGCTGATGTCGAAGTGCCGGGATCTGGGGCACGAGCCCGAGGTCTGGGAGCATCCGGCGGAGATGCTCGACGCCGTGGAGCCGGATCTCGTCTCCATCGCCGGCCCCTTCCACCGGCACGCCGAGATCAGCGTCGAGGCCTTCCGGCGCGGGATCCACGTCTTCTGCGAGAAACCGGTGGCCCTCACTCTCGAGGAGTTGGAGGAGGTCGCCGAGGCGCGGCAGGCGGCGGGCGTCCACTTCGCCGCCATGATGGGGCTGCGCTACGACCCCGCCTTCCACACCGCCTGGCGCCAGGTCCGCGAGGGCGCCGTGGGGGAGATCTGCCTCCTCAACGCCCAGAAGTCCTACCGCCTCGGCCGGCGGGCGCCCTTCTACCACGACCGGGCCATCTACGGGGGCACCATCCCCTGGGTCGGCAGTCACGCCTTCGACTGGATCCGCTGGTACACCGCCAAGGCTTTCCGCAGCGTCTACGCCACGCACTCGGCCGCCCGCAACCGCGACCACGGCGAGCTCGAGGTCGCCGCTGTCTGCCACCTCACCCTCGAGGACGAGGTCTTCGCCTCGATCAGCATCGACTACCTGCGGCCGGAAGCGGCGCCGAGCCACGGCGACGACCGCGTGCGGATCGCCGGCTCCGAAGGCGTCATCGAGGTGCTCGGCGGGGAGGTTGTTCTCACCCGCGCCGGGGGCGACGGCGACGAGCGCCTGCCGGTCGACTGCGACCGGCAGATCTTCCCTGACTTCGTGGCTGCCGCGGCGGGGGAGTCGCAGCCCCTCCTCGGGCCCGAGGACGCCATCGAGATGACCCGGGCCTGCCTGCTGGCGCGCGAGTCCGCCGACAGCGGCCGGATCGTGAGGTTTCCATGAGCCGAGACGAACTGGAGCAGCGCTACCGCGAGGCCACGCCGGAGTCGCGCCGTCGCTTCGAGGCCGCCCGCGCCTCGACGGCGGGGGCCGTCAAGGGGGCCTACTACCACGCGCCCTGGCCGCTCTCCATGGCCCGGGGCGAGGGCTGCCACCTCGTCGACGTCGACGGCAACCGCTACGTCGACTTCAACAACCACCACACGGCCCAGATCCTCGGCCACGGCAACGCCGCCGTGCGCGCCGCCGTGGAGGAGCAGCTCGAGCGCGGGGTGGTGCTCGGCGGGCAGGCCGGCGCCGAGGTCGAGCTGGCCGACGAGATGTGCCGCCGCGTCGACTCGGTGGAGCGCATCCGTTTCACCAACTCCGGCACCGAGGCCACCCTCCACGCCGTGCGCCTGCTGCGCGGCGTCAGCGGACGGCCGCGGGTGGCCAAGTTCGAGGGCGGGTACCACGGCAGCCACGACGCCGTGGAGATCAGCGTCGCGCCGCCGCTGGACAAGGCCGGTCCCGCCTCGGCGCCGGTGGCCGTGCCCGGCACGGGGGGGATCTCGCCGGGGGCGCTGGCCGAGGCGCTGATCCTGCCCTACGACGACGAGGCCGCCGTCGAGGCGCTGCTGAAGGCCCACCGCCACGAGGTCGGCTGCGTGCTGCTGGACCCGAAGTTCGGCATCCTGCCCCAGCGGCCGGAGTTCGTCCGCTTCGTGCGCGAGATCACCCGTGACCTCGACATGCTGCTCATGTTCGACGAGATCGTCGGCTTCCGCATGGGCACCGGCGGCCTGCAGGCCCACTACGGCATCGATCCCGACGTGACGACCTTCGGCAAGCTGGTGGGGGGCGGCTTCCCGGTGGGGGCCTTCGGGGGCCGCGCCGACCTGATGGAGCGCTTCGACAACACCGGTCCGCCCACCGGGTTCAGCCAGAGCGGCACCTTCAGCGCCCACCCGGTGACCTCGGCCGCGGGGCTGGCCACCTTGAGGCAGCTCACGCCCGAGGCCTTCGAGCATCTCAACGGTCTGGGCCAGCGGCTGGGGGCGGGGCTGCGGGAGGTCTTCGAGCGCCGCGGCGTGGCGGCGGAGCCCGTGGTCATGGGCTCCGTCTTCAGCATCCACTTCCTGGAGCCGCCGCTGCGCACCTGGCGCGACATGGCGCGCGCCGACCGAGAGCGCGGGTCCCGCGTCTTCCTCTCCGTGCTCCTGCAGGGCTACCTGCTCAGCCACTCCATGGGGATGAACGCCATCTCCCTGTCCACGGAGGCCGGCCACGTGGACGGCCTCGTCGAGGCCATCGATCGGGCCCTCGCCGCCTGAGGATCAGCGCGAGATCGAGAACCGGGACATCGCCAGCCGCCCGGTGACCTCGCTGGAGAACCCCACGAAGGAGACCCCGTAGCTCTCGGCCTCGGCCAGCAGCGGCTCGAGGCGCCGGGGCCCGTCCGGTTCGGCCGTCCAGCTGTTGTGCCACAGGCTCTCGTCCGGCGTCAGCCGGAAGCGGTTCGGCTCCGAGGTCCAGGCGCCGTCGCCGATGCGCAGGGGCGCGCTCGTCAGGTGCCAGCGGGTGCGCGTCACGTGGGCCCAGAAGTAGCAGCGGGCCCCGTCGAGATCCAGGCCGTCGCCGCGCAGGTACATCGAGACCTCGGCGTCGCGCAGGTCGACGGGATCGGCGTCGACCCAGCCGCGGTAGTGCAGCAGCGGCAGGATCGAGAGTGGCTTCTCGGGGGTGTCGGCGCTCCAGCAGGTGTGGTCGGTCCACACGAAGCCGCCGTCGTCGACGCCGCCGGTGGGGCTCCAGGTGGCCAGGATGAAGGCGTTGCGGCCGTTGATGACGCTGGCATGGTAGTCGTAGGAGCACCAGCCCTCGGGCCCGCGGGTGAAGTGGTTGGCGATCATGACGGCTCCTCGTGGTGGTGTGGGCGGAGTCACAGGGGCAGGGTCGTGCCGATGCCCATCTCGACGGCGCGGCGGTAGACCCGAACCGCCGTGGCCATGTCCTCCAGGGCGATGCCGAGGTTGATGGCGATGGTGCGCTCGTCCTCGCGCTCCCGTCCGGGTTTCAGGCCCGCGACGATCTGGCCGAGGTCGGCCTGCGGCTCCGGCGTGTTGCGGAAGTAGCCCTGGCGGCGGTAGTAGTCGAACTGCCCGAGGTCGTCGGTGGCCAGCTTGTCGGCCTCGGCGAAGGCGGGTCCCGTCCAGTAGGCGTCGAAGTCGACGGGAGAGGCGAAGGCGCCGGGGGCCAGCCAGCCGGCCTCGATCACCGGCTCCGGCTCCTCCCGGATCGGCCCGCTGGTGACCACGAGATCGGCGCCGGTCACCGCCTGCCGGGGTTCCTCCACGACTTCCACATCGAGCCCCAGCTTCTCCGACATGGCGTCGGCGAACTCCTCGGCCACCTCGCGGTGGAGGTCGTAGGCGCGAACGGCGCGCAGGTCGAAGAGGCAGGAGAGGGCCTCCAGGTTGCTGCGGCCCTGCACGCCGCAGGCGATGATCCCCGCGGACTCGCTCTCCGGGCGGGCGAGGTGCCTGGCGGCCACGGCGGTGGCCGCCCCCGTGCGCTGGGCGGTGATCCAGGTGGCGTCCATGACCGCCGTGGGGATGCCGGTCTCGGGGTCGTTGAGGACCAGCAGGCCGGTGATGTAGGGCAGGCCCCGGGCCTGGTTGCCCGGGTATCCCGAGATCCACTTGACGCCGGCCGCCTCCAGGCTCGGGATCCAGGCGGGCATGGCGTGCATGAAGGCGTCGGGGCGGGTGTGGATGCCGGGCTTGGGCGGCATCTCGACGCGGCCCTGCCCCTTCTCGAGGAACATCGACTCCAGGGCCTCGATGATGGCGGGCATCCCCAGGTCGACCTGCTCCACGTCCTTGCGGTTCAGGTAGAGGACGGTATCGGTGGCCACTCGCTGTCTCCTCGCGTCAGGTCCAGTGCTCTTCAAGATAGTCGGTCGCCCGCCGGTCATGTGTGCGGCCCGAGTCCGCCCCCGCGCGGGACCGGCCCGACGCCAGGCGCCGGGCCGAGGGATCCGCCCCGCCTCGCCGTGTGGTTGACCGCCCTTTTTCCCCGCGCCTACCTTGGCGCCTCCCCTCGCGGTGATCACCCCGTTCAGGAGTCTCAGCCATGTGGAACGTCGGCACCCGGCGGCAGCTCTTCGTCGACGAGCGGTTCATCGAGCGGTCCGAAGGCGTGCGCCTGCGCATGAACCCGCCCGTGCAGCACCCCGAGCCGGTGCTGACCGCCGACCGGCCCTGGGAGGCCTTCGGCATCGGCGCCTACAACACGGCCATGCTCGAGGCGGACGGCCGCTTCCGCCTGTGGTACGACGCCACGGTCCTCGGCGGAGGTCCCGCCGAGGGCGCTCGGCGGCTGGGCTACGCCGAGTCGGCGGACGGTCTGACCTGGACCAAGCCCGACCTCGGACTGATCGAGTTCCAGGGCTCGAAGGCCAACAACATCGTCGCCCCCCTGCGGGAGCGGCAGTCGATGCAGGGGGCCACGGTGCTGCGCGACGAGGCCGCCCCCGAAGAGGAGCGCTACAAGCTGTGGACGAAGTACCGGCCCACGGACGACGAGATCGCCGCCGGTGTCGAGCCCGGCCTGTGGGCGATGCACTCGCCGGACGGCCTGCGCTGGAGCTATTACGACGACCAGCCCGATCACCAGGGCGCCTGCGACACGCAGAACATGCTGTTCGTGGACGACCGGCTGCAGTGTTACGTCGGCTACACGCGGGTGAGCGCCACCCAGCACCGGGACGAGGCCGCCGACGCCGTCGGCCAGCCGTACCGCAGCGTCGGCCGCGTCACCTCCACCGACTTCCGCCACTGGACGCCGCTGCAGATCGTCTTCGAGGCGGACGGCGCCGACACCGGCATGCCCCTGCCGGCGGAGAACGAGTCCGGTCGCCCCTGCGTCGACGTCTACACCAGTTGCGCCATGAAGTACCCGTGGGCCGAGGACGTGTACCTCATGCTGCCGGCGGTCTACTACCACTGGGGCCGGAAGCAGTTTCCGGGGACCCTGGACGTGCAACTGCTCACCAGCCGCGACGGGATCAGCTGGGGCCGGGCGGGGGACCGGGAGCCCTTCCTGCGCCAGGGCTTCGACGGCAGCTCCACCAGCGGCATGATCTACGCCAACCCCTGGCTGATCCCGGTGGGCGAGGAGCTGTGGCTCTACTACTCCGGCACCGTCCGCCTCCACCGCAACCCCCGGCCCGGCGAGGACCGGGAGGCCTTGGCCCGGCGCGGCGGCATCTTCCGCGCCAGCCTGCGGCGCGACGGCTTCGTCTCCGCCGACGCCGGCTACGGCGGCGGCACCCTCACGACGCCGCTCCTCACCTTCAGCGGCAACCGCCTGGAGGTGAACTGCGACGGCAGCGCCGGCGGCTGGCTCCAGGCGGAGGTCCTCGGCGAGGACGGCCGGCCGCTGCCCGGGCTGAGCCTGGCGGAGGCGGATACCGTGCGCGGCAACAGCCTCCACAAGGCGGTGACCTGGGGGGGCGGGGATCTCGCCCCGCACGCGGGCAAGCCGGTGCGCCTGCGCTTTGTCATGCGCGGGATGAAGCTCTACGCCTTCCAGTTCCGGGACGGGGACGGGGACGGGGACTGAGCCCGCACGCGTCTTCGGGAGGGTCCCGACTCAGCCGCGGCGGGACCTCCGGCCGTCGCCGGCGGAGTCGAGCACGGGCTCCCCCGACGCAGCCCCCCGGCCGGACCGCCTCGCCTTCGCCCGCCCGCTCAGGCGCTGCCGCGCGGCAGCACCTCCGGCCACGGATGACCGGCGGGGTCGAGGACCCGGCTGGGGGCGAAGTAGGCCTCCGGGTAGTCGTCGGGCCCCTCCAGCCCCAGGATCCGCTGCACCACGTGACGGCCGCCGTTGAAGGAGACGGCCGAGCCGGAGCCGCACATGCCGCCGATGATCCACTGGCCGCGGCCGTCGAGGCGCCCCACCACCGGGTACTCGTCCACCGTGAAGCCGGGGGTGCCGCTCCACTCGTGGGTCACGTGGACGGGCTCCCGGCCGGCGAAGTAGCGCCTCAGCTCGGCCAGGCAGTACTTGGTGATGAACCGGGACGGCGCGTTGCGCCCGGCGTGCCGGGCCGGGACCCGGGTGGCGTCGGAACCGACCATCACGCCGGCGCCCTGTGCGGGGAACTCGTGGCGGCCGAAGAAGGCCGCCTTGCCGCTCAGGCCGAGGTGGGGCTTCATGCTCCCGGGGCCGCCGCGGCCGAAGGCGGCCTGGGTCTGCACCGGGTGGATGAGCTCTCCGTAGCGGCGGTGCAGAAGCGCCGTGTACGACTCGGTGGCGTTGATCACCCGGCGGGCGCGGATCTCGCCGCGTCGGGTGCGCACCCGGTATCCCCCGTCCTCGTCGTCGTCCACGGCGGTGACGCGGGTGCGGGTGAACAGCTCGACCCGGTCGTCGGCCAGGGCGCGCTCCAGCAGGCACCAGACCCAGCGCGCCGGATGGAAGCTGGCCGCCGCCCGCGAGAATCCCGCCGGCTCGTCGACCCGCATGCCG
>JAJDTN010000059.1 GCA_022827165.1 Candidatus Latescibacterota bacterium
CGGCATGAGCGCCATCACCCCGGTCCTGCTGGCCATGATGCGCAGCGGCCAGCACCTGGTGATCATGGAGGACTGCTACCGGCGCACGGTCCAGCTCTGCGACGTCCTCGGCAAGTTCGGCATCACCTGCACGGGCGTCGCCCCGGGCGACTTCGAAGCCCTGGAAGGGGCGATCCGCAAGGAGACCCGGATCCTCTTCGCCGAATCGCCGACGAACCCGCACCTGCACGTGGCCGACCTCGACCGGCTCGTGCCCTTCGCCAGAAAGCACCGGCTGCGCCTGCTCATCGACAGCACCTTCGCCACGCCGGTGAACCAGCGTCCCATCGAGTTCGGCGCCGATCTCGTGTTCCACAGCGCCACCAAGTACCTGGGGGGGCACAACGACCTGATGGCCGGCAGCGTCTGCGGCAAGGGGCCGATGGTGCAGGCGATCAAGGAGTTCCGCGACATCATCGGCACCAACTCCGATCCGAACACCGCCTACCTGCTGATCCGCGGCCTCAAGACCCTGGCCCTGCGCATGGAGCGACAGAACCAGACCGCCCTCGAGATCGCCCGCTGGCTCGAGGGGCACCCCAAGGTCCGCAAGGTGTTCTACCCCGGCCTGGCCAGCCATCCCGACCATGCCGTGGCGACGCGCCAGATGAAGGGGTTCGGAGGCGTGGTCAGCTTCGATGTCGAGGGAGATCTGCAGCTCGCGCGCAGCTTCGTCCACCAGCTGCGGCTGCCGTACCTGGCCCCCAGCCTCGGGGGGGTGGAGAGCCTGGTCAGCCATCCGGCGACGATCTCCTACTCCGACCTCAGCCGACCCGACCGGCTGGCCATCGGCATCACCGACGAGCTGGTCCGCTACAGCGTCGGCATCGAGGATGCGGGGGACCTCATCGACGACCTCGAGCAGGCCCTCGACAAGGTGTGAGACCGGGCTTCGTGGCCAGCATCGGCAACCCTCTCGCAACCCTCCCGGAACAGGCCGCCGGCCTGCCGCCGGGAGCCTGCCGTCCCCGGCGTCTGCGCGGCAGCGCCCTCGTGCGCAGCATGGTCCGCGAGCACCACGTGCGCCGCGAGGACCTGGTCCTGCCGCTCTTCACCTGCCCGGGCCGGGGCGTCCGCCAGGAGATCGAGGCCATGCCGGGGGTGGCCCGCATGTCGGTGGACGTGCTGGTGGAGGAGTGCCGGGAGGCTGCCGGCGCGGGTATCCCCGCGGTCATCCTCTTCGGCGTTCCCGATCACAAGGACGAGGCCGGCAGCCCGGGGTACGACCCGCAGGGCCTCATCCCCCGGGCGGCGGCGGCGATCGGCGAGGCCGGCCTCGACCTGCTGGTGATCGCCGACGTCTGTCTCTGCGAGTACACCGACCACGGCCACTGCGGCGTGCTCACCGAAGACGGCGTCGACAACGACCGCACCGTGGAGTTGCTGGCGCGCACCTCCGTGGTCTACGCCGATGCCGGCGTCGATGTGGTGGCGCCTTCGGACATGATGGACGGCCGCATCGGCGCCATCCGCGGGGCCCTCGACCGCGCCGGGCACACCGAGGTGCCGATCATGGCTTACGCCGCCAAGTACGCCTCCGGCTTCTACGGCCCCTTCCGGGAGGCCGCCGGCTCGGCGCCGCGCTTCGGCGACCGCCGCGGCTACCAGATGGATCCGCCCAACGTGCGCGAGGCCCTGAGGGAGATCGCCCTCGATCTGGAGGAGGGGGCCGACGTGGTCATGGTCAAGCCCGCCCTCGCCTATCTCGACGTCCTGCGCGCCGCCCGCGACCGTTTCGACGCGCCCCTGGCGGCGTACAACGTCAGCGGCGAGTACGCCATGATCAAGGCCGCCGCCGAGCGCGGCTGGATCGACGAGGTCCGCATCCGCGACGAGGTGCTGGTCGCCATCAAGCGGGCCGGCGCCGACCTCATCCTCACCTACTTCGCCAAGGACGTGGCGCGCTCCCTGGGATGAAGAACTACCTCAAGATCCTGTCCGGTTCGAGCAACCCGGAGCTGGCTGCCGAGATCTGCTCCTATCTCGACTGTCCGCCGGGACGCGTGAGCTTCGAGAGGACTCCCAACGACACCATCAAGGTGCGCGTGGAGGAGAATGTCCGCGAGGACGACGTCTTCGTCATCCAGACCTCCTGCTCCCCGGTGAACGACCACTTCATCGAGCTGCTGCTGCTCATCGACGCCTTGAAGTACGCCTCGGCGCGCCGGATCACCGCCGTCCTGCCCTACTACCCCTACGTGCGTTCCGACAAGAAGGACGAGCCCCGGATCTCGATCAGCGCCCGCCTCGTGGCCGATCTCCTCGAGACGGCCGGCGCCAACCGGATCCTCACCATGACCCTGCACTCGCCCCAGATCGCGGCTTTCTCCCGCATCCCCGTCGATCAGCTGTGGGCAACCAACCTCATCTGCGATCACCTGATGCAGACCAAGGACCTGAGCCGGGCGGTGGTCGTGTCGCCCGATGTGGGCTCGGCCACCGAGGCCAGCTTCTACGCCCATCGTCTCGACCTGCCGCTGGCGATCATGGACAAGCGCCGCCACGCCGACGACGAGACCGCCGAGATCCTGACCGTGATCGGCGAGATCGACGGACGCGACGCCCTGATCTTCGACGACGAGGTTCTCACCGGCGGCTCGATGATGGAGGCGGTCCGCCTGCTGAAGGAACGCGGAGCCCAGCGCATCATGGCCGGCTGCACCCACGGGGTGTTCTCCGGAGACGCGCTGGCCAGGATCGACGATTCGCCGGTGGAGGTCTTCGTCAAGACGAATACGATTCCGCTGCCCACCGGCCAGGCCTCGTCCCGGATCGAGACGATATCCGTGGCGCGCCTCTTCGGCGACGCCATCAAGGCGATCCATCACGGCGAGTCGGTGAGCCGTCTCCTGGGCTGAGAAGGGGAGAGAGAGGTGAGCCGACTGCGGTCCCTCATCCGGGACGTGCCCGACTTTCCCGAGGCGGGGGTGCTCTTCCGGGACATCACCCCGCTGTTGGGCGATGCCCGGGGGCTGAGGGCCGCCGTCGACGCCCTGGCGGCGCCCTTCGCCGACAGCGGCGTCGACCTTGTGGCCGGGATCGAGGCTCGCGGCTTCCTCCTCGGCCCGGCGGTGGCCACGAGCCTCGGCGCCGGTTTCGTGCCCATGCGCAAGGAGGGCCGGCTGCCCCGGGAGACGGTCCGGGAAGAGTACCAGCTTGAGTACGGCCGTGCCGTGATCGAGGTTCACAAGGACGCCTTGGTGGCTGGTGACTGCGTCCTCGTCCTCGACGATGTGCTGGCCACGGGAGGGACCGCCCGCGCCGCCTGCCGGCTGGTGGAGGCCCTCGGTGGCCGGATCGCGGGGCTCTCCTTCCTCGTCGAGCTCCAGCCCCTGGGAGGCCGGAAGGGACTGGAGGCGTACCGGGTCGAGAGCGCCGTTCAGTTTGGAGAAGAGGGTTGAGTTCGACCACCCAGCGTCCTGGAAAGGAGTCCCATGGAGGAGCGTAACCGGCGGCCGAGCAAGGCGGAGTTGGAGGAGGACCGATTCCTCGAGTGGGTCCTCCAGGCGGGGGAGTACGTCAAGAGCCGGGCGCAACTGTTCATCGGCGGCGCCGTGGCGGTGGTGGCCGTCATCGTCATCGCCAATTTCGTGCAGGGCCAGCGCCTGGAGGCCCGCAGCCAGGCGTCGGCCATGATCTTCGAGTCCGACCTGGCCGAGCAGTCCGGACAGATCGACCGCGTCGTCGGGATCTCCCGGCAACTGATCGAGGAATACGCCGGGACCCCGGCCGCCGCCCACGGGATGATCACCCTCGGCAACCGCTACTTCACCCTGGGCCGCTACGTCGACGCCCAGGGGCTGTTTCAGCGTTACCTGGACGAGCACGGCGACCAGCCGCCTCTGGTCTTCGCCGCCCGCACGGGCCTTGCCGCCTGCCTCGAGGCCCAGGGCGACCTCGCCGCCGCGGCCCGGGCCTTCGTGGACTACGCCGACGACCACCCCGACCACCCGCCCTCGGCGATGGCGCTGATGGACGGGGCCCGGTGCTACCGGCTGCTGGACGATGCCTCCCGCCAACGCGAGATCCTGGAGAGGGTGGTCCGCGAGTACGGGCAGACCCCCGTTGCCCAGCGGGCCCGCCAGGAGCTGGCCCTGCTGCCCTGAAGAGAGATGGGCGCCAGGACACTCAAGGTCTTCGCCGGCAACAGCAACCCGGATCTGGCCGAGGGCATCTGCCGAGCTCTCGGCATCGAGCCGGGGCGGATCGAGTTCGTCTGCTTCAGCAACGAGAACGTGAAGGTCAAGATCTGCGAGAACGTGCGCGGCTGTGACGTCTTCCTGATCCAGACCTCGTGCCCGCCCGTCAGCGATCACCTGATGGAGCTGCTCATCGCTCTCGACGCCCTCAAGTACGCCTCCGCCGGGCGGGTCACGGCGGTCCTGCCCTACTACCCGTACTCCCTGGCCGACAGCAAGGACGAGCCGCGCATCTCCGTCGCCGCCCGGCTCATGGCCGACCTGCTGGTGGAGGCCGGCGCCGACCGGGTCCTGACGATGACCCTGCACAGCCCGCAGATCATGGGTTTCTGCCGCATCCCCATCGACCAGCTGAGCGGCGTGCCGTCGATCTGCGGCCACTTCGCCGACCGCCTCGACCTGTCACGCTGCGTCGCCGCGGCCCCCGACATCGGCCGTGCCAAGGTGACCGAGGCGTATGCCCGCCACCTCGGGCTGCCCCTCGTGGTGATCGACATCCGGGAGGCCGCGGGTCAGAGGCAGGTGCACGGCGTCATCGGCGCCGTGGAGGGCCGCGACGTGCTGCTCTTCGACGACGAGATCATCACCGGGGACTCCATCCTCGACGGCGCCGAGGCCGTCCTCGAGCGGGGGGCCCGGTCGGTCCACGCCGGCTGTGTGCACGGGACCCTGGCGGCCGACGCGGCGAGCCGGATCGAGGCATCCGCCCTGGAGTCCATCGTCGTCACCGACACGGTGCCGCAGCCGGGGCGGGCCGACTCGAGCAAGCTCGCCGTCGTCTCCGTGGCCCGGCACTTCGCCGACGCCATTCGCGCCATCCACGAAGAGACGTCGATCAGCGCCCTCTTCCACTGACCATGCGGCTCGCCGTTCTCTCCGACATCCACGCGAACCTCGAGGCCCTCGAGGCGGTTCTCATCGCCGTCGACCAGGAAGGCGCCGACAAGCTCCTCGTGCTGGGCGACCTGGTGGGCTACGGTCCCGACCCGGTGGCCTGCATCCACCGGCTGCGGGAGGCGGGCGCGGTCTGCGTCCTCGGAAACCACGACCAGGCCCTGGTGGACGGACAGCGGGTTCACGAGCTCAACAGCATGGCCCGGGACACCCTTCTGGAATCGAGGGCCCTCGTGGCCGAGGACGAACTCGACTACATCCGGGGCTTCGCCTACCGCCACGTCGAGGGGGAAGGGGTCTTCGCCCATGCCAACCCCGTCTGTCCGGAAGAGTGGCAGACCCTCTACCTGCTGGAGCACGTCCGCTGGTGTCTCGAACAACTGGAGTGGCGCATCGCCTTCGTCGGACACACGCACCACGCCGCCCTGTTCTGCCAGATGGAGTCCGGGCCCGTCCCGCTCACCTCGTCGGAGCTGGCCATCGGACGCCACCGTTACCTGGTCAACACCGGCAGCGTGGGACAGCCCCGGGACGGGGACCCGCGCGCCAGCTTCGCCTTGTGGGACGTCGATGCCGAGCGCGTCGAGCTTCGACGCGCCGAGTATCCCCTGCGCCGTACCCAGGAGAAGATCCACGACCTCGGCTGGCCAGCCTACGCCGCAGAGCGCCTCGCCCGCGGCGAGTGACCGCGAGTTGCGCGGCCGGGCCCTGCGCGTCTCCGGTTGGGAGGTCCTCGTCGGCCTCGACGGGGGGGAGATCCTCTGTCAGCTCCGGGGAGGACTGAAGGCCGGGCGCCGGGAGGACCGCTCCCCGGTGGTGGCGGGAGACCTGGTCCGCGTGAGCCGCACCGAAGCCGGCCGGGGGGTGATCGAGTCGGTCCTGCCGCGGACGTCGAACCTCGCCCGCATGGCCACCGGCGGGCGGCCGACCCGGCAGGTCATCGCCTCCAACCTCGACCGCTTCTTCGTGGTCTGCGCGGCCCTCGATCCGGCGCCGAGCACGGGGTTCATCGACCGCGCCCTGGTCATGGCCGCCAGCGGCGGCATCGAGGAGACCATCCTCTGCGTCAACAAGATCGACCTCGACGACGCAGACAGCCGCCGGCCCCTGGTGGACCTGTACCGGAACCTCGCCTACCGGGTGGTCGAGACCAGCGCCGCCACGGGGGCCGGGATGGAGTCCCTGGCCGAGTCCTTCCGCGAGGGCGTCTCGGTCCTGGTCGGCCCCTCCGGGGTGGGCAAGTCGGCGATCCTCAACCGCCTAGAGCCGGGGCTCGGCCTGAAGACGCAGGGGCTGATGCGCCATCACGACCGCGGGCGCCACACGACGACGGCGGCCTCCCTGCACCGGCTGCGCGGGGGCGGCTACGTGGTCGACACGCCCGGCCTCAAGCAGCTCCAGCCGTGGGGAGTGGGAGCGTCGGACCTGGTGGAGTACTACCGGGAGATGAAGCCCCTGGCCGGCGGATGCCGGTTCCGCGACTGTACGCACATCCACGAGCCGGGATGCGCCATCCGCGAGGCGGTGGAGCGGGGACAGATCTCCGGCAGCCGCTACGAGGGCTTCAGGCGGGCCCACGGCGACGCCGTGGCCAGGGAGGGAGCGGGATGAGCACCACCACGAACAGCCAGAGCGAGGCGCGGATGGAGATCGAGACTCTGCTCAAGGAGTATGGCCGCCGTCTCGGTCTGCGTCTGCTGGCAGGGGAGGGGGGAATGGGCCGCTCCATCAACAGCAGCGACGTCCATCGGCCCGGACTGACCCTCACCGGCTTCGTCGAGGTCTTCACCTTCGACCTGGTGCAGATCCTCGGCAACCACGAACTGGAGTACCTCCGGAGCCTGCCTCCCGACCG
>JAJDTN010000361.1 GCA_022827165.1 Candidatus Latescibacterota bacterium
CAGGGCCCGCATGTGCGGGGTCTCGACCAGCTCATGTCCGTAGGGCTCGCTGTAGAGCGGGTTGTGCTCGTCGGACATGAAGACGACGGTGTTCGGCATGGCCTGGAGAGCCGCCGGAGGGTGGGCGCGTGTGGTCTGCGCTACTCGAGGCCCAGCAGCCGCGCGGCGTTGTCGTGGAAGACGTCCTCCACCTGCCGGTCGGTGAGCCCCACCGCCTGGCAGGCCCACTTCAGCGAGCGCAGGTGCTCCAGGATGATGAGCACCGGGCGGATCGTCGTGTGCTTCTCCTGCCACACCGGGGCGTCGTCGTAGAGCCACAGGAAGGTGTCGGCCACGGGCACGCTGCGGCCGTGCTGGTGGCTGGCGGGTCCGAAGTCGGTGCCCATCATGAAGCGCTCGTGGCCGATGATCCTGAGGATGGCCACGTGGGCCATGGCGTCGCAGTTGGCGCTGGAGTCGAAGTAGAGGTTGTCCAGGCCCCGCAGCGCCGGCAGGCCGTCGAAGTTGTGGGCCGGCTGGAAGCCCCGGGCCGAGTGCGCCAGGACCAGCCTCATGTCGGGATAGGTCTCGCAGTAGTGGCGGATCCAGTGCTGGTTGCCGGGGTCGGCGGCGGCGCGGCTCTTGACCATGTGGAGGGTGATGATCCAGCCCTCCTCGTGGGCCACCCGCACCACCTCCTCCGGCAGGTAGTCGGGGATGTCGGCCTCCCAGGTCGGCTTCGTGCGCGAGAAGGTGTGGTAGCACTTGAGGCCCCGCAGGCCGAGGCGCTTGCCCTGCTCCCGCACCCACTCCGGGTCGTCGCCGGGCCGGATCAGGAAGGCCCCGGCGAACCGCGGCCTCCCGGCGATTGTGTCGGAGACCCACTCGCTCTGCACCAGGGAGGTCTCCGGGTCGCGCAGGGCCACCGTCGGCAGGATCCAGGCGCCCACCTCCCGCCCCGGGAAGACCGGCTCCACCAGCTTCAGGTACTCGTCGCAGCCCACGTCCTCCGGGAACCCCGGCGGCGTCATGGCCCGGTTCGACTCCCGGCTCCACAGGTGGCAGTGCATGTCGAAGACGCGCTCCGGCAGGAAGGCGGCCAGCTCGCGCTCGAAGAACTCCTGGTCGTGCTCCTGGAAGGAGGCTCGGGGGTCCAGCATGGGGGGGGCTCCGGGGATTGGGTGGCGGCGCTGTGGGCGGACAAGCCTAGCGCGGGTCGGGGACTCCCGCAAAGCCGGTCCCGCCGCGGCTGGCGCGGGCTCGGCTACGGGCGCCGCCGCTCCGGAAACGTCGTCTGAGTCGAAGCAGCAGGTCAGCCGGGCCGAGTCGGAATCGTCCGCACCAGCGCCAGCAACCCGCCCGCCAGCGAGACCGCCGCCGCCAGGTGGAACACGGCGTCCAGGCCGGCGGCCTGCGCCAGGTACCCCGACGCCGCGGGTCCCGCGAACATGCCGAAGGCGTAGATCGCCTGGTAGACGCCCATCCCCGTGGCCCGGTCCTCGGGGGCGATGGCCCGCAGGCTGAGGGCGATGAGCACGGTGTTGGCCACGCCGCGGCCGACGCCGCCCAGGCCCTGCAGCGCCGTGAGGGTCCACACCGACGCGGTGAAGGGGACGAGGACCATGCTCAGAGCCACGAGCACCGACGCCAGGAAGAGAGCGGCGCGGTTGCCCCGGCGGTTGACGATGGGTGTCGTCGCCATCGTCCCGAGGACCTGGGTGAAGAGCATGGCCGTGGTCACGTAGCCGACCTGGGCGTCGCTGGCGCCGATGCGCTCGGCGTGGAGGGGGACGAAGCCGTAGCTGCCCCCGAAGGTGACGAACTGCGCCAGGATGCCGATGCCGCCGGCGAGCAGCAGCAGCCGGGTGCGCGCCACCCGCACGAAGGTCGCCGCCGAGTACGAGCCCGTGCGTCTCGACTCCGGCTCCCGGGCGGCGAGCATCAGAATGGCGCCCGCGGCACCGGTGGCGGCGGCGGCGTAGAAGGCGGTTTCGGTGCCGAGGTGCTCGGAGATCAGCCCCCCGGCGAAGGTGGCGGCGAGCAGGCCCGTCGTGTTGATCGTCATCAGGCGCGAGAGCGCGTAGAGGGTGCGGTGGGGCGGGTAGTAGGAGGAGTAGAGGACGCTGATCGCCACCCATCCCGCGGCGCCGACGCCGACCACCGTCCGCGCCGCGAACAGGCTCCACGGGTCGGGGGACAGGGCCAGCCCCACGGCGCCGGCCGCCGAGCACGCCAGGGCCCCGGCGGCGAAAGGCTTGCGCCGCCCCAGCATGTCGGCGGCGACGCCGATGGGGATGCGCAGCAGCAGCTGGGCGATGGCGTACGAGGCGACCACCAGGCCCACCATGGAGAGGCTGGACCCCAGCTCCTCGGCGTGCAGGGGCAGGACCGGCACGTAGAGATAGAGGGCCAGCCAGAAGGCGAAGGTCCCGGCCCCCACCAGAACCACGGACCGCCGGTCGACGGGCGGATGCCGGTCCCGGCCGGCTGAGGTGGCTTCCATCTGCGGCGGTTTCGGGGCCGGGCCTCCGGGCGGCTCAGTCCGGCAGCCGGTGCGCGGCCACGACGCCCATGTCCAGCTCGATCCCGAGGCCCGGAGCGTCCGCCACCGCCAGGCGCCCCCCGGCGATCCTCTCCGCCGGCTGGATCAGCTCCGCCCGCCACGGCGCCTCGCCCCAGGCGTACTCGAGGGTCAGGAACTCCGGGTGGGCGGCCATGACCTGCGCCGAGGCGGCGGTGGTCACGGGACCGAAGGGCCCGTGGGGCGCCGTGGGGATCCCCCGGGCGGCGGCCATGGCGGCCACCTGGTGCAGCTCCGAGATCCCGCCGACGATGGTGACGTCGGGCATGGCCACGTCGATGGCGCGCCGCTCCAGGACCTCCCACCAGCCGCGGCGCAGGGCGCGGCTCTCGCCGCCGGCTACGGGCATCCCGCACTCGGCCTGCACACGTCCGTACCCATCGAAATCGTCCTGGGGCAGCGGCTCCTCGAACCAGAACAGGTCCAGGTCGCCCAGCGCCCCGGCGACCTCCAGGGCTCCCCGGGTCGTGAAGCGGGAGTGGCAGTCGACGAGGACGTCCACCTCGGGGCCGACGGCCTCGCGCACGGCCCGCAGACACTCGATGCCGCCCCGCGCCGGCTCCACGCTGTCGACGGCGGCCGGGAGGCCGTCGAAGGGGGCCAGCTTGACGGCGTCGTGTCCGTCGCCAACCGCCGCCGCCGCGTTGCCGGCGAAGGCCTCGGGGGACCGGTCCGGGCGCGTGGCGCGGTTGATGTTGGCGTAGACCCGGATCTCCTGGCGGCAGGCGCCCCCGAGCAGGGCGTGCACCGGCGCCTGCAGCGACTTGCCGAGCAGGTCCCACAGGGCCTGCTCCAGGCCGCTGAGGGCGCGCACGCCGCCAGCGTCCAGCTCGGCGGGGCGGAAGCTCTCCACGAGCTGCCGGATGCGCCGGGGGTTCCGCCCGACGAGGGAGTCGGCCATCTCCCGCGCCAGGGGCAGGCGGCCCGTGCGCCGCACGGAGGGGTTCAGCTCGCCGAGGCCGCTCCGGCCGTCGTCGGCGTGGACCTGCGCGAAGGTCCAGTCCACGTGCGGCGCCACGCGGACGGTGTGGAACTCGATCTGTTCGATTCGCATCGCTCTCTCAGTACACCGGGATCACGTTGCCCACCTTGCCGGTGAAGCCGTCGACGAGGAGCCACAGACCGCCGGAGACGATCTGCCCGAGGGCCATCCCGAGGAACAGCGGGCGGCTGCGGGCGTAGGTGCGGGCCCCCCCGAAGCGCAGGACCAGGACCTTGAAGGCCCAGGCGAGGAACACGGGGAACCAGAGGCGCTGCATCGCCCATCCCATGGCCACGGGGTAGCCGATCGGATGCAGGGGCCACCAGGGGAGCTGCTGGCGGGCGACGAAGAGCAGGGACATGACGGTTGCTCCCGCGCCCGTGTGAATCCATCCCTCGGTGCTCAACTGAACGGGAGCGATCAGCTGCTTGGC
>JAJDTN010000254.1 GCA_022827165.1 Candidatus Latescibacterota bacterium
CGCCTGCCAGGGGTTGCCCTCGGCGCCGCCGAGGACGTACTCGGTTCGGGCGAAGGCGGCGCCGGCCTGGAGGGAAAGGCCGAGGATGAGGCAGCAGTCGAGGAGGTGTCGCATGGGCGAGGTCTCTCCGTCAGGCAAGGCCGGGCTCCGGACCGGCTTCGGGCAAACGGTACGGCGGCCATGCCGGGGGGACAAGGAGATTGACAGTCCTCCCGCGGCGGTTTTTCCTAGCGGGCATGAATCGCACATCTCCTCTCATCGCCGCGGCGGTCCTGGCCGGCATCGGCCTGTCGGAGGCCGCGCCGGCTGCGGAGACGGTCACCATCGGCGCCGGCGGCGAGTTCGGCTGGGCCGGAGGGGGCTCCGCCGTGGTCGCCACGATCCCCGCCCGGCACCGCTCCCTGCTGGAGTCGGACAACCTCCTCGAGGGCAACGCCCCGGGAGCCCTCCTCGATTTCGACAGCCAGGACCACCCCGGCGCCATCCTTCCCCTGCGCATCGCCCCCGGCCAGAACGTGGCCCACGGCACCCTCGAGCGCGGCGGTGAGATCACCGCTCCCAACGTCTTCGACTTCAGCGGCACCTTCAAGCCCCTCGACCTCAAGCAGGCCCTGGAGGAGCTGATCACCCCGGGCGGGGAGCTGGAAGCCTTCGAGCGCAAGAACCTCAACTCCCTCGGTATCCTGGTCATCCTCAACCTGGGGGGCCGCTTCGGAGTCGAGAGGATCCGCTTCTATCCGCGCAACACGGTGCAGATAGCGCCGGCGACACCGTTCCAGAACGACTTCCTGCGTTCCTTCGAGCTGTACACGAACGACGGCCTCGCCCTCACCCAGGCGGGCCTGCCGATCTGGGGCGAGCCGGTGGCGGCGGAGGAGGAGAACAAGGAACCCGTCGTCGATGTGCGGCTCGACCCGCCGCGGTACGTTCAGCACATCCGCCTGCGCTCCAAGTCGACGATCTCCTACGAGATCGACGAGTTCGAGGTCTTCGGCACCGGGTTCCTGGCCACGGCCGCCTACGTCTCCGACATCTTCGACGCGGGACAGCCGGCCGTGTGGCACCAGCTCCGCTGGACGGAGCAGGTCCTGGGAGACCCCCGGTTCTCGGCGGTGAGCATCCGCACCCGCACCGGCACCGACGCCGATCCCTTCGTCTTCACCCGGACCCTCCACGGGCAGGCCGACCCGGAGGAGATCCCCCTGTCGGTGGAGGACCCCTCGCTCGAGTTGAGCCTGGAGGAATACAAGAAGCTGCCCGTCTTCGACGCCCAGGGCCAGCAGTGGAACGCCGGCCCCGTCAAGGACGACCTGGTCAACTGGAGCCCCTTCAGCACGCCCTTCGACGCCGAGGTGGCCAACACCCCGGGGGCCCTGATCACCTCCCCGAGCCCGCGGCGCTACATGCAGTTCCAGATCGCCTTCGAGAGCAGCGACCTGGAGGCGGCGAGGGCGATCGAGTCCCTGAGCTTCGATGTGCTCCGCTCGCCGCTGGCCGATTCGCTCAAGGCGGAGGTCTTCCCGAGGGAGGTGGACGAGATCCGCGCGGTGCCCTTCACCCTCGCCGTGCGGGCCCGCTTCGAGTCGGAGGACCTGCTGGGATTCGACCGCCTGGAGATCCGCACGCCCCTGCGAGTCGCGGCCATCGACGAGGTGCGGGTCCTCGACAGCGAGGGACAGCCGGTATCCGGCCGGACGTTCTCCAGCCTTGCGGACACCGTCGACGAGGGCGGCTTCCGCATCGTGGAGGTCAGGGAGGACCGCTTCGAGATCGGCTTCCCCCCCATCTCTCGGGACGGGACCGAGGTTCGCATCCACTTCCGCAGCGACGTCCTCACCTACAGCACCGATTTCACCGGGTCGGCCAAGCTGTCGCCGGCGGACGGGGTGGGTGAGCCGGCCATCCAGCCCCTGGTGGGGGGCGACACGGGCCAGCTGGCCCCGGGGGACGAAGCGGCCCTGTCGGGCACCACGGTCCTGAGTCCGACCCTGCTGGGCGGGCGGCTGCTCGGGCAGGTGGAGCTGGGGCCCAATCCCTTCAGCCCCAACGGCGACGGCGTCAACGACGCCATGTCCCTGAGCTACAGCCTGCTGTCGTTGGAGGCGCCTCGCCAGGTGGCGCTGAAGGTCTATGACCTGGGCGGCCGGCTGGTGAGAGTCGTCAGCCAGGGGTTGGAGAGCAACGGGCGCTACGAGGACAAGGTCTGGGACGGCACCGACGACGCCGGACAGCTCGTCCCCCCCGGTCTCTACCTGTTCAGGGTCGCCGTGGACGGCGACCACCGCAACGACGAGGTGCACCGCCTCGTCGCCGTGGTCTACTAGGACGGGTCCCGCCCCACGGGGCCCGCCCTCACCCTCCACCCTTCTCGAAGAGCTGTTCCACGAGGCCGCGCGTCTGCGCCTCTGCCTCCGACTGCATCCGCCGGCGCCGCTTGGCCGCCGAGTAGCGCTCGAACTGAGTGGCGGCGGCCTCGGTCCGGCCCGTGCGCTGGTACAGGTGCCCGAGGAAGAGGTGGGCCGCGTGGTCCTCGGGAGCCAGCTCGAGGATGCGCTCGAAGTGGGGCACCGCGTCGGCGTACCGGTGCGACTGACGGGCCAGCAACAGGCCCAGGCTCCAGCGGGCGTGGAGGGACGCGGGGTCGAGCTGAACGGCCCTGCGCAGGTGATGCTCCGCCCGCAGCGTCCGGGGCGTCTCCTCCAGGCTCACCCCGGTGCGGCCCTCCGCAGCCAACTCCACGAGCGCCTCTCCGAGCCCCAGATGGGCCCGGGCCCGGTGGCCCTCCGCCCGCAGCAGAACCCGGTAGTGGGCGGCGGCCGAGTCGGGGCGGTCATGAGCCTGGTGCAGCCGGGCGAGCTGGTAGCGCACAAGCAGGGAGTCGGGTCTGATCTCGAGGACGCGGCGGTAGGCCCGGGCGGCGGTGCCGGGGCGCCCGGCCATGAGCCTGGCGTAGGCCAGGCTGCCGTGAAGGTCCGCCCGCTCCGGGAGCATCTCCACCAGTCTCTCGTACTCGGCCACCGCCTCGACGGCACGGCCGCCCGAGAGCAACGCGTCGGCCAGGTCCCGGCGGAGGGGCACCGAGTCGGGAGCGATGGCCAGGCGGCGGCGGTAGAGGTCGACGGCGGCGCGCGAATCGCCGCGCTCCACCTCCAGGGTGGCCAGGCGCGCCAGCGCCTCCGGCAGCGCGGGGTCGAGGCGCAGGGCGGCGCGGTACTCCCGGGCGGCCCCGACAGGCCTCTCCAGCGCCTCCAGGGCCTGGCCCCGCCAGTAGTGCTCGCGGGCGGGACTGGCCACCGCCAGGGGCGTCGTTCCGGCGTTGAGGGCCACCCCCGCGAGGGCGGTTGCGGCGAGGGCTCCCCGGCGCAGCGGCCGCCGTGTCAGGACGAAGGCGCCGTAGCAGGCCATCAGCAACAGGGGCGGCACCACGGGCAGGCGATCGCGGGAGGTGACGTGGGACAGGACGACCGCCGCCGCGTACACGGTGACGAAACCGACGACGAGGATCCCTTCCCGCGTGCGCCCGGCAGCTGCGCCCGAGGCATCGCCTGTCCGTCGGCGGACGAAGAACACCAGCCCGGCGAGGGCCAGAGGCGCCACCAGGCCGAAGGGGAAGGCCAGGCCCCGGTCCCATAGGAGCACCGCGAGGATCCGGGAATCGGCCCGGGCGAAGTAGGGGTCGAGGTTGCGGGGGATCTCCTCCCCCCGCCAGAACAGGTACGCCTTGCGCGCCATGAGGCCGGCCCAGGTCCACGGTTCGCCCCGGACGAACTCCCAGGACCGCTCCTGGAAGTACCGGGAGCGCGCCGAAGGCGGCTCGATACCCGCCTCCCGCCGGGGCGTATCCAAGGCCACGGTGCGGTCGTGATCGAAGTCGCCGCCCAGGAGCAGGTTGCGCACCGTCACCGGCGCCACCATCAGCGCGCACCCGGCGGCGAACCACAACCCCCGCTGCCAGCGCCGTCCGCGCGCCTCCCTCTCCGGCGGCAGACGCCACAACCACCAGAGCACGAAGGGGGCCAGCAGGAGGATGCCGGCCGCCGTCAGGGCCGAGAGCCCCAGCACCAGGCCGGGGAGGGCCCACCTCCAGGTGGGGGCGGCCGGCGTGCGCCGCCGAGACCCCCCCCGGAGGAGACCGAGGACGGCCGCCAGCGTGACGGGCTGCCGCTCCCCCGAGACGTAGACGACGGGTCCGTAGAGGGCCGCGGCCAGGCCGGCGGCCACGGCCACCGGGGCGGGGAAGAGACGCCTGCCCACCACCACGAGGAGCCCGCACGAGGCAGCGCCAAGGGCCGCCTGCAGCAGGCGCGGCAGCCACGGGGACTCGCTCACGGGGCGCAGCGCCGCGAGCAGATACGGATAGAGCGGGGGTTGGCGGAAGGGCTCGGGCCTGCCGGCCCAGGAGACCTCCGTCAGGTAGCGGGCGTCGTCGAGGCAGGCGGCCGCGTCGGCGACGGGGGCGTGGAAGAGCGGCGTCTCGTCGATCTCGAAGAGGTAGCCGAGGCGTACGGCCAGGGCCAGGGCGCCGGCGAGGAGAGCCCAACGGACAGACTTCCGGGAGACATCGGTGGCCAACGCTGCGTCGGGAGGCTCCGGCGGCCTTTGGGACTACAGGTCGATGCCGGCGTACGCCGAGAGGAAGATCGTGTTGATGGTGAGAGTCTCGCCCACCTTGGGAACCTGACGATCGATCTGCATCCCCAGTTGGGTCGTCACCCCGTAGCCCAGGTAGGCGGACAGGTTGGTGAACTGCACGGCGCCGACGACGCCGCGGAAGTCCCGCGAGTCTCGCAGCATGTCGTTGTGGAGGGTCAGCTCCAGGCCGGCCTGCAGGTCGGTGGAGCGCAGCAGGGGAAAGCCCACCAGCAGGCCGCCGAGCTCGGTGAGGGAGCGCTTCCGCTCGTTGGAGACGACATCGATCGTCTGGTGTCGGAAGATGCTCTTCCACCGCGGCTCGAAGCGGAGCCGGCCGACGTCGAAGCGGTAGCTGACGCGGTTGATGACCCCGAAGAAGTAGTTCGTCTTCCGCTGGCTCAGCCGCGAGCGTTCCTCGGCGTCGAGGCGGGACTGGAAGAGATCCCACTTCAGGAAGTTGTCCGTCTTCAGGCCCCGGTAGTCGTACGCGTGGCCCGCCCACAGGGAGTTGACGATGGCGTCGCGCGCCAGCAGGAGGTCCTCGATCTTGGTCG
>JAJDTN010000035.1 GCA_022827165.1 Candidatus Latescibacterota bacterium
CCTGCAACAGGCGGACAACCCTCGGGTAGTCGATCCACTCCTCGCGGCCGGCGTCGATCTTGTAGATCTTGGCGCGCACGTAGACTGCGTGGGGCGCCGTGGGCCGCAGGTAGTCCTCGTAGAGATCGACGTCCGGGTCGAACTCGCCTCGCACGTGGGAGCCGATCGCCCCCTTCCACTGCCCGGTGTCCATGAGGAAGCGGAAGTTGGGACGGTCCACGTCGCCCAGGATGCGCAGGGCCTGGTGGGCGGTCATGCAGAAGCTGCTCTCGTCGTGGTTCTGCAGGGCCAGCATCAGGCCGCGCTCGGCGGCGTAGTCGGACAGCTCCTTGAAGCTGGCCACCATGGGCGCCCACAGGCGCTCCTGCTCCTCGACGCTGTCCGGCCACTTGGCGCGGGCGAAGACGCGCAGCATCTGGGCGCCGAGCTGCACCGCCGTGTCCACGTCCTGCCGCCCCTGGGCGAGGCGCTGCTCCTTCTCCTCCACGGGTCCGGCGTAGGAGCCGGAGCCGGCGTAGCCGATGGTCAGTCCCCGGCGCACGCAGTGCCAGCGGATCGCCTTGAGCCGCTCCGGGTCGCGATCCAGGCCCGACAGGTGGATGTCGATCCCGTCGAGGCCCAGCTCGGCGGCCAGGTCCACGGTCTCGTCGATGGGGGCTCCCGCCCCCTCGCGCGCCATCATGCTCAGTCGAATCACTCGTCCCTCTCCTTTGCGCTTTCGGGTGATATGCACTCCACGGCCAGACGGCAGGCCTCGGCGATGATCTCGGCGCCGTCGGCCTGGTCGCGGGCGGCGGTGGCGAAGCCGGCCGCCACCAGCGGACCCGACGGCAGGAACAGGATGCCCACGTCTCCCTTGATCCGTCCGCTGGAGCCGTACTTGTGGGCGATGACCACGCCGGGGTCGACGTACCGGGGCAGCATGCGCCGGTCGCGGCCGCTCTTCAGCAGCTCCACCATCTGCGCCGAGGCCTCCGCGTCGACCACCCGGCCCTGGTGCAGGGCCTTGAGCAGTCCGCCCATGTGGGCCGGGGAAGCGATGTTGTTCTCGGGCGCGTCGTGGTAGGGCCAGCTGTCGTAGTCGAGGCCCTCCTCCTGCATGCGCCGCGCCATCTCCCTGTCCGCCTCCGGACTCGGGGTCCGGTCCGCCATGTTCACCATGGCGTAGTGGTAGCGGCTCATGGTGGCGTTGGTGCGCAGGTCCCCGAAGCCGAGGCCCTCCATGGTGCGGTTCACGTTGTCGAGTCCCACCACCCCCATGAGCATGTCGGTGGCGACGTTGTCGCTGACGAAGATCATGAAGCGGCAGTAGTCGAGCAGCGTCAGCTCGGGCTCGTCCAGGGCCAGGCCCAGGCCGCCGGTGCCGTGGGTGCTGATGGGACCGGCCAGCCGGCGGCGCTCGGTCAGGGACAGCTCCCCGGCCGCGGCCTGGCGGAACAACTCGACCATGACCGGCACCTTGCAGACGCTCGCCGTGGGGAAGCGCTGGTCGGCGTTGACCGCCGCCGCCGCGCCCGAGGCAAGGTCCTCCACGTAGAAGCCGAAGCGGCCGTCGAAGTCTGCGGCCAGGGCCTCGATCTCCCGCTGTGGGAGGGCGGTCACGTGGACTTCGGTCCGATGCGGTCCTGCTGCAGGCCGAGGGGCCGCTCCATGTCGCGGTAGCGCATGTACAGCTCGACGCCGCTCAGGCTGCGGGTGAAGGTCGCCCGCGGCTCCAGGCGCCTCACCTCGACCTCGACGAGGTTCTCGCCGCGGCGCACGCTGTCGGCCGGCAGCCGGAAGCGGAACCAGTGGAAGGAGCCGCCCAGGGGGACCTGCAGCTCCATGGTGCCGTAGAGGCGCACCGGGAAGAACAGGGCGCGCTCGTCGGTGATCTCGGCGTCGTCGAGGTCCAGGGCCTGGCCGTTGAAGCGGATCTCCACGTCGTCCTCGATGCAGAAGAACTGGAAGCGGAGGGTGAGGACCGGCTTGCGCATCTCGCCGTCGGCGCGGGCCCCGTCGACGTCGTCGGCCACGTGGACCGGCGCCCGCAGGACGGCGCCCTCCTCCAGGGTCAGGGGCAGCGCCCGGTGGGGGGTGGTGGTCTCGGCGTCGGCGGCGCCCTCCCGCGGCTGCAGGAAGTAGCGCTTGTCGCGGCGGCCCGTGGTCTCGGGGTAGGCCATCTCGCGCAGGAAGGAGTACTCCTCGTCGGCGAAGGGCCAGGGCATGTACCCGTGGTAGAGGCCGGCCCAGCCCTGGTCGACCAGAGTCTGCTGCAGGGCCCGCCACATCTCGATGTGCATGAAGGGGACGGCCTCGTGGAAGACCCGGCGCGGCGGCCGGTAGTAGGCGGCGGCGCCGGCGGCGTTGGCCGCCTCCGTCATCCACCCCGGCTTCGGCTCGGTATCTGTGAGGATGCAGCCGTCCTGGCCGACGACATGGTCGACGCTCCCGGCCTCGAGCCAGCCGGCCACGTCGAGACCGGATGCCCGGTTGACTTCCTCATCCAGATCGACGCGCACCATCAGGGGCAGCCGCTCGCTGCCGGCGGGCGTGGTCTCGTCCATGAGCCGGCGCAGGTCGGCGACGAAGCCGCTCATGATCTCGGCGCCGCGCTCCTCGCCGGTCTTGAAGTACTGGGTGCCGAAGAGGAAGTCGAGCTCGATGCCGTGGGGGCCGTAGTCCTCGAGGATCTCCCGCAGCAGGGCGAGCTTGTAGTCGCGCACCTCGGCGAGGGCGTAGTCGTACCCGAAGAGGTAGCGGCCCTCCTCGCCGATGCTGACCTCGGCGCCCTTCTCCCACTTCAGGCTGCCGCAGCGCTGCGCCCCGGGCGCGTGGGAGTCCTGCATCTTCAGGCTCGGGACGACGCGCACGCCCAGCTCCTTCCCGCGCTCGATGCAGGCCCGCACCTGGTCCGTGCCCAGGCGCTGCCCTTCCTCGACCATGCGCATGATGCGCCAGTCGATGTACGACTCCCAGGTCTCCTTCCGCTGCCCCACGGAGCGGCCCACCTTGGTGTTGTGGAAGAACACGTCGCCGTAGCCGAGGCCGAGGGCGAGGGTGTCGGCCCCGGTGCCGGCCAGCTCGTCCACCGGCCACTGCAGCATGTGCAGGCTCGCCGGCGGCTCGATGCGCTTGGCGTGGTAGTGGTGGGCGTCGTTGTAGTAGATCAGGCGCGGTCGGTGCATGTTGTCTCTCCCTCCGGAAGGTGCGGGTAAGTTGGGTGCCACGGCCCCGGAGAGGCAAACCCGTCCGAGGGCCGGGTCACCCTTGCCTTGGGTGATCCGCGGCGTGCCTCGGCGGCTTCTTGCGCATGGCGTTGCCGTCGGTGATCCCGCACCCGGCCAGCAGGGTCCGCTGCACGGCCAGGTCGTGATCGGCCCCGTAGTCGGGGTCCTTGTCGCCGCGGATGCAGGCGGCCAGCTCGCGCAGCAGGGTGGGGTCGGTCTCGCCGCGGGCGCGGTCGGCGGTGACCCACTCACCGGCGGGGTGGCCGTCGACGGGGCTCTTCAGGAACAGGCGCAAACCGTCGGAGCCGAGGGGCTCGTGGAGGGCGGTGCCGGCGGTGCCGTGGACTTCCAGGCGGCGGTCCATGCCGATCTGCATCCCCGTGGTGTCCACCGTCCCGAGGCCGTCCCGGCACTCGTGGACCACCACCGCGTTGTCGACCTCGGAGCGGTCGCCGTAGTGGCAGGCGAGGGCCGAGTGCACGCGCAGGGGCTCCCCCATCATCATCACCATCAGGTCGAGGAGGTGCCCGGCCATCTCGAAGTAGACGCCGCCGTGGTAAACGGTGAACTCCTCGGCCAGTTGCGGATGCCAGCCCATCGGCTTGGGGATGTGTCCCCGGAACTGGTAGATCTGCCCGAGGGCGCCGGCGGCGGCCAGGCGCAGCAGCTCGCGGATGGCGGCGTTGTAGCGCCACATGTAGGCCAGATGCAGTTGCAGGCCGCTCCGACCCGCCAAATCCTGAAGCCTGGAGAACTGGGCCAGGTCCACACCCGCGGGCTTCTCCAGGAGGACGTGCTTCCCCGCCTCCAGGGCGGCCTCGGCGTAGTCGAGGTTCTGGTAGACGTGGCCCTCCACCACCACCGCCTCGGCCTCGCTCTCGAGCACGGCCTCCACCGTCGGGAAGACGGCCAGCGGCCCTCCGAGGTCCGCCCAGCGCTCCTGCCGGCGGGCGATGACCTCCTCGTCGGGGTCGTACATGCCCAGCAGCTCGAACTCCTCCGGGCGGCGGTGGGCCTCCTCCACGTGCATGGAGGCGTGGCTGTGCCAGGCGCCGAGCAGAGCGAACTTGAGTCTCATCCTCCCTCTCCCTTATTCTCCGGCCCCCCTCGAAAAGGAGCCCTCGTGATGACGGATACACCCCTTGGCTGGGGCCTGATCGGCTGCGGCGGCGCCGGCAGCGGCCACGCCCGCGGCGCCGCGGACAACCCCGACGTGGCCGTGCGCGCCTTCTGCGACGTCGATCCACGCTCCGCCGAGCGGCTCGCCGGGGAGCACGGGGACGCCGCGCACACCACCGACCCGGAGCGGCTGTTCTCCGACCCCGGGATCGACATCCTCTCCATCGCCACGGCCCACGACTCCCATGCCGACCTGGCGGTGGCCGCCTTCGAGGCCGGCAAGCACCTCTGGCTCGAGAAGCCGATGGCCATGACCGTGGCCGACTGCCTGCGCATCGAGGCGGCGCGCAAGGCCGCGGACCGGCGCCTGATGCTGAACTTCTCCATCCGCTTCTCCGGCGCCGCCCGCGCCGTGCGCGAGCGCCTCGGCCGGCCCCTGGTCAGCCACGGCCAGTGCACCCAGGCGCCGGCCGACCTGACGACCTGGCGCTGGCACCCGGAGATCGGCGGCGGCCCCCTCTACGACGTCGGCGTCCACGCCCTCGACCTGCTCTGCTGGATCCACGACGACGAGCCGGTGGAGGTCTTCGCCACCGGCGGCCAGGTCACCCACCCCGGCCAGCTCGGCAGCCCGGAGATGGTCGACACGGCGGCCGCCACCCTGCGCTTCGCCAACGGCTCGGTGGCCACCTTCCTGATGACCGACGCCGGCCGCAACGAGCTGCTGTCGAAGTGGTTCTTCGAGTTCTTCGACGGCTCCGGCACCGCCGTCCTCCACGAGCACTTCCGCACCGCCACCTTCACCGCCCCCGACCCGGATTCGGGCGACGCCGTGAGCGAGACGGTCAAGCCCGACCCGGCGCCGCGGATCGGCGAGCTGGTGGCCGCCATCCGCTCCGGCACCGACCCGGCCATCGGCGCCCGCGAGGGCATCCGCTCCACCCTGCTGGTGGAACGCATCATCGACTCGATCCACAGCGGCCGGCCGCAGAAGGTGGAGATGCCGGCGTTCTGACCTCGGCCCTCGGCGTCGCCAGGCTCCGGTGCCTCTGCTCCCAGCTCCAGCGGCGGCTGCCCGACAGCAGCGGCCGGTGCTCCTCGGGCGCGGCGGCCACGAAGGCGGCGCCGGGCTCCTGGCCGTTCCAGGCCTGGAACATGGTCGGCGTGTATCCCCCGATGACGATGACGCGCTCCCGGTCCGACCGGATCTGCCCCGTGGCGTGGACCAGGGACTCGCCGAAGAGCATGGTCGAGCCCGCCGGCGCGACGACCTGGTGGATGAGCGACGGGTCCTCGTACGCGCAGGCGATGATCTCGTCGCGCGGCGCCTTGATCTTGTGGCTGCCGGCGATGCAGACCGTGCCGCCGTCGTCGGGACCGAGGTCGGTGAGGTTGGTCAGGGTCTTGACGAAGGTGCAGTGGAAGAGGCCGTTCTCGGTGTAGGTCCCCAGGTCGGGGCGGGTGCCGGTGTGGAAGCCGTAGCGGTCGCCGGGCTGGGGCGGGTTGTCCGGGTCGCGCTCGTTGATGACCGCCTCCGACTCCTCGAGCCGCACCTCGCCGCCCACCAGCTCCTCGGCCATGCCCACCAGCCGCGGGTGGGTGAGGTAGTCGTAGATCGCCGGGTCGGCCTCGAGGATGTGGGCGAAGTGCCGGTGATGGGGCCGGTCGGCGGTCAGCCGGCAGCCGCGCACGACGGCCCCCTCCCCCGCCGCCGCGAGATCGGCCTTGAGCCGCTGCATCGCCTCCAGCAGGCGGCCGGTCTCGCCGGCGCTCAAGGTTCCGGGGACGACGACGTACCCGAAGACGTCCAGGTGGTAGCGCTCGGCGGGGGTCAGGGCGGGGAAGGGTCTCTCGAACATGGCGGTGCAAGATACCGCCCGGTCGGGAGGCTCTCCAAACCAGCGCCCGAGGACTCACCCCATGTGTCCGTTGACCCCGGGCGGCGCCGCTGCCGACCTTAGCCGCGAGCCATGCAGACGATCACCGTATCCCGCAACGACGAGATCTACGAGGCCTTCGCCGACGTGGCGCAGGCCGCCGACGGCACCCTGGTCTGCACCTACCGGGAGAGCATGGGCCACAGCTCCCGCCCGTTCTCGCGCGTCATCGTGCGGCGCAGCTTCGACCGCGGCCTCACCTGGGGCCCCCGCCAGGTGGTGGTTGAGCGCACCGAGGAGGAGACGGCCCGGGGGCTGGGCCGGCTCAACTGCTCGCGCATCGCCGCCTGCGGCGACGGCACCCTTCTGCTCGTCGTCGACCTGCTGCTGAGGGAGACCTTCGACGAGTACCTGGAGCCGCGTCCGTGCATGAACCTGCTGCTGCGCAGCCGCGACCACGGGGCCACCTGGGAGGGGCCGGAGGAGACCGGCCTCAGCGAGGGCATCGTCCCCTCGATCAAGGAGCTGTCCGACGGCAGCCTGATCATCGGCGTCACCGAGCAGTGGCCGGGTCCCAAGGGGATGGAGGACTACCTGGAGGTGCCGACCTGCTTCCTGTCGGGCGACCAGGGCCGCACCTGGGACGGCCCCTTCAAGATCCCGGATCCCGAGGGGTCGCCCTGGACCGGGCGCCCCTGGCGCCTGAACGAGGGGGACTTCGCCGAGATGGACGACGGCACCCTGATCTGCTACCTGCGCGAGGACGGCGAGGGGTTGAGCGGCTGGAAGAGCTTCTCCCGGGACGGCGGCCGTACCTGGTCGACGCCGGTGCGCACCCACATGATGCACTGCCTCGGCCGCCCCTCGGTGGGCCGCCTGCGGTCTGGCGAGGTGGCCGTCACCTACCGGGTTTCCTGCGGCCTCTCCACCTCCCTCGGCCTCTACGTGGAGACCCCGGCCGAGGCCCTGCGCGGCGCCCCCGAACGGGCGGACGCGCCGGCCGACCCGGAGCAGTACCAGGGCGATACCGGGGCGCGCTTCGCCTTTCTCGACAACGACCGCGCCCTGTCGGCCGACAGCGGCTACTCGGGATGGGTGCAGCTGCCCGACGGCGCCCTCTACGTGGTCAACTACGTCACCGACGACGCCCCCCGCGCCCACATCCGCGGCTACCGCGTCGACCGCGAAGACTGGTACCTCTTTCCCGAGGGAGCGGTCCGCGCCAACCACCCCCTGTCGGCCAACCCCCGCTACTACGAGAAGGCCCAGCAGATGGCCCGCGAGCAGCAGCAGTGGGTCGACGGGCAGGACTGGTCGCGTCGGGTGCCCACGCAGAAATAGGGTTTCCCAACGCCCGAGGGTGATCGGCGGGTACGCAGGTCGGGAGCACTCCGAGGTCCGGCGGGCGCGGCAACCTGATTGCGGACTTCCGGTCGAGGCCGTCCATGCGTCCCCCGGAGCAGGGGGAAAATCCGAAGGCTGGCCCGATGCCCGGTGCTACCGGTCGAGGCCGTCCTGTGTCCCCCGGAGCAGGGCAATCCGAGGCCCCGCGAAAGCTGAACCCGATGGCGGCGCTACCGGTCGAGGCCGTCCAGGTGTCTGCGGAGCAGAATGGCCACGTCCCCGGCGCCTTCCCGCTCCGCCAGGTCCAGCGGCGTGTCGCCGTTGGCATTCCCCAGGGTTGGATCGGCGCCGGCCGCCAGAAGCCGCCGCGTGCTCTCCAAGTTTCTGCGCGCGTGATGGAGCGGCGTGTTGTCCATCGCCTCCGGTGCGCGCACGTTCGGGTCCGCGCCGGCGTCGATCAGCAGTTGCACCGACTGCGGGTTCTCCGCCGCCACCCAGTGCAGGGCCGCGCGCCCGCCGATGGCGTCGGGATTGCCGCCGTGGGCCAGGATCAGATTCAGGCAGGCCGGCACCCGGTTGCGCCAGGCGGCGGCGAGGACCGCCTTGTCCGTGACTTCCGCGCCGTGCTCGACGAGCAGACGGCAGGACTCGGTGTCGTCCCTGCCCGCGGCCCGGGAGAGGGCGTCGCCGGCGTTCGGGTCGGCGCCGGCGGCAAGCAGCAGCCCCAGGGTGCCGTGGCTGCCGACGGCGACGGCGAAGTCGACGGGAGTCCTGCCGTCCCCGAGCCGCTCGTTGGCGCGGGACGGGGCGGCCTGCAGAAGCGCCCTGAGCCGGGACACGTCATTCAGAGCCGCCGCGGTGAACACGTCGACCTCGAGGCCGCGCTCGATGAGGGCTTCCACCAGCACCCGGCCGGTCTCCCGCATGCCTTCGCGGGCGTTCCGCTTCAACTGCTCCGCCCCTGCCAGCATGAGCGTGCAGCCCCGCTCGTCCCGGCGCTGGAGGAGCCCGGGATCCTCGTCCACCAGCGCGATCACACGATCGGTCAACCCGGCGCGGACGAGCATCCAGGGCGTCGCCGCCGCTCCGTGCTGCACGAGCAGGTCGACCCGGTCCGTCCGCCCGTGGTTCGCCGCCTGCATCAGGGCCGCCGTGCCCTGATCGCCGGTCACATCGGCGCCCGCCTCCAGCAGCAGACGCATCTTCTCCGGACCGCCCTCCCAGGCGGCGATGACGATCGGCGCGCAGTGGCCCGTGTTGACGTTGTGGCCCATGGCATCGGGATCGGCGCCGTGCTCCAGGAGGAGGCGGACCACCTCCACGCTCCGCGGCGGCTCGCCACGCGGGTCGAGGAAACTGTTGGCCGCCAGGTGGAGGGCCGTCGAGGTCTGCTCCGTCAGGGGCTCGCGCAACTCCGTCTCGAAGGCCCGGCCGCGGAGATTCATCGCCTTGTCGCTGACGCGGGCCTCGGTCAGGGCGGGATTGGCCTCGAGACAGGCGCGCAGGGCGTCCAGGTCGAGATCCCTCACGGCGGCGAACCAGGTGGCCCGCTCGGCGTGGGAGAAGGCCGCATCCGCGTCCCTCACGGCGCCTCCTTCAGGAACCTGCACCCGAACCTCGCCAGCTGCATCGCCGTCCGGCCCGCGGGCGTCTCGATCGAGGTGTCGGCCCCGAGGACGATCAGGATCTCCGCCGCCTCGACCTGGCCCGTGTAGGTCGACCTGTGCAGCGGCGTGCGCCCCTTCGAGTCGGGCCAGTCCAGGTCGGCGCCGCGGGCGGCCAGCAGCCAGATCATCTCCGTGAGTCCCCACTCGGCGGCCAGATGCAGCGGCGTGCGGTCGGTTTCGGTGACGGCATCGACCTCGGCTCCCTCCGCCAGCAGCCACGCCGCGCAGCGCCCGGCATCGCCCCGCACCGCCCAGTGGAGCGGCGTCATGCCGGCCTCGTGGCGGTCCGTGACCGCCGCCTCGCCGCTCTCCACCAGTTCCCTCGCACGGGCCAGGTCGTCCCGGCCGCAGGCGGAGAAGATGTCGTAGTACGCCCCGCGCTCCAGCAGGAACTCGGCGAAGCCCATCCGCCGGCTCCACAGCTCCGGATTGTGCCAGGGGGCGAAGGCGCCGTCGAAGGGCGGCGCCACCGCGTCCTGCAGCACCGTCCGGCCACGCTCGCCGTTGCCGGTCATCTCGGCTTCCGGATCGCCCCCGTACTCGAGGATGAACTCCGCCACCTCGCGCGGCTTGCCGACGCACCCGTAGAGCAGGGTCGCGCGGCCGGGGATGCCCCGGGGCTTGGCGTTGACCACGTTGGCGTTCGAGACCCCGGCGTCGAAGAGCGTCCGAAGGGACTGCAGGTTGCCGTTGGCGAAGGCCCGGAAGACCGGGTGGTACTCTTGCCGGCGGTCCATCCCGGTCTGGCAGTCGTACAGCTCGTCGACGCCCTGCTCCAGCAGGAACCGCACCGCGTCGTGGGTCCCGTGGTAGACGGTGGCCGGCACCAGAGCCAGCGGTCCGACGGTGGTGAGCAGAGAGGGGTCCTCCTTCAGCAGCGACCTCATCCGGGGCACGTCGCACTCGGCGTGGCTGTCGTCGCTCGCGTCGTGGGCGGCGGCGGTGACGAATTCCCGCTCACGGCGGGTCAGCTTGCGGCCCTCGCGCCGCTCGAAGGCGGCCTCTACCCGGATCCTCACTCTCTCGGCGGAGTCCACTTCGTCGGTTCCTCCTCGGTCGAAATCGCGTCCGGCGGCCGCCGCAAGGCCCGGCCCGTCTCAGCGGAACAGCAGCAGGCCGAAGTCGTCCGGATTGTGGGCGTCGGACCCGAAGGTGCGGACCCACTGCGTGTACTCGCGCCCGCGGAAGGTCCGTATGAAGTTGAACCCCCAGACCGTCCCGGGCTTCGGCCGGGGAAACTGCGGCTGGCCGAACTCCAGCCGGTATTCGAGCGACCACAGGTCCTCCCCCACGTGGGCGGCGGCCTCGCCGTCGGCGTCCCAGGCCCTTTCCTCGTCACGGACGGACCGGTCGCTCTTGACGAGGTACCTGTCCGATACCACCCCCATCGAATTGACCCCGGTGTGCACGTAGTTCATCCGGTCGAGGTTCGCGTCGATGAAGAGCTCCACCATGTCATCCCGCCAGATCGCCCCGTCGTGACCGTGATCCCCGACGACGATGCTGTCGGGATGGGCGTCGAACCCCCGGAAGCCGATGAAGAGAGCCTCGGACGTGTAGCCCACGAGGAACTCGGTCCGCAGATCGGAGGCCACGGCGGCGTTGTGGCCGCGGCTGAACTGGTAGAAGGTGTCGGCGCGCGCCGCCTCCGCCCACACGCTCTCGTCGAGCCGTCCGTCGATGCGCGGCTCCGACCGCAACCGGGGAATGTCCAGGAGCATGCCGTGCCGCCGCAGGCACTCCAGGCCTTCGTCCGTCCGGCCGTTGTCGTAGAGGTGCCGGCCCAGCCGGTAGTTGGCCCGCTTGCCGCCGGGCCAGGCGGCGACGGCCTGGCGGTAGAGATCCAGCGCCAGGACCAGGTCGGCTTCCAGCTCGGCCTTGCGGGCGGCGTCCAACAGCTCGTCCACGGCGCCGGCGAGTCGAATCCGCGCCTCCATCCGGGTCCCGATGTGGGCGGACCCCGCCAGCCTCAGCGCCGAGGCGCGGGCGCGCTCCTCCAGGGTCTCGTCCAGTCCGTCGAGACGGTCCAGGGCCAGGAGGCACTCATACAGAACCGAAGCATCCGACTCCGTCTCCAGGGCCTGCACGAGGGCGCCCGCGGCCTCGACGCGCCCCTGAACCCCCAGCCCCCGGGCGATGCGCGCGCGGACCTCGGGGTCGCCGTCGGTGAGCAGGTGTTGCTCCAGACGGGGCACGATGCGTCCGTCCCCGACCCGCGTCATCAGGCTCAGCATGACGTCGACCAGGTGGGGCCGGGCCGCGTCCCGGGCGGGGTCCTCCAGGGCGGCCAGCAGCGGCGTCACGGCGCGGTCGGTGGCCAGCAGCAGCTCCTGGCGCGCCGATTCCCGCTCCTCGGGATCCTCGAGCTGCTCGACCAGGTCGTCGAGACTCGGTCCGCAGGCCGCAAGACCCAGGGCCTGCAGCAGGACCAGGGGCCACCTGTATCCCCGCTTGTTGAAGAGTCGATCGCACATGCGGACGAGGTCCACGGAGATCCCTCATGGAGCCGGGGCCCCTTGAACGCGGGCCCCCGGCTGCACACA
>JAJDTN010000300.1 GCA_022827165.1 Candidatus Latescibacterota bacterium
GGACATGTACCTGGCCGGCACCTTCCTCATGCTGCTGGCGGTGCTGCTGCTGCTGGGCAACCTGGTGGCCGACATCCTCCTGGCCCTCGTCGACCCGCGGATCCGCCTTGAGTGAGGCCCGCGACAGCCTGTCCACGGCGGGGCAGTGGAAGCTCGCCTGGGTCGGGTTCCGCCGGAACCGGGTGGCCCTCGCCTCGGGCGTCGTCCTCGGCCTCCTCTACCTGGTGACCCTGCTCTCCGGGTTCCTGGCCCCCTACGGACCCGACCACCGCTTCGCCCGGCGGGCCTACGTGCCGCCCCAGGGCCTGCACCTGTTCACCGACGCGGGCTTCCACTGGCCGCCCTTCGCCTACGGCCTGAAGACCAGCATCGACGAGCGCAGCGGCCGCACCCTCTACGCGCCCGACCGGGAGCGCATCCATCCCTTCCGCCTCTTCGTCCGCGGCGACGAGCACTCCTTCCTGGGCGTGAGGACAACCCTGCACCTCTTCGGCGTCGACGCCCCGCCGGGCGAGGGGCTGTTCCTCCTCGGCACCGACCGCCAGGGGCGGGACCTGCTCTCGCGGATCCTCTACGGCGCCCGGATCTCGCTGACCATCGGCCTCGTGGGGGTCACCATCAGCGTCCTCCTCGGCGCCGTCCTCGGGGTCACCTCGGGCTACTTCGGCGGCTGGATCGACGAGCTGCTGCAGCGCACGGTGGAGATGCTGCGCGCCTTCCCGCAGATCCCCCTTTGGATGGCCCTGTCGGCGGCGATCCCCCCGGACATCGACCAGGTGACCAGCTACTTCATGATCACCCTGATCCTGTCGCTCCTCGGCTGGACGTCGCTGGCCCGCATCGTCCGCGGCAAGGTCCTGTCCCTGCGCAGCGAGGAGTTCGTCGCCGCCGCCGAGCTCATGGGGGCGAGCCGCAAGCGCATCATCTTCCGCCACCTGATCCCGGGCGTCATGGGCGAGATCATCGTCGTCGCCACCATCGCCGTGCCCACCATGATCCTCGCCGAGAGCGCCCTATCCTTCCTCAACCTGGGCATCCGCCCCCCCATGACCAGCTGGGGCGTGCTGCTCCAGGACGGCCGCAACCTCACCACCCTCTACTTCCACCCCTGGCTGCTGACGCCGGCGCTGTTCATCGTCGTCGTCGTCCTCTGCTTCAACTTCCTCGGCGACGCCTTCCGCGACGCCGCCGACCCGTACACCGACTGACATGACCGACGCCCCCGAGCGCGAGGTCGTCCTCGAGATCGAGGACCTGAACCTCTCCTTCGACACCCTCGACGGCGGCGTCGACGTGATCCAGGGCGTCGACCTGGTCGTCCACCGCGGCGAGGCCGTCGGTCTCGTGGGCGAGAGCGGCTCCGGCAAGAGCGTCACCGCCATGAGCGTGCTGCGGCTGCTGCGCGAGCCCCCGGCCCGGCTGGCCGGCTCGATCCGCCTGCACCAGCCGCGGGGGGTTCCGCCCACCGACCTGGCCGGCCTCGACCCGGGGAGCCGGCGCCTCCAGGAGATCCGCGGCAACGACGTGGCCATGGTCTTCCAGGAGCCGATGAGCTCGCTGTCGCCGGTCTTCAGCGTCGGCCACCAGGTGGCCGAGGTGATCTGGCTGCACCAGGACAAGAGCCGCGCCCGGGCCCACGCCGAGGCCGAGGAGCTGCTGGAGCAGGTGGGGATCCCGGAGCCGGCCCGGGTGGCGCGCCTCTACCCGCACAACCTCTCGGGGGGGCAGCTGCAGCGGGTGATGATCGCCATGGCCCTGGCCTGCCGGCCGGCCCTGCTCATCGCCGACGAGCCCACCACGGCCCTGGACGTGACCATCCAGGCGCAGCTCATGGAGCTGCTGGGGCAGCTGCGCGCCTCCCTCGACCTGGCGGTGCTGCTCATCACCCACGACCTCGGCGTCGTCGCCGGCTTCTGCTCGCGGGTGAACGTGATGTACATGGGCCGCATCGTCGAGGAAGGTCCGGTGGAGCGCATCTTCGAGGCGCCGGCCCACCCCTACACCCAGGGGCTGCTGCGAAGCATCCCCCAGCCGGGGCAGCGGCACAAGGAGCGCTTCCCGGCGATCCGGGGGACGGTGCCCGATCCGCGGCAGGTGCCGCCGGGGTGCGCCTTCGGCCCCCGGTGCGATCTGTTCGAGGAGGGCCTCTGCGACCGCCCGCAGCCGGTCCCCGCGGTGGCCGTCGGCGACGGCCACGGGGCCCGATGCTACCGCACCGGAGAGGCCGGAGCCTGATGTCCGATCCTGACCTCATCCTGAAGGTCCGGGGGCTGAAGACCCACTTCCCCGTCCTCAAGGGGCTGATCCGCCGGCCCGTCGGGGCGGTCAAGGCCGTGGACGGCGTCGACCTCGACGTCCGCCGGGGAGAGATCCTCGGCCTGGCCGGCGAGAGCGGCTGCGGCAAGACGACGACAATCCGCAGCGTCATCCGCGCCATCGAGCCGACGGCGGGAACGGTGGAGTACCAGGGCCCGGAGGGCTGGATGGACGTCCGGAGCCTCGACACCGAGGGCCTGAAGGTGCTGCGGTCCCAGATGCAGTACGTCTTCCAGAACCCCTACTCCGCCCTCGACCCGCGCATGACGGTGCGCGACATCGTCGCCGAGCCCCTCGTCATCCGCGGGCGCATCGGCGGCAGCGAGCTCACCGACCAGGTGGCGGGCCTGCTGGAGCGCGTGGGCCTGAACGCGGCCCACATGAACCGCTATCCCCACGCCTTCAGCGGCGGCCAGCGCCAGCGCATCGGCATCGCCCGGGCCCTGGCCCTCAAGCCGCGGCTGCTCATGCTCGACGAGCCGGTCTCCGCCCTCGACGTCTCGGTGCGCGCCCAGATCCTCAACCTGCTCCTCGACC
>JAJDTN010000066.1 GCA_022827165.1 Candidatus Latescibacterota bacterium
TAATGTACTGCTCCTCGGCGGCATCTTCGTCACCAATCACCCTGAGATCATTGAGAATCTGCTTCGCTCTTGCCGCACGTTGGTCCGCTACTCTGGCCGACGGGAAGGGCAGTCGATCCTGCCAGATGTCGCAAAGGGTCCTCCAGTATGAGTCTCTCTCATACAAGACTCTTCCAAACCGGATTGTCCAACACAGAAGTTCATGTCCCTCCAGAACAAGGCCTTCTATATCCTCTTGGCGATAGGACCGAATATCGACATCGAGAGGTGGGAGGCCATAGTCCGGTCTCTCGCTCTCGTGAATGACCAGCAAGTCGACATCGAAACTGTGCTTGGCCTGCCGGCGAGCTATGGACCCGAGGATGACAATTGCCCAGATGTCAGGTCTCTGACACCACGTCTGAAGGAATTTCTGAACCCACGCCTTGGCAGGCATACTGGGCCATTTGTCAATTGTCCTGAGCACGTCAGATGGGTCCTGGCGCGTATCATGCATCAGTTGACTCGCCTGACTCGTCTGACTCGTCTGCAAGTAAGGTAGCAACAGCTTCGACATACTCCTCAATTCTGGCAGCCAGGTCCTCTGCATCCAACTCCGGAAAGTCTACATCACCATAGGCGGCGGCCTTGCGAGCCATATTGAGATCGGAAAGCAAATCGGCAACATCGGGCAGACCGTGAGATTGAAGAGAATGCGCCGCTTTGGCTTTCCCTGGGTGAGATCTACTGGGCTCCACGCCCACTTTCAACGCTGCCGCGACAATGGAGGCTTCCAGACAATAGAACCCATATAGTGAAAGGTCTGCCCAATCGGTAGGGTCATCCCAAGCAACGAGAACTCGTTCCAGGTGCTTCTTGGCAAGTACCAGGCGTTTCTCAGCTTCGGTGTGCGACATAGCTACTTCTTCTGTCCACTGCATTGGTTATCTGGTGGAGGCGGCGGGAATCGAACCCGCGTCCGAAAGTGAGTCCTTCGAAACCCCTACGTGCGTAGTCGATCTACTCTGTTGCCGTCTCGTCCACACCGGTTCCGATCGACAGGATCCGGATAGGACCAGTCCCGAAGGTCTCGCCGGCGGCGCAGGGACGGGCGCCGCCGACCAGCCTGCTGAGATGTCGTCGAGACCAGCGGCGCAGGCTCCACCGGCCCCGACGGGCTACCTGATTGCTCAGGCGGCCAACGCGTACGAGTTATCGTCGGCGTTTGTAAGAGTTCCCGAGGATTAACGAGGTTGTCGGGGACCTCGGCACGCGCTCTCGAATTCTCCACCCCCGTCGAAGCCAAGTCGCCCCCACGAAGCCGGAACATCCGTTCGCTTTCGGCGAATGTACCCGGCGCTTTCGCTCCCTGTCAACGGGCGGATCCGTCACGCCTTCTCGCGGTATTCGACGTCGAGGTACACCGCCTTGAGCACCACGGACCGCTGCGGGGAGTCCGGCCTTCGCACCAGCCGGACGCGCAGCCGGTTCTCGCCCCGGCGGGGGAGGGGCTTCCCGGCGTCCAGCTCGACGAGGGTGCCCGCCTCGGTGACGGAACCGACCGTCGTCTCGAAGGGGCCTCCGGCGAAGACCGCCACGGGCCAGCCGTCGCGGGAGACGCGGGCCTCCGGCCACGGCAGCAGCCGCCCGTTCCACTCGACCTCCAGCGCGTCGCCCTCGGCCAGCCCATCCAGCCCGAGGCCGAGGACACAGCGGTCCAGCTCGCCGGCGGCCGAAGCGGCCTCGGCGTCGTCGGTGATCTCCAGGGTCAGCTCGCCGCCCCCGCCGGGCAGGGTCTCCTCCAGGACGACGGGCAGCGACAACAGGGGGTGGGCGTGGTTGAAGGCGCCGCCGTGTCCCTCCTTGCCGCCGAGGCAGTGGTCGAGCTGGTAGCGCTTGCCGCGCCGCCGCAGCCCCTCGCGGTCGGCGAGCTCGCCGAGGACGCGCTGCTTCCACTCCTGGCTGGCGCTGTAGTAGTTGAACAGGTAGAGGCCGTCCACGCCGGCGTCCCAGTAGCGCGCCGCCAGGGCCCGCAGCACGCGCTCGTCGACGCACGGGCGCAGGGCCTCGAGGCAGCCGTAGACGCGGCAGTCCGTGCCCTCGGCGGCGGCGACGAACTCGGGGATGGGCATCTCGAAGGGGGTGAACCCGCCCCCGGCCACCACCGAGTCGACGAGGCCGTCGCCGATCCAGCGCTCCGCGTCCAGGCCGAGGCGGCGGGAGTCGGCCAGGCTCGGGGGGACCCGCACCAGCAGCTCCACCGGCCGGCCGCGGCGGGACGACTCGGTCTCGAGGCGGCGGCGGATGCGGCGCAGGAAGTCGGTCATCAGGTAGCCGCAGGCCAGGCCCTCGTCGACCCGGAAGAAGGCCGGGTGGCGCATGTAGTCGAGCTCGACGCCGTCCACGTCGAAGCGCTCGAACAGCTCGCAGACGACGTCCTCCAAGTGCTCGCGCACGGCCGGGAACCTGTAGTCGACGCCGCGGTGGATGGCGTGCTCCACGCTCGGGGCGGGGATGTGCTCGTCGGGCCGGCCGATGAGGCAGTCGGCGTGGCGCCGGCGGAACTCGCCGAACCCCGGCGACGCGTACTCGGCCACGTAGTGGCTGTTCATGCGCACCGAGGCCAGCAGCCCCATCCCCGCCTCGTGGAACTGGCGGGTGATCTCGGTGAGGGGGCCTCCGGCGGCCTCGATGAGCCGCTCGCGGTTGGCCTTGCGCACCGCGTCCGGCCCCTCAAGGTGGTCCCAGCCCTCGCCGAAGCGCTCGCCCACCTCGGTCTCGTGGTTGTATACCTCGCGGTTGCCCACGCACCAGCTCACGGCGTCGACGGGGGAGCCCGCGTAGGTGCCGACCATGTGCTCCTGGATCGCCGCCGGCGTGGCCTCCACGTCGCCGTTGGATACCAGCCAGCCGTCGTCGTTGCTGATCATGCGGGGGCCTTGCGCGGCGTCCCCCGATCCTCGATGGTCCGTCATGTCGCTCCTCCCCGACATCGCGGGAACCGGTCATGAATCTCAGATACGGCCTGCTGGCCGACTCGGTGGCTCCGGGGCCGCAGGGCAAGAAGAATATCATCGGGACCTTCCAGGCGATCCACGCCGGGAAGTTCCCCTGCCTCCACCCCAGTCTCTCCCTGCTCGTCCGGATCGAGGGAGACGCTTCGGAGACCGGTTCGCACGAGATCGAGCTGGTCTTCGTCGACGCCGACTACAAGCCCGTCGGAAAGCCGGTGAAGGCGGAGTTCCGGCTCGACAAGGCGAGCCTGCTCCAGGGCCAGCCCCCCTTCGCCGAGGCGGTCATGAACATCCAGAACCTGCCTTTGCCGAAGGCGGGAGCGTACGAGTTCGTCGTGAGGGTGGACGGGCGTCACCTGGGCGGCGTTCCGCTGTACGCGCTGGAGGCGAAGCAGCCGGCTGAGTGAAGGGCGCGAGGACGTCTTCGGGCACGGGCCGGCCGGAGGTCTGTCCGCCGCTCACGGCGTCCCCGATTCAGTGATCCTGGCGGAAGTGGTGGTCCAACGTCAGGATCTCGTCATGACGGGCGGCGGCATCCCCCGACCCCGACGCACCGACGGCTGGCGCCTGGTAGAGCGAATCCGATTCCAGGGGCGTCTTGTCGGTCGGTGGACTCCCAACCGGGACAATGTCGAAGGCGGGACGACTGCGGTAGAGAACGGTGAATCGCTCCCCGTGCCGAACTTTCATTACCACTTCCTGCAGGCGCTCTCGGAGTTGCTTGGCACTGATGATCTCTGCCATTGCGATCCCCCCCTTCAAGTTCAACTCAAGTTAATTTCTTCTCAGAGTGAGGCAATCGCCGAGGTTCACCTGGAGGAGGCGCGACGGCAGTGCAGGCCGCCGGCCGGGACCTGTCGGCGCGCAGCTCGCGCCTGGGAGTGTTCAGGCCGGCTGAGTGATCCCCGGGTCCTCAGGCCCGCTCGACGTCGAAGGCCGTCAGGTTGCGGGTATCTCTGCTGAACTCCACGGCGACGAGGTGAATCGGCTCGCCCAGGCCCCGGTACTTGTCGGCATAGCGCCGCTCCTTCAACTGCGCCATGGCCGCGCCTTCGGGCGCCATCTCGACCACCTTGAACTCGAAGAGGTAGACGTTGCCGTTGAAGCGGACCGCCATGTCCAGGCGGCCGTGGCTGCTGCTGTCCTCGACGGTGATGTCCAGGCCCACGGCCGCGAAGTACGAGTAGAACACGCTGGCGTAGTAGCCCTCGTAGTTGGCGATGTCGTTGCTGGTGTACCACTCGTAGGGGATGCTGGCGAAGAAGGCGTGGAACAGGGCTTCCAGCCCGGCGAAGTCGTTGGCGAGCAGCAAGTCGTGGAGCTCGGCGCTGTGCTCCACCTCCTGCTGCGGGTTTCCCGTCAGGTGCTTCAGCAGGCTCTCGTTCAGGCTTTGCCGCACCTCCAGGTTCGGGTAGCCCAGCCGGTAGTATGTCCTTGTCCTGCGCCGCTCGGTGCGGCGAATCGTGAGGTAGCCGGTCTGAAACAGCAGCGCCTCCGTCGCGATGTGATCGACGTCGAAGGTCGACAGCAGATCGCTGCTGCCCAGCATGTTGTCCAGGGACAGGGAACTCACCCGGCGCTTGAAAAGGGTCTCGACCAGGAACGCCGGCGTGCCGGTCTCGAACCACCATGCCTCGAACTCGCGGTTGCGAAACAGCAGCAGAATGTCGAAGGGGTTGTAGACCTTCTCCTCGCCGAGCCAGCTGTAGCCGTTGTACCAGGCGCGGATTTCGTCCCGGTCGAGGTCCGGGAGCTCCGGCGCGAACACGTCATCCAGATCCCCCTCGGTATAGCCACAGATAGCCGAGTATTTCGAGTCGAGGGTGATGTCGATGAGGTTGTTGAGCCCGGAGAACAGGCTCACTTTGGAGAGCTTGCTCACGCCGGTCATGAAGCTGAAGCGGATGTCGGCGTCGCTGTCCTTGATCGTCGAGTAGAGGCCGCGGAGGAAGTCGCGGTTGGCCCGGGCGACTTCCGGCGTCTCCAGGGCGTCGAGGATCGGCTTGTCGTACTCGTCGATCAGCACCGCCGCCGGTTGTCCGGCCTGGGCGTGCAGGGCCTCCAGCAGAGAGGCGAGACGCCGGGGCGCCGTGGCGTACTCGGAAACCAGCCCCTCCCGGCGCTCGATGGCGGTCAACTGATCCATCAGGTTGTCCTGCAGGGAGCCCGGCTCCGTGAAGTTGCCGCCACCGAAGCTCAGGCGCAGGACGGGGTGACGAAGGGACCAGTCCCAGTGATCGTGGATGTGCAGCCCCTCGAAGAGGGTCTTGTTGCCCTCGAACAGTTCCTTGCAGGTGTCGAGGAACAGGCTCTTGCCGAAGCGCCGAGGCCGCGACAGGAAGTAGTGCTTGCCCTCGTCGAGAAGCCGCCGGATGAAGGTGGTCTTGTCGACGTAATAGCAGTCCTGCTCGCGGATCTCGCGGAAGGTCTGAATGCCGATGGGGAGTCTGCGTCTGCGCATGAGGGCGTCCTGGCCGGTGATCCCGCTACTGCTGGTCATCGCACACCGGTCGTCTCTCCGAGTGTCGCCCTGTTCCCGAGGCAGACCGCGTTTCGCTTAGACTACGATCGTACAAGTATAGCCACGAGACGACAGGTATAGCTGTACCTACTTCCCATGCAACCCTGGACCTCCGCCCTCCCCCCGCTCCTCCTCCCCCTCCTGCTGGCCGCCCCCTCTCCCGCGGACCCCACGCCTGCGCCGGGTCTGGAGGACAGCCTCCGCCGCACCGTCACCGCCCTCTCCGCCCCCGAGTCGCGGATGACCGGCTATCCCGGGATCGCCGAGGCCGCGGACTGGCTCACCGCCGAGCTGGAGACCATGGGCATCGCCGAGATCTACCGCCATGAGTTCCCCGTGCCGGTGCCGGTGGACGAGGGGTTCCACCTCCAGGCCGGTGGCGAGTCGCTGAGGCTCTACGGGGTGTGGCCCAACTTGGCGCGGACGCCGACCCTGCCTGCCGGCGGCCTGGAAGGTCCTCTGGTCGACGGCGGCGACGGCCGCGGCCTCGAAGGCCAGCCGGTGGCCGGGCGCATCGTCCTGCTCGACTACGAATCCGGCCGCGCCTGGGTCGATGCCTTCGACCTGGGGGCGGCGGCCGTGGTGCTGCTGGAGTCGCCGGGGGCCCACCGCAAGGAGGCGGAGCTGAAGTTCCTCGACGTGCCCGCCGACCTGCCGCGGCTCTACGCGCCGGCGCCCGCGGCCGACCGCCTCCGGCAGCTCGCCCGCGAGGGAGCGCAGGTCCGCCTCTCCGGCCGCATGACCTGGCGCCAGGCCACCGGCCGGAACCTGGTGGCCGTCGTCGAGGGGCGGGACCCGGCGCTGCGCGGGGAGGCGGTCCTGCTCACCGCGTACTACGACGCCGTCTCGCCGGTGCCGGCCCTGTCCCCGGGGGCGGAGCAGGCCTCCAGCGCCGCGGCCCTGCTGGAGCTGGCCCGGCGCCTGGCGGCGCAACCGCCGGCGCGCACGTTGGTGCTCCTGTGGACGGCGGGCCACTTCCAGGGCATGGCCGGCATGCGCCACTTCACGCCCCTGCTGCTGCAGGCCGCCGGCCGGCGCGAGGACCCGACGGAGGACTCGCCCCTGCTGCGGCGGCTCTCCGGCCTCGACCTGCGCTTCCTCGCCGGCCTCGACCTGTCGGCGCGCAGCTCGCGCATGGGGGTGTTCCGGCCGCGGGACCCCTACCGCACCTCGCTGCTGGTGCCCCCGGTCACCGCGCGGGTCCTGGAGCTGGCCGCCGCGTACGAGGACTCGGCCGCGGGGGGCGCGCCCCTGCTGGTGAACGGGCTCAAGCCGGACCTGTCCCGCCAGGGTCTCGGCGGCCTGGCGCTGACCGTGCCCCTCGACGCCTCGGTCGCCGCCCTCGCCGGCTGCCCGTCCCTGGCCTTCGTCACCGTCAACGACAGCCGCGCCGGGTTCGACTCGCCCACGGACCTGCCTGAGCAGGTGGACTGGGCCGGGCTGGCGCGCCAGGTGGACCTGCTCGCCCACCTGCTGGAGGGCCTGGCCGGGGACCCGCAGCTGCCCGACTGGGACTGGGGCGACGACGCCTTCGGCACCGTCCACGGCGAGGTCGTCCACTACGGGCCCCGCAGCTACCTGCCCGACCAGCCCACGGCGGGGGCCCTGGTGCGGGTGCGACTGCGGCAGCCGACCCTGGCCGGGGTGCGGCCCGACTTCTGGGCGGTGGCCGGCGACTCGGGCCGCTACCGCATCCCGGGGCTGGAGTCGGGCATCATCTACACCCAGCCGGTGCGCCTGGAGGCCTACGGGGTGGACGCGGAGACGGGAGCCGTGACCCAGGCCCCCGACTGGGGCGTCAACGGCGAGCGCCGGCTGCCGCGGCGGGCCCTCACCGTGACCATGGACGGCGAGGAAGAGGAGGTGCAGATCGTCACGGCCCCGCTCAAGGGGACGGCCCTGTTCTCCCTCTTCGACCCGCGCAACCTGATCACCCCCGAGCGGCTGCGGGTGATCGACGCGGCCCTGGAGGCCGAGCCCCCGGTCTTCGGCGCCTGCCTGCCCCTGACGGCGCCGGAGATGGAGCTCTTCGGTTACCGCAACCGCGTCGGCTCCTGGACCGAGCCGGTGGGGGTGCTCTTCGCGCCGCCGGGGACGCGCTTCAAGGCGGTCATGTCCACCGGCCGCTACGGCCTGGGCCGCCGGCTGCTGCTGGTCAACGGCTCACCGGAGACCCCCGGCGGCGAGGGGTACGCCGCTGAGCTGGGACGGCTGCCGGAGACGGCCCACCGGGTGGCCGCCGACATGCACGGCCTCAACGGCGAGCGCATCGAGGGCCTGCTGCGACACGGGGTGCGCAACGCCCGGCTCGCCGCCTTCCACGAGCGCTCCGGCGAGCTTCTCGAGGAAGCCGGGGTGGCCCGCCTCGCCTGGAGGCACCGCGAGTTCGTCGACCGCGGCCGCCGCGCCTGGGCCCTGGCGGCGGCGGCCTACCGCGAGGTCGAGGGCACGCGCTCCGGCGTCGTGCAGGGCGCCCTCTTCCTGCTGGCGGCGCTCATCCCCTTCGCCCACTTCGCCGAGCGCCTGCTCTTCGGCTTCGTCGGCCTGCGCCGCCAGGTGGCGGGCTACTTCGTCCTCTTCCTCCTCGGCTTCGTCGCCCTGCGCTACCTGCACCCGGCCTTCGAGCTGTCGATCTCGCCGGTGATCATCCTCCTCGGGTTCGTCACCCTCTCCCTCGGGATCCTGGTGGCCGCTCTCGGCGTGGGGCGGCTCAACCGCGAGCTGCGCGAGCTGGCGGGGGGGCGGCGGGCGCGCGCGGGGGTGCGGCGCTCGGGGGCGGTGCTGGCGTCGGTCGCCGTGGGCCTGGCGCAGATGCGGCGCCGGCCGTGGCGCACCGGTCTGACCTGCGCCACCCTGGTGATGCTGACCTTCTCGGTCCTCTCCTTCACCTCGATCCGCGATTCCCTGCGCACCAACTGGATCGACGTCGGACCCGGGGCCGCGTACGACGGCGCCCTCGTGCGCATGCCGGGGTGGAAGACGATGGAGCTGGAGGGCTGGCGCCTGCTGCGCGACTGGTTCGGCGAGGAGCGGGTCTCGCCGCGGGCCTGGATGACGGCCTCCTCGCCGGGGGCTGCCTTCCGTGTCGAGCGGCAGGGGGAGGAGGACCGGGCCGTCGGGGTCCAGGGCTTTGCCGGTCTCGCCGCGGGCGATGGGGTGCTGCTCGGCCCGGGGCTGACCGCCGGGCACTGGCTGCGCCGGGGGGAGGAGGACCGGGCCGTCGGGGTCCTGGGGTTCGCCGGACTCACCGCTGGCGACGAGGCACTCCTCGGCCCGGGGCTGACCGCTGGACGCTGGCTGCGCCGGGGGGAGGAGGACGCCTGCCTGCTGCCGGTGAACCTGGCCGATTCACTGGGGATCAGCGCCGGGGGGCTGGAGGAGGCGAGGGTGCGGATCTTCGGGGAGGTCTTCCGCGTGGCGGGGCTGCTCTCGCGGGAGGCGCTGGACCGCGCCGACCTCAACGGCGAGCCGTTGACGCCGCTGGACCCGGAGGCCCAGCAGCCCCGCGAGGCCGAGGTCGGCGGTGAGAGCGGGGAGCCCCTCGTCTTCGCGCACCTGCCCGGCAACTCGACGGTGGTCCTGCCCTTCGCGGCGCTCATACGCTGGGAGGGGGGGAGCCTGACCTCGGTGAGCATCCGGCTGACCGGCGGCCGCGAGGAGATCCGGCGCGACCTGGAGGAGCTGGCCCGCACCCTCGACCTGAACCTCTTCGCCGGCCTGGAGGGGCGGCGGCTGCTGATCAACACCGTGGGCGCCGCCTCGGTCTCGGGCCTGACCGGGCTGGCGGTGCCGCTGCTCATCGCCGCCCTCATCGTCCTCAACACCATGCTCGGCGCCGTGTGGGAGCGCACCCGCGAGATCGGCACCTTCAACGCCGTCGGCCTGGCGCCGGCCCACGTGAGCGGGCTGTTCATGGCCGAGGCCGTGGCCCTGGGGGTGGTCGGGGCCGTGGCGGGGTACCTCCTCGGCCAGACCGCCGCCCAGCTGCTCGGATCCCAGGGATGGCTCACCGGGCTGGAGCTGAACTACTCCTCCCTGGCGGCGGTCCTCACCCTCGGCTCGGTGGTGCTGCTGGTGGCCGCCTCGGCCCTCTATCCCGCGCACCTGGCGGGGCGCGTCTGCACCCCGGGGATCGAGCGCCGCTGGAGCCTGCCCGCCGGCTTTGCGGGGGACCGCCTCGAGGTGCCGCTGCCGTTCTCCCTGCCGCGGGGCGAGGCCCTGGGGCTGGCCGCCTTCCAGGCCGGGTTCTGGGCCGAGCACCGGGAGCAGTCGATCGGCGCCGGGTTCTACGTGGAGTCCCTCGACCTGCGCCGGGAGGAGGACCGGGTGCGCCTCGCCGCCCGGGTCTGGCTGGCCCCCTTCGACCAGGGGGTGGTGCAGCGCGCCGAGCTGTGGATCGGCCCGGGACAGGACCCGCGGTTCCACGACCTGGAGATGCGCCTGGAGCTGCTGGAGGGCGACCCGTCGGCGTGGCGGCGGGTGGTGCGCGCCTTCCTCGACGATGTGCGGCAGCTGTTCCTGGTCTGGCGGACCCTGGACGACGAGGAGCGGCGGCGCTACGCGGCGGAGCTGCCGCGCTGGGAGGGGGCGGGGGCCGCGGACCCCGAGCCGGAGGCGGCGCCGGCATGAGGCTGGCCCTCATCGTCGGCCTCACGGCCGCGGCGGCCTGGCTGGCGCAGCGGGTCGAGCTGGTCGCCGGCGGTCCCTGCCTGGCTGGGCCGGAGGCGGCGCCGGCATGAGGCTGGCCCTGCTCATCGTCGGCCTCACGGCCGGGGCGGCCTGGCTGGCTCAGCGGGTCGAGCTGGTCTTCAACGGACCCTACCTGGCCGGGGCGGGGAGCCAGCCCGGCGGCCAGGTCTTCCTCGCCGTGCCCCTGGCGGCGCTGGCGGCGGCGGCCCTCTTCCGGCGGCTCCTCGGCCCCGGGGACCGGGCCGTGCTCTACGCCGCTCTCGCCGTGGGCGCCTCGGTCACCGCCTCGGGGATGATGCACCGCTTCCTGCCGGCCCTGGTGACCGGCTTCTACGGCGGCTTCGCGCGGCCCGACGGGCCCTACTACCGCTTCCTGCAGGTGGTGCCCGGCTGGCTGGTGCCCGGCGGGCCGAACGAGCCTGCGGCGGTGGGCGCCTTCGAGGGCGGGGCGGCGGTGCCCTGGGGGGCGTGGCTGCTGCCGCTGGCGGCCTGGACCGCGTTCTTCGGCGCCTTCTTCCTCACCTGCTTCTGCCTCGTCTGGCTGCTGCGCCGCCGCTGGCTGGAGACCGAGCGCCTCGGCTTCCCGCTGCTGGAGATGCCCCGGGCCCTGATCGAGGGCGGCCTCTTCCGCCGGCGCCCGTTCTGGTGGGGGACGCTGGTGCCGGTGGTGCTCCTCGGCGTCAACGGGCTGCACCACTACGCGCCCGACGTGCCAGAGATCCCTTCCGGCCTCAACCTGGCCAACTTCCTCCTCGACGATCCCTGGAAGGCGATGGCCAGCTTCGAGTCGCCCTTCTGGTTCGACTTCGACCCGCTGCTGGTGGGGGTGGCCTTCCTCATGCCGGTGGAGGTCTCCTTCAGCACCTGGGTCTTCTACCTGCTGACCCGGGTGCAGCTGCTGGTGGGCCACTTCCTCGGCCGCTCGGAGTACCGGGGCGACTTCATCCCCGGCCACGGGTCGCCGTGGCTCGACTGGCCGGGGCACTTCCCCTTCTTCATGAACCAGGCCCGGGGCGGGTTGCTGCTGCTGGGGCTCATGAGCCTGTGGGCGGCGCGCCGCTCCCTGGCGGCGGCCCTCTCCTGGCGCAGCCGCGCGACTTGGGGACTGGCGGCGGGCTTCGCCTTCCTGTGGGCGTGGACCACGGCCTTGGGCGTGCCGGCGCTCATGGGCGCGGCGGCGCTGGCGCTGATCCTGCTCGTCTGCCTCGCCTTCGCGCGCCTGCGCGTCGACGGCGGCCTGCCGGTGACCGGCACCCCCATGCTCGCCGGCTACCTGTTCTTCGTCGCCGCCGGCACCGGCGCCGGGCGCTTCGCCGACTCCACCTACGTGGGCTTCGCCTTCCTCGCCGTCTTCGGCTTCACCATGATCGGCCTGTGGCCGGCGCTGCAGCTCGAGGGACTGAAGCTCGCCGAGACCAGCGGCGCGTCGGTGCGGCGCCTGGCCTGGGGCATGGGCCTGGGGCTGCTGGCGGGGCTGGGGGCCGGCTACCTTTTCGCCCTGGAGACGATCTACGAGCACGGCCTCTTCGCCCTGCAGGAGCAGGGCGGGGCCCGGGCCGAGGCCCGCATCGGCCGCTACTACAACTACCTCTTCAAGGACGCCGGCAACGTCACCGGCCCCACCGACTGGGTGCGGCTGGCCTTCCACGCCGGCGGCGCCGCCTTCACCGGGTTCCTGGCGCTCATGCGCCAGCACTTCCTGCGCTGGCCCCTGCACCCCATGGGCTTCGTCTTCGGCACCGGCTTCGGCTGGCTGGTCTGGGGGTCCGTGCTGTGCGGCTGGCTGTGCAAGTGGCTGGCCGTGCGCTACGGGGGCGCGCGCACCTACCGGCGGGTCCTGCCCTTCTTTCTCGGCATGATCTTCGGCGAGGTCTGCATGCGCCTGCTGTGGGCGGCGGTGGCCCTGTGGCAGGGTGAGATGGGGGAGGGATACCGGATCTGATGGCCGAGCCCGCCGCCATGCAGCCGCCCGAGCGCTACGCCGAGGGCTTCACCCTGCGCACCGTGGCCGGCGCCTTCTTCGTCGGCTTCATCATGATGCCGGGGGCGATCTACATGGGCCTCATCGCCGGGGTCACCATGGGCGCCGCCGCCGAGTGGGTGACGATCATCCTGTTCTCGGAGCTGGCGCGACGCTCCTTCGCGCCCCTGACGCGCCAGGAGATCTACCTCATCTACTACATCGCCGGAGGGCTGGCCGGCGCCGTGGGCGGGGCCATGCTCGCCGGCGGACCCTTCGGGCAGCTGATCTGGCACCAGTACCTGGTGCAGTCCCAGGCCGCCGCCGGCTTCGGCATCGCCGAGCAGATGCCCGCCTGGGTGTCGCCGCCGCCGGGCTCGGAGGCGTTCACCGGGCGCACCTTCCTGCACCGCGCCTGGATCCCGCCGATGGCGGTGCTCGCCGCCTCGCTGGTGCTCTCCCGCGTCGAGTGGTTCACCCTCGGCTACATCCTCTTCCGCGTCACCTCCGACGTGGAGCGCCTGCCCTTCCCCCTGGCCCCGGTGGCCGCCCAGGGGGCCACGGCCCTGGCCGAGGGCGACGACGGCCGCGGCGGCTGGCGCTGGCGCGTGTTCTCCGTGGGCATGGGCATCGGCCTCCTCTTCGGCGCCGTCTACCTCGGGCTGCCGGCGCTGACGGGGCTCATCGCCAGCGACCCCATCGCCCTCCTGCCGATCCCCTGGATCGACCTGACCCGCACCACCGAGTCCTTCCTGCCGGCGGCGCCCCTCGGCCTGGCCACCGACCTGGGCCTGGTGCTGGTGGGCACGGTGCTGCCCTTCTGGATCGTCGTCGGCTCCTTCGCCGCCGCCATGGTCCACTCCCTCGGCAGCCCCGTCCTCTACCACCTCGGCGCCCTGCCCCACTGGCGCCCGGGCATGGACACGATCCTGACCAACTTCTCCAACGATGTCGACGTGTGGATGAGCGTCTACATCGGCGCCGGCGTCGCCGTCGGCCTCATCGGCGTCGGCCACGTCATCGTCACCCTGAGGCGGTCGCGGGGGACGGGGGAGCGGGGCCGACTGGGCCAGGCGCCGCCGGGCCGGGGCGACTTCCCCATCTGGCTGGCCGCCGGCGGCTATGTCCTGTCGACCCTGGCCATGATCGGCCTGTGCCTGCTGCTGCTCGAGGACGACGAGTTCCCCCTCGCCTTCCTGCTGCTCTTCGGCTTCGTGCTGACCCCGGCCATCTCCTACGTCAACGCGCGCATGGCCGGCCTCACGGGGCAGCCGATCAGCTTCCCCATGATCCGCGAGGGCGCCTTCATCCTCAGCGGCTACCGGGGGGTCGACATCTGGTTCACGCCGATCCCCTACGCCGACCACGGCCGCCGCGCCCAGCTCTTCCGCGAGGTGGAGCTGACGGGTACGCGCTTCACCTCCATCCTCAAGGCGGAGCTGCTGCTGCTGCCTCTGAGCCTGGTCTGCGGCTTCCTGTTCTGGTCGCTCATCTGGCGCATGGGGCCGATCCCCTCGCCCGCCTTCCAGTACGCCCAGACCTGGTGGCACCTCATCGCCCTGCGCCAGTGCCTGTGGTACTCCGCCACCCTCGGCGGCGAGTCCCTCTTCGCCGAGGCGATCAAGGCGGAGTGGATCGCCGGCGGCTTCGCCTTCGCCGGCGGGACCTTCGGCCTGCTGTCGCTGCTGCGCCTGCCCGTGGCCCTGATCTACGGCTTCGTGCGCGGCCTGCCGGGCCTGCCCCACCTGCTGATCCCGGAGATGGTGGGCGCCCTCATCGCCCGCTACTGGCTGGAGAAGCGCTTCGGCACGGCGAAGTGGCGGCGTTACGCGCCGGTGCTGCTGGCCGGCTACGCCTGCGGCATGGGTCTGGTGGGCATGTCGGCGGTGGCGGTGGCGCTGATCTCGAAGTCGGTGACGCAGCTGCTGTATTGATGAGCCTGTGCTCCCGGTGCAGTCGTGGGCGTTGCACCGGCCATGCAGAACCGCTATATCGCTTCGGCGTCTACTGTCTACTCCAGAGAAAGGACCCTTCCATGAATCTCCGAGCATGCTTCAAGGCGCCGCAACTGCCGGCGCCGGCCGACGGCGCCCTGCTGCTGATTCGCCTGGTGGCCGGTCTCGCCTTCGTCTTCCACGGCTGGGGGAAGATCCAGAACCCCTTCGGCTGGATGGGGCCCGACGCCTTCGCCCCCGGCATCTTCCAGGGCCTGGCGGCCGTCTCGGAGTTCGGCGGCGGCATCGCCTGGATGATCGGCCTGCTGACGCCTGTGGCCTCCGTGGGCATCGGCTGCACCATGGCCGTGGCCGTGGGCATGCACGTCCTTACCGGTGACCCCTTCGTGGGCCGGGGAGGCTCCTACGAGCTGGCCGCCATCTACCTCTGCCTGTCGATCCTGTTCGTCGCCTGCGGCCCGGGACGGTTCTCCGTGGACGCCAACCTCTTCGGGCGAGGCTGCCGGGAGGTCTGAAACCGGAGCGGGCGCGGCGAGAGTTCCCGCGCCCGCGCCGGAGTCCACATGTCACGCAACGGAGTTCCCCGGCCGGCGCCGGACGGCTCCTTCGCCCCGGGCCAGGCCCGCCTCACGCGTCCCGCCGCCATGGACACGGACCACTACGTGTACGGGGTGGTCCCCGTGGACGGCCGCGACGCCCGGGCCCTGTTCTGCGCCGGCGCCGCGGGCGACGTGGCCGGCGCGCGGGATCTACTCGGGCGCGATCCGAACCTCGTCAACGCCCAGTACTGGTACCAGTTCCCCCTCCACATGGCGGTCCGGGAGGGACATGCCGACGTGGTGGAACTGCTGCTGGGGGCCGACGCCGACGCGGGCGAGTCCCTAGACCGCCACGCCAGGGAGTGGATCGGGGCCGACTGCACGGCCGCGTGATCCGCTTGCAGGCCAACAAGGGGGCCGCAGGGCCGGCCCTTCTGGTTCGACTTCGACCTGGACTCAAAGGACATGTTGGTGAGGTCGTGGGCTTGTCGTTTTCACCGGACGGTACGGTGCTCGCTTCCGCGTCGTGGGATGGCACCGCCCTGCTGTGGGATATGGAGCTTGTTGTGCCACACCCGGGAACTTTGAAGCTGCTGGCCCTGGCCCGGGACCGGCTCGGGCTGTCCGACGGCCCGCAGCTGCAGCAGAACCACCCCAACCCGTTCAACAGCGGCACCGTCATCTCCTGGTTCCAGTTGCAGGCGGGTCCGGCGCGCCTGGAGGTGTTCGCCCTGACGGGCCAGCGGGTGGCGGTGCTGCACCAGGGGCCGGAGAAGGCGGGACTGCGCCGCCTGCGCTGGGATGGCCGGGACGACCGGGGGCGGCCGCTGGCCAGCGGCGTCTACGTGTACCGGCTGGTGACGGCCGACGCCGTGCAGACGCGCAAGCTCACCCTGCTGCGTTGATTCGTGACACCCGACCGGGAGGGACCGCCATGAGTGTGTTCACAATCAGCCTCATCGGCCTTCTGGCCTTTCCCGCCGGCGCCGATTCCCGGCTCGAGGGCCGGGTGCTGTCGTCCTCGGGCGACCCCGCGGCCGGGGCGCAGGTGCTCCTGTTCGACCTGACCGATCTGCGCGCCGCCCCGCTGGCGGCGACCACGGACCGGTCGGGGCGTTTCACCCTGCCCTTGAGTGGAGCGGCTCTGCCGCAAGGATTCGAACTCGGGTCGAACTACCCCAATCCGTTCAACCCGTCGACGATCATCCCGTACCAACTGCCGGCGTCGATGCACGTGCGGCTGGAGGTGTTCAACCTGCTGGGTCAGCGCATCGCCACCCTGGTCGACGGAGAGCGGGGAGCTGGTGCTCACACCGCCGAGTGGGACGCCACGGACGCGGCGGGTCAGGCGGTGGGCGCCGGGGTCTATCTCTACCGCCTCAGCGGAGAGGGGGCGAAGATCACCCGGCGCATGCTGCTGATCGACGGGCAGGCGGGGATCGCGGGCGGCCGGGCCGGGTCATCCGGCGTGACCAGCGGGGCCGCCGGGGGAGAGGAGGCCGGCGAGGTCCCGGTCTACGGGCTGACCGTCTCGGGGCCGGGGCTGGTTCCCTACGTGGACCCGGCCTTGCGGGTGGAGGCGGGCCTGGCCCCGGTGGAGGTGGTGCTCGAAGCCCCGGGCCCCGCCTCCTCGGCCAAGGCGGCCTCCTCGGGCGGGATCCTCGGCGACGTGGACAACACCGGCGGCGTCGACTTCTTCGACGCCCTGCTGGTGGCCCTGTACAGCCAGGACTCCCGCATCGTCATGCCCAACAACGGCGTCATCTCGCTGGGCGACGTCAACGCCGACGGCCGGGTCGACCTGGCCGACGCCTGGCTGATCGCCGCCTGGCTCAACGATCCCTCCGATCCGTCGCTGCCGGCCGGCATCGGCCAGGCCGTGGGTCCGGCCGCGTCCCTGTCCCCGGACCCCGCGACGGTGACGTTTGCCGACGACGGGGCCTGGCACCGGTTCACCGTGGAGGCGCGCGAGCAGGTTTCGGTGGTGGTCAACCCCGGGGCGGATACGCCGAGGCTGGAGATCTCCCACGGCAGGGGGAGCAACTACTGCCCGGCCGAAGCCGACGACGACGTCTCTCGCCGGGACGGCCAGTCCATCTACTTGGCCGGGTGCGCGGAGGGCCCGGCCACGGTGGAGCTGCGGCGGCGATCGGACGGCTCGGTCCTGCAGACCTACACCTTCGAGGTGATGGGCAGCCCGGCGGATCTGATTGTGGAGTCGGTCGCGGTCAGTGACAGCACCCTGACGCCGGGGCAGTCCTTCACGCTCCGCGCCACGGTGCGCAACCAGGGCACCGGGGCGGCAGCGGCCACGACCTTGCGCTGGTACCGCTCGTCGAACCGGACGATTTCCACGCGCAATGCGGAAGTCGGCACCGACCCGGTGAGGGCTCTTGCCGCTTCCCGCACCAGTGCCGAGTCGATCCGCCTCACCGCCCCGTCGAGCGAAGGCACCTACTACTACGGAGCCTGCGTCGACAACGTCCGCGGCGAGAGGGCCGGCAACAACTGCTCCGGCGGACTCCGCGCGATCGTCGAGCAAGGCCGGCCCGAGCCTCCATTTGCGGGCACGGTCTGGATTGACCCGGACATCATCACCCCATCCGACCCGACTGCATTTCAGGATGTAACAGCCGCCGGACGAGGGGAACGCTCGATGTACGACAGGAGAGTTGATGGCTGGATCACGGTCAATGCCTATCTGTTCGATGCACGATTCGACGATGGCCTGGCTGCCGAGATTCAGGTCAATCCAGAGTTCGGCAGTGTATCTGCCGCGATGGAGGAGGCAAATGAGTACGGACGAGCCATCGGCCAATTGCCGAACGTTCTTCGAACCAATGTCGAAACGGTTTGGATACATAAAGGCGACTATCAGTGTGGAGGCGGAAGCAAGAGTATCCGAAAACCGAGGAAACAACAATGCCTATCGGACCGAGAAAGGAGGAAGGAGCCGATCTTCAACGGATTGCACAAGTCATCGTTTCCATCCAACCAAATTCCTCTTTGACAAGGAGCCCTTCGCAATGAGGAACTGCATTTCAGTGTTTGTCGCTCTCGGCCTGGTCTTCGGCCTGGTCGGGAGCGCCGACGCCCACA
>JAJDTN010000143.1 GCA_022827165.1 Candidatus Latescibacterota bacterium
CCCGCTTCGCCCACCTCCTCGGCGCTGCCCCCGTGATCGAGGAGCCCGCCGCGGACGGCCCGGACGGGGCCGGTGACTCCGGGGGGCCACGGCCGGAGGCCGCCCGCCTGGCGGCGGCGGCCGAGGACGAGAGACTCGAGCGCCTCGAGGCCGCCGTCGCCGGCATCGTCGAGGAGATCGCTTCTCTGCGCTCGGAGTTGAAGGAGTTCAGGGGGCAGTTCGAGTAGGGTTGCAGCCGATGACCAGTACCTCCAGGAGCCCCATCACCGACGCCATGCCGGAGGTCGACCGGGAGCTGCGGTTCCACCCCGTCCACCACGACCGGCCCCGATGCCTGACCCCCGCGCAGCTGCGGCAGTTCGACGAGCTGGGGTACATCTTCCCACTGCGCGTCTTCACCCCCGCCGAGGCCGCGGCCAACCGCGCCTACTTCGACGACTTGATGGACCGCGCCGCCGCCGCCGGATGGGACGCGTACTCCATCAACGGCTGGCAGCGCCACTGCGCCGGCATGTGGGACCTGTGCGCGGAGCCGCGCATCCTCGACTACGTGCAGGACCTGCTCGGCCAGGACCTGGTCTGCTGGGGGGCGCACTTCTTCTGCAAGCAGCCCGGGGACGAGCGCCGGGTGAGCTGGCACCAGGACGCCTCGTACTGGCCCCTGACCCCGAGCCGGACCGTCACCGTGTGGCTGGCCATCGACGACGCCGACGAGGAGAACGGCGCCATGGCCGTGGTGCCGGGCTCCCACCTGCACGGCCAGATCCCCTTCGCGCGCAGCGAGGCCGGCGAGCGCAACGTGCTCAACCAGACCGTCGTCGATCCCCGCCGCTACGGCGGCGATCCGGTGTCCTTCGTCATGAAGGCGGGGCAGATCTCCCTGCACACCGACCTGCTGCTCCACGGCTCCAACCCCAACCTCTCCGACCGGCGGCGCTGCGGCCTGACCATGCGTTTCGTGCCTCCCGAGGTTCGCGCCCACAAGGGCTGGAACCGGGGCGCCATCATCTGCCGCGGAGCGGACCCGGACGGCCACTGGCACCACCACCCGCGGCCCGAGGGTGAGGTGATCCCGAGGAGGGGGGATGGCGGGTGAGCCCGAGGGGATCGACCGATGAGGAAACACCTGCTGCACTGGACCACCGGGCTCGGGCCGACCCTGCTGTCGTCCCAGGCGGCGGCGCAGGACGACCTGACCGAGGTGCCGCTGTTTCCCAGCCCGTCAATGCCCCGGTCGCCTCGGCGGCCACCTCGGGCCGCGCCGGGTCACGCCCATGCCCGAGGGCATGACCTGGAGATCGACGGCGCGACGACGCGGTACCGCCTGCGCGGGCAGGAGCGCGATCCCGGCCTGCTGCCGGGGGCGCTGATCCTGGCGGGCGGGCTCAACGGCATCCAGGTGATGGAGGTTCCGAGATGGAGATCGCCGCCCGCGGCCTGGCCAAGCGCTTCGCCTCCGGCGTCGAGGCGCTGAGCGGCGTCGATCTGGCCGTCGGGCGCGGGCGGTTCGCCTCCATCGTCGGGCCTTCCGGCTGCGGCAAGTCCACCCTGCTGCGGCTGGTGGCCGGCCTCGAGGAACCATCGGGCGGGGCCCTCTCCGTCAACGGGCGAGCCCCGCGGGCACGCGGCGCCGACGACCTGGGGTTCGTCTTTCAGGACCCCACCCTTCTGCCCTGGCGCTCGGTGGCCGGCAACGTCGGGCTGCCCCTGCAACTGCGCCGCACTCCCGACCCGGGGCGGGTCCGTGAGCTCCTGGAGCTGGTGGGCCTCGCCGACTTCGCGGACGCCTTTCCGGCGCAGCTCTCCGGCGGCATGCGCATGCGCGCCGCCATCGCCCGGGCCCTCGCCATCGGCCCCCGGCTGCTGCTCCTCGACGAGCCCTTCGGCGCCCTCGACGAGATCACCCGGCAGCGCCTCAACGAGGAACTGCTGCGTCTGTGGCAGGTGGACGGCTGGACCGGCCTCTTCGTCACCCACAACGTGGCGGAGGCGGTCTTCCTCGGCCAGGAGGTCCTGGTCATGAGCGCCCGGCCGGGGCGGATCCTGGCCGTCATCGACGTTCCCTTCGAGTACCCGCGAGATCCGCTCCTGCGCACGGCGCCGGAGTTCATCGGCCTGGCGGGAGAGATCTCCCGCCGGCTGGCCGAGGCCGACGCCTGATGCAACGCCTGCGCGCCCTCGCCTCCGGCGGCCTGCCTCCCCTGCTGTTCTTCCTCCTCGTACTCTGCGCCTGGCAGGGCGCCGTGACCCTCTTCGACATCAAGCCCTTCCTGCTCCCCGGCCCGCTGCTCGTGGCCCGCTCCGCGGCCGAGAACCTGCCCCGCCTGCTCTCCGCGGCCCTGCTGACCGCCGTCGGGGCTCTCCTCGGCCTCTGCCTCAGCCTCGCCTTCGGCTTTCTGGTCTCCCTGCTGTTCTCGCAGTCGCGGCTCATCGAGCGCAGCCTCTACCCCTACGCCATCTTCCTGCAGACGGTGCCCATCGTCGCCGTGGCGCCCCTCATCGTCCTCTGGATCGGCTACGGGCTGCCGGGTGTGGTGGCCGTGGCCTTCATCCTCTCCCTGTTCCCGGTCATCGCCAACACCACCGCCGGCCTGACGCGCGTCGACCCCCGTCTCCTCGACCTCTTCGCCCTCAACAACGCCAGCCGCTGGCAGGTCCTCTTCCGGCTGCGCGTCCCCGGGGCGGTGCCGCAGATGCTCACCGGCGCCCGGATCTCCAGCGGCCTCTCCGTCATCGGCGCCATCGTCGGCGAGTTCTTCGCCGGCTACGGCACCCGGGACTTCGGCCTCGGCTACCTGATCATCCTCACCAACGGGCAGGCGCGGACCGACTACCTCTTCGCCTGCATCCTGTTCTGCACGCTCCTGGGCCTGTCGATCTTCACCGCCGTGGGCGCCCTGAGCGGCTTCCTGCTCAGACGCTGGACCGGCACCACGAACTGAGAGCGACCCCATGTCCCTTCTGATGCTCGCGCTTCTCGCCGGCCTCCTCGCCGCCTGCTCGCCCCGGGAAGAGGAGCCCGCCGCCGGCGCCCTCCCCCGGGTCCAGCTCGCCCTCAACTGGTTCCCCGAAGCCGAGCACGGCGGGTTCTACGCCGCCCGGGTCCACGGCCTCTACGAGGCCCGCGGCGTCGACGTCGACATCCTCGGCGGCGGGCCCGGCGCCCCGGTGATCCAGCGCGTCGCCACCGGCGAGGTCGCCTTCGGCGTGACCAATGCCGACGACATCCTCTACGCCCGGGCCCGCCAGGCCCCCGTGGTCGCCCTCATGGCCTCCTACCAGGTCAACCCGCGCTGCATCATGGTCCACCGCGCCTCGGGCATCGAAGAGATCGGACAGATCGAGGGGATCACCCTCGCCATGTCGCAGCGCCCGGCCTACTCCCACTACCTGCGCTGGAAGTACCCCTTCAAGGACGTCCGCATCGTCCCCTACCCCGGCAACGTGACCCGGTTCCTCATGGACGAGGACTTCGCCCAGCAGGGCTACGTCACCAGCGAGCCCTTCGTCGCCCGGGCCCGCGGCGCCGACCCCAGGGCCCTGCTGGTAGCCGACATCGGCTTCAACCCCTACGCCACGGTCCTCGTCGCCAGCGAGGAGACGATCGCCGGGAATCCGGGGCTCGTCGCCGCCGTGGTCGGCGGCAGCGTCGAGGGCTGGGAGCGGTATCTGGATGATCCGGCGCCCACGAACCGCCGCATCCACGCCCTCAACCCCGAGATGAGCCTGGAGGTCCTCGCCTACGGCGCCGAGGCCTCGACGCCCCTGGTCCTCGACGCGGTGGCCCGCGAGAAGGGCATCGGTGTCATGACCCTGGAGCGCTGGCGGGAGTTGTGCTCGCAGATGAGCGACGCCGGGCTGATCGAGGCGGAGGAGGTCGCGGTCGAGGCTGCCTTCACGCTGCGCTTCCTGCGGTGACGCGAGGGCGCGCCGGGGCGGAGACGCCAGCCGAGCCGGCTAGCGCAGACCCGTGAAGAACGCGGCCCTCTCCAGGCCGCGGCCGGTCCGCACCTTCCCGTACTCCAGCTCCAGGGTGCGGCCGCCGCTCTCGATGATCACCAGACGAGGCAGGTACAGACCGGTGCCGGGCAGCCGGCGGAAGCGCTGCAGGCGGCGCGACCACAGCACCCTGTCCCCGGGAGTGAGGACCTCCTCGCCGACCACGAAGCCGCGGTTCAGGTCCAGGGTCAGGCGGCGTCGCGGCAGGTCGGCGCTCTCCATGGGGACGACGGCGCGGCCGGCCAGCGGATGGGTGACCCGGGAGGTGTCCGGGTCTCCGGGAACGACTACCCCGAGCAGGAGCCACCGCGGATCGTAGCCTCCGGTGTCGATCCCCAGGAAGTAGTCGAGACCGTCCTCGGCCTGAAGGACCATGGAGCGCCCCTCCACCACGGCCAGCAGGCTGTCGGCCTCGACCACGGCGGAGAGGACGTGAACGAACAGCGGGCCCTGCACGTCGAGGCGCAGCAGGTCCGGGGGCCGGAAGAGGATGGAGGCGTCGAGGGAGTGGCGGCCCTGCTCGTGGGTGATGGTGAGGCGGGCCTCGGCGGTCAGGTCGCCCAGGGCCTGCACCGCGGCATAGTCGCCCCGCAGCAGGGCGGCGACCTCCCCGGGGCCGGCCGGCCAGCCCGCCCGCGTCACCGGCGGCGGCGGGCCGCAGGCGCTGGTGACGGCCGCGGCGAGCAGGGCCGCGGCCGCGGCTCGACCGGCCCTCAAGGCGACGGACGGGCCTCCAGCTTTTCCCGGACCTCCTCGTTCTCCGGCGTCAGGTCCAGGACCCGCCGCCAGTGGACCTCGGCCTCGTCGCGCTTGCCGAGGGCGTCGGCGATGTCCCCGGCGTGGTCGAGGATCACCGCCTGCTCCTCGGTGTCGTGGTCGTCCATCGCCTCCAGGGCCCGGGAGAGATAGCGCTCCGCCTCCTCCAGCTCCCCGAGGCGGTAGTAGGCCCAGCCCAGGCTGTCGAAGAAGGCGCCGTTGTCGGGCTCGATCGCCACCGCCCGGGTGAGGAGCTGCACCGCCTCCTCGAGGTGGACGCCGCGGTCGGCGAAGCTGTAGCCCAGGTAGTTGAGGGCGTAGGCGTCGTCGGGCTGCAGGGCCAGGACCTGCCGGAAGCAGTCGACGGCGCGCTCGAAGTAGCCGGCCCCCGGCGATTCCCGCGAGGCCTCCTCCAGGAGGCTGCCGAGGTAGAACAGGGCACGGGTCCCGCCGGCGTCCAGGTCGACGGCCCGGGTCATGCGCGCAATCGCCTCTTCCCAGCGGCCGAGATTCTGCAGCGCCACGCCCCAGCGCAGGTGGACCCTCATGAGGGTGGAGTCGGCCTCGACGGCCTGGCGGTAGCGCTCGATCGCCTCCGTCCAGAGTTGCTGCCGCCCGAGGACGACGCCCCAGCGGCCGTACAGCGGAGCCTCGGGGCCGCCGGCGGCGAGGCCCCGCCGGTAGACGCCGATCGCCTCGTCCCAGAGACGGCGGCTCTCGAGGTTGCCGCCCCAGGCGAGGTACACGTCGAGCGATTCGGGCAGCCGCCCGGCGGCCTGCTCGTACACGGCGAGGGCCTCCTCCGGGCGGTCCTCCTCCTCGAGGGCGGCGCCCCAGAAGAGGTAGAGCTCGAGACTGTCGGGCATCGCCTCCACGGCTTCCCGCAGGATCCCCTCCGCCCGTTCGGGGCGGCCCACGTGCAGGTAGTAGCGGGCCGGGTCGAGCCAGCCGTCGACCCGGGCGGGCCGGCCGCCGACGATGCGCTCGAAGACGGCGGCGGCGAGGGGGTACTTCTCCATCTCGGACAAGGCGATGCCCAGGCGGTAGAGGTAGGCGGCGTCCTCGGCTTCGAGGATCGGCGTCAGCTGCTCCACCGTCTCCAGCAGGCGCCCGAGCTCGTACATGAGCGACGAGCTGTCGGGGACGTGCCGCGCCCCCGCCTGGAGCGAGGTCAGCGCCGCCGGCCCGTCGCCTCGCGCCACCTGCAGCTCGCCCAGTCCCAGCCAGGCGTCCTCCACCCCGGGGTCGGCGGCCAGGATCTGGCGGAAGACCGCCTCCGCGCGCTCGCGCCGGCCGCTGCGGGAGAGCACGTAGCCCACGTTGACGCGCACGTCGACGGGCGTCTCCTCCTGGTCCAGGAGGCGGTCGAAGAGGGGGTCGATGCGGGCCTCGCGGCCGGTCTCCATGTAGATGCGCGCCAGGTACGAGTAGAGCTGCCAGTTGTGCGGGTCCCGGTCGATCAGCTCTTCGAGCTGCTCCCCCACCTCGGGCGGAGTGCCCACCGAGTCCAGCCAGCGCAGGAGCTGGTAGCGCAGGGCCGTGAGCTCCGGGTCGAGGGCCAGGGCCCGGCGCGCGAAGTGAGCGGCCATGCGGTAGTCGCGGATGCGGTCGTAGTTGCGCGCCAGCTGGGCGTGGATCGTCGGCGACGAGGGATCGAGGTCGGCGGCCGAGCGCAGGGCCACGATGGCGCCCAGGGGGTTGCCCTGGGACTCGAAGACCTTGGCGCTCACGAAGTACTGCATCGCCTCCCGGCGGGCCTCCTCGGAGGGCTCGGTCCCGGAGGGCCGGCCCTGCATCACCCCGGCGCACGACCCGGTCAGGGCGACGACGGCCACGAGGCCGGCGCAACGCGGGAGGAGGGCCATCAGGCGGCCGCCGGGGGCGCCGTCCGGCGCGGATCGAGGGCGTCGCGCAGACCGTCTCCGACGAGGTTGAGGGCGAGGGCGACGGCGAAGATCGCCAGGCCGGGGAAGGTCATCACCCACGGCGCCTTGAGGAGCAGCTCGCGGCCGCTGTTGAGCATCGCCCCCCACTCCGGCGTCGGCGGCTGGGCGCCGAGGCCGAGAAAGCTCAGGCCCGCCGCGTCGAGGATCGCCGTGGCCAGGCTCAGGGAGGTCTGCACGATCAGCGGGGCCACGCAGTTGGGCAGCAGGCTGAAGGCGACGATGCGCAGGTGGCCGGCGCCGAGGGCGAGCGCCGCCTCGACGTAGGCCAGCTCGCGAAGGGAGAGGACCTGGGCCCGCACCAGGCGGGCGAACTGGGGGATGAGGACGATGCTCACGGCGATCATGACGTTGTCGATGCCGGGACCGATGACGGCGACGATGGCGATGGCCAGCAGGATCGACGGGAAGGCGAGCATCATGTCCACGAGGCGCATGATGAGCGTGTCGGTGAGGCCGCCGCGGTACCCGGCCGCCAGCCCGAGGGCGGTGCCCAGGGTCAGGGAGATGCCGATGCAGATGCCGCCGATACGCAAAGAGATGCGGGAGCCGTGGATCACCCGGCTGAGGATGTCCCGCCCGAACTCGTCGGTGCCCATGGGATGTTGCCACGACGGCGGCTGCAGGCGCTGGTAGAGGTCCTGTTCCAGCGGGTCGAAGGGCGCCAGCAGAGGCGCCAGGATCGCCACGATCACCAGGCCGGCGAGGACGGCGGTGCCGGCCAGCGGCAGGGGCCGCGACCGCAGATGGCGCGCGGCCCCGGTGAGGACGTCGATGATGGCTCTATCCGCCTTTCTCGTTGCGGGGAATATAAGCAGGCCCCGCTCAGGCCGGCGGCACCAGGACCAGGGCGGCCAGGGGGGGCAGGGTGAGGACCGCCGACCAGCGGCGCCCGTGGCAGGGCTCCTCGCGGGACTCCACGATGCCGAGGTTGCCCGCCCCCGAGCCGCCGTAGTCGAGGGCGTCGGTGTTGAGCCGTTCCCGCCAGCGCCCGGGGCGGGGCAGGCCCAGGCGGAAGCCGCGGCGCGGCTCCGGCGTGAAGTTGCAGACCGCCGCCAGGACGCCGCCCTCCGGCGAGCGCCGCTCGAAGGCGAGGACGGCGCTCTCGCTGCCGCCGCCCTCGATCCACTCGAACCCGTCCTCGTCGCAGTCGCTGGCGTGCAGCCCCGGATGGCTCCGGTAGAGGCCGTTGAGGTCGCGCACCAAGTCCTGCACCCCCCGGTGCCAGCCGTGCTCCAGGCTCGACCACTCCAGACCCTGGAGATGGTCCCACTCCGGCCGCTGGCCGAACTCCCCCCCCATGAAGAGCAGCTTCTTGCCGGGGAAGGCGAACATCCAGGCGAGGAGCAGCCGCAGGTTGGCGAACCGCTGCCAGTCGTCGCCCGGCATCTTCTCCAGCAGCGACCGCTTTCCGTGGACGACCTCGTCGTGGCTCAGGGGCAGGAGGAAGCTCTCGGCGTGGGCGTACTCGGCGGCGAAGGTGAGGTCCGAAGGGTGCGACCGCCGGTCCCCGGGATCCCGGCCCATGTAGCGCAGCGCGTCGTTCATCCAGCCCATGTTCCACTTGAAGCCGAAACCGAGCCCCCCCGCCGCCGCCGGACGGGTCACCCCGGGCCAGGCCGTCGACTCCTCGGCGAGCATCAGGGCCCCGGGATGGTGCTCGTGGACCAGCCGGTTGGTCTCCCGCAGGAACTCGATGGCCTCCAGGTTCTCCCGTCCCCCGCGGCGGTTCGGCGTCCACTCCCCTTCCTTGCGCGAGTAGTCCAGGTAGAGCATGGAGGAGACCGCGTCGACCCGCAGCCCGTCCACGTGGAAGCGCTCCAGCCAGAACAGGGCGTTGGACTGCAGGAAGGCCCTCACCTCCGGGCGCCCGAAGTCGAAGGTCAGGGTGCCCCAGTCGGGATGGAGCCCGAGATCGGCGGACTCGTAGAGGGGGGTTCCGTCGAACCGCGCCAGGCCGTGGGCGTCCTCCGGGAAGTGGCCGGGCACCCAGTCGAGGATCACCCCGAGGCCGCGGCCGTGGAGGTGATCGACGAAGTATGCCAAGTCCTCCGGCGGCCCGAGGCGGGCCGTGGGCGCGAAGTAGCCGGTGACCTGGTATCCCCAGGAGCCGTCGAAGGGATGCTCGGCCACGCCCATCAGCTCGACGTGGGTGAAGCCCAGGCCGGCGGCGTACTCGGCCAGCTCGTGGGCCATCCGGCGCCAGCCGAGAGGCTCGCCCCCGGGGCCGCGCCGCCACGAGCCGGGGTGGACCTCGTAGATGGACAGGGGCTCCCGCGCCCACCGGCGCTCCTCCCGGCGCTCCATCCACTCGGCGTCGGTCCACTCGAAGGCGTGCCCGGCGGAGACGACGGAAGCCGTGCGCGGCGGCGCCTCGGCGGCGAAGGCCACGGGGTCGGCCTTGTGCAGCAGGTCCCCGGCGGCGGTCAGGATCTCGTACTTGTAGAGGGCGCCGGCGCCCACGCCGGGTAGGAAGAGCTCCCAGACCCCGCGGGACCCCGCCCGGGCCATGGGGTGGCGGAGTCCGTCCCAGTCGTTGAAGTCCCCCACCACGCTGACCCGCGCCGCGGCCGGGGCCCACACGGCAAAGTGCACCCCGGCCCTGCCTTCCAGGGTATGCGGATGGGCGCCGAGGAGATCGTGGATCCGGTAGTGCCGGCCGGCGGCACGGCCCCCGGCGTCGACCCCGGACGTAGAAGGCGGCGCGGCTCCCGGAGAGGATGGGGCCGCATCCATCAGGTGGAGGCTCTCTCGCGGTCCCCTGTCTCGAGTGCAGCCGTCGAGGCGCCGCAGCAGCCGGCCTCGGGCTCGGGTTCGGACGGCGCTCCACAGCAGTCCGGCTCGGGCTCGGACGCCCCCACGCAGCAGTCGGGCTCGGGCTCCGACTCGCAGCAGGAGTGGGCGGCCTCGCCGGCAGGCTCCGCGGCGCCGGCTTCGAGGATCTCGCCCACGAAGGCCCGCGGTCCCCGGCGCACCATGGAGGCCAGCATCAGCGCCCCGAGCGCGGCCAGGCAGAGGTCCCGCCACCCGGCCCCGTGGCCGGCGTGCTCCAGGTCCGGCACGACGCCGGCCACCTCGGTCAGGCCGTTGACGGCGCGCCCGAGGAGCACGGTGATGACGACCACGCAGGCGGCGAAGAGGAGGGCGATGCGGCGGCCGTGGAGCCGCGTGAGCACGCCGAGGGTGGTGACGTTGGTCGCCGGCCCGGTGATCAGGAAGGCCAGGGCCGCCCCCGGCGAGACGCCGTTGAGGACCAGGACCGCCACCAGGGGCGTGGCCCCGGCGGCGCAGACGTAGACCGGCATGCCCACCAAGGCCATGATCTCCACCTCCAACCCGGGCGGCACCAGCTCCGACCACCGGGTACCGACGAGACCGTGGACCAGCGCGGCGAGGGTCAGCCCCACGAGGATCCAGGGCGCCGTGGAGTCCACCACCTCGCCCAGACCCTGGGACAGTCCCGTGCGCAGGCGCGCCGTCAGGGGCGCCTTGCCCGCGCCGGCGTCGGCCGCCGCCCCCTGGGGCACCAGCCGCGAGGCGAAGCGGCCCACGAACCACCCCGTGCCGAGGGCGACGGCGGCCGCCGCCGCCACCCGGGCGACGGTGAACTCGCCTCCCAGCAGGGGCAGGGTGATGAGGACGGCGTCGAGGCTCAGCTCGGGCGTGGCGATGAGGAAGGCCATGGCCGCCGTGGGCGGGACCCCGGCGACCACGATCGAGCGGTAGAGGGGGACGACGCCGCAGGAGCAGACGGGCAGAGGCAGGCCGAAGGCCATGCCCCGGGCGGCCTGGGAGAGCCGGGAACCGCGTCTCATCCAGTCCACTGTGCCCTGGGGCAGCAGGGCGTACACCAGGCCGGCGCCGACGTAGGCGATCAGCAGGGCGGGCGCCGACTCGCGGGCCAGGGTGTAGAACACCCCCGCCATCCCGCCCAGGACCCCGGGAACCCCCTGGGCGGCGGCGACCACCCCCAGCAGCACCAGGGCGGCCAGGGCTCCCAGGCCCGAGGGCCACCGCCGGGGGGCTGCATCTTCGGCTCCGGCCACCGGATAGCGGCGGCGCAGCACGACGTGCAGCAGGGCGCCCGCCGTCAGCGCCTGGAACAGCCCCCAGCCCAGGCCGCCCGGGGCCGTCCCGCCCGGGATGAAGCCGAGGAAGCCGGCGGCAGTGGCCGCCGCCACCGCTCCCAGGGCGGCCAGGGCGGGCGCCGGCCCGTAGAGCGGCCGCAGGAGAAACCAGAGGGCCAGCCCCAGCGGCAGGCGGTGCAGGAGGCCGGCCGCGTGCCAGTCACCGCCGCCGGCCCCCCCGGACAGAGCAAGGCCGTCGAGGCAGGCATGGGCACCGATGGCGGCCAGGGCGAGGAGGAGGGAGACGACGCGGACGGTGGACTTGAGGGGCGGCAGATAGCGCCCGATCAGCGCCGGCAGCCACAACCCGGCGCCGACGGCCGCCGCCGCCGGCGCCCAGCCGGCTACGGCGGCGCTTCCCGGAACCATCTGCAGAAGGACGAAGCCGCCGACGCCGACGAAGAGAAAACCGTCGAGGGCCGCTATCGCGGGGCCCGAGCGCCGTGCGGCCCCGTAGGCCAGGGGGCCCGCCGCGAGGGCGAGCAGAGTGAGCGCCAGCAGGGTCCAGGCGGATGGATTCATGACGAGATCGAATGTACTGGGCCCACCAGCCCCCGGCTACCTGGCTCCTTGCCAGGAAAGGGAGCGGGGGTTACCTAGGGACACCTGCGGTACCCATCCGGCTCCGGGACAAGGCCTGCGTGAAGACCGAACCACTGCACGGCTGGGGGCGCCACCCACGCCTCCACGGCGCCGTGCACCGCGCCCGCGACCTCGACGACCTGCGGCGGCTCGCCCGGTCCTCCCCAACCGGCATCGGCCGCGGCGCCGGCCGCAGCTACGGAGACGCGGCCGTCGGCGCCCATGTGATCTCGGCCCTGCCGCTGCGTCACCTGCTCGACTTCGATGGCCAGAGCGGGGTCCTGAAGGCCCAGGCCGGCGTCACCCTCGACGACGTGATCCGCTTCGCCCTCCCCCGCGGCTGGTTCCCCCCGGTCACCCCCGGGACCCGGCACTGCACTCTGGGCGGCTGCGTCGCCGCAGATGTCCACGGCAAGAATCACCACCGCGTCGGCGCCTTCGGGGCTTTCGTCGACGAGCTGGAGATGGTGCTCGCCGGCGGCGACGTGGTGCGCTGCTCGCGGACCGAGCTCCCCGACCTGTTCTGGGCGACCCTGGGGGGCATGGGGCTGACGGGGCTGATCCACGCCGTCACCCTGCGGCTGGCGCCGGTATCCTCCGCCTTCATCGACAACCTCGGCGTGCGCACCGGGAACCTGGGAGAGACCTGCCGACTCCTCAGGGAAACCCAGGATGACCACGCCTACTCCGTGGCCTGGATCGATCTGCTGCCCCGGGGCGGGCGCCGGGGGCGGGGGCACGTGCTCCTCGGCGACCACGCCGACGGGCCCGCGCTGGCCCCCCTGCACCGGGATCCGCGGTGGAAGCTGCCCGCCCTGCCGGCCAACCTCGTGCGCCGCACCGGGCTGCGCCTGCTCAACGCCCTGTACTACCGCCGGCAGCTCCGGCGGCAGCGGCGTCGGCGGGTCCACTACAGCCCTTACTTCCATCCCCTCGACGGCGTCGCCCACTGGAACCGGGCCTACGGCCCCCGCGGGTTCCTGCAGTTCCAGTTCGCCGTCCCCTTCGACAGCGGCGAGGAGGTGATGGCCGACGTGGTCGAGCGCACCCGGCGTGCGGCGCCCTGCTCGCTGGCGGTGCTCAAGACCTTCGGCGACCACCCCGGCGGCCCTCTCGGTTTCCCCATGCCGGGATACACCCTGGCCCTCGACTTCCCGCGCACTTCGCGGATCGAGGAAGCTCTGGGCGACGCCGCCGGCACGGTGGCCGCCGCCGGGGGCCGCGTCTACCTGGCCAAGGACGCCCTCCTCACCCCGGAGCAGACCGAGACCATGTATCCACGCCTCGACGAGTTCCGCGCCGCCCGGCGCCGCTACGACCCCGGGGGCCGCGTCCGCTCGGCCCTCTCCGACCGCACGGGGCTGACGTGAGCGGCCGCGCCCTGATCCTGGGGGCCCGCTCGGCCATCGCCGCGGCCCTGGCCCAACGTCTCGCCGGGGACGGCTGGGACCTGGTGTTGGCGGCGCGGCGCTGCCAGCGGCTCGAGCCGGTGGCCGCCGACCTGCGCCTGCGCCGGCAGCGGCAGGTGGACCTGCTGGAGTTCGACGCCCTCGACCTGGAGTCGCACGCCGGTCTCGCCGACCGGGTGCGCGCCGCCGCCGGCCCCTTCGACCTCGTGGTCTGCGTCTTCGGCTACGCCGGCGATCCCGACGCGGCGCGCCGCGACACCGGGGAGATGACGGCCACCCTGGGCACCAACTTCACCGCCGCCGCCGTCTGCCTCGGACACCTGGCCAACGACCTGGAGGAGCGGCGCGAAGGCGGCCTCATCGCCGTGAGCTCCGTCGCCGGCGACCGGGGGCGGCAGTCCAACTACGTGTACGGCGCATCCAAAGGCGGGCTGAACGTCTTCCTCCAGGGCCTGCGGAACCGTCTTGCGCCCGCCGGGGTGCACGTGATGACGGTGAAGCCGGGCTTCGTGGACACGCCGATGACGGAGGGCCGCGAGGCGCTGTTCCTGGTGGCCTCGCCGGAGCGGGTGGCCGGCGATGTCCTGCGCGCCTGGAAGAGGCGGCGGAACGTGGTCTACACGCCCTGGTTCTGGCGCTGGATCATGCTCCTGGTTCGCCTGGTGCCGGAGGGGTTGTTCAAGCGGCTGAGGCTGTAGGCGCCGGGCCTGGGGGGCCGTCCAGGGCCTGGCGCAGGCGCGAGGCCAGGTTGGTGTTCCGCCGGGCGGGGCGGTCGTTCTCGATGGCCCGCCGCAGGGCGCGCTGGCTGCCGATGAGGACGAAGAGCTCCCGGGCCCGGGTGACGGCGGTGTAGAGCAGGTTGCGCTGCAGCATCGGGTAGTGCTGGGTCGTCAGGGGCAGGACGACGGCCGGGAACTCCGAGCCCTGGGAACGGTGGATGCTGATGGCGTAGGCCATGCTCAGCTGGTCGAGCTCGGCCAGCTCGTAGCGCTGCACGCCGCCGTCGTCGAAGACGACCTCGGCGAAGGACTCCTCCCCCGTCTCCAGGCGGCCGATGCGCCCCAGGTCGCCGTTGAAGACCCCCTTGTCGTAGTTGTTGCGCACCTGCATCACCCGGTCCCCCTCGCGCAGCTCGCGATCGCCGATGGCGTGGGCCTTGCGCCCCGGGTTCAGGCGCTCCTGGAGCTGCCGGTTGAGCTGCAGGGCGCCGGTCTCGCCGCGGTACATCGGGGTCAGGACCTGGACCTGCCGCATGGGGTCGAGGTCCCGGCCCTGCGGCAGGCGGCGGGCCACGAGGTCCACGAGGCGCTCGGCGGCGCGGGCGGGGTCGTCCTCCTCGACGAAGTAGAAGCCGGAGTCGGCGCGGTTGTCGATCCGGGGCCACTGGCCCCCGTTGATGCGGTGGGCGTTGCCGACGATGAGGTTGTCGCCGGCCTGGCGGTAGATGTGGCGCAGGCGGGCCACGGGCACGACGCCGGAGTCGATGACGTCCCCGAGGAGGTTGCCGGGGCCGACCGAGGGCAGCTGGTCGGAGTCGCCCACCAGGACCAGCCGCGCCGCGTCGGGGACGGCCCGCAGCAGCGCGTTCATCAGGTTGATGTCGATCATGGAGCTCTCGTCGACGATGACCGCCTCCGCCTCGAGGGGCAGGTTGTCGTCGCGGCGGAAGCCGCCCTCCCGGGGCGCGAACTCGAGGAGCCGGTGGATGGTGCGGGCCTCGCGGCCGGTGGCCTCGGTGAGGCGCTTGGCGGCGCGCCCCGTGGGCGAGCACAGGGCCACCCGCAGGCCGGACGCCTCCAGGCGCCCCACGATCTGGCGGGTGATGGTGGTCTTGCCCGTGCCGGGGCCGCCGGTGACGACCAGGACCTTCCCCGCCCCCAACTGCTCCAGGGCCCATCGCTGGTCCTCTCCCAGGGACGCTTCCTCCTCGGCATCCGCCTCCCTCGCCTCCTTGGCCAGAGGCGGCCCCGGAGAGGTTAGAAGCCGCTCCAAGGCCCTGGCCACCCCCCGCTCCGCCCGGTGCAGGCGGCGCGGATAGCAGTCCCGCCCCTCCACGACGACGTCCCCCGATTGCCGGAGGGCCGCAAGCGCCTCCGGCACGCGCCCGGGGTCCACGCCGAGCAGCTCGGCAGCCGCCGAGGCCAGCTCCTCCTCGGGCAGGAAGAGGTGGCCCTCGTCGGCGGCCTCCTCCAGCAGGTAGCGGAGGCCGGCGCGCACGCGCTCCGGGGCGTCGTGCGCGATGCCGAGATCGCCGGCGATGCGGTCCGCCGTCTGGAAGCCGATGCCGCGGACGTCGCGCTGCAGCCGGTAGGGATCCTGCCGGACGCTGTGGATCGCCTCCTCGCCGTACTGCTGGTAGATGCGCACCGCGTGCCCCGTGCCGACGCCGTGGGACTGGAGGAAGACCATGACGTCGCGGATGCGCCGCTGCTCCTTCCAGGCCTCGGCGATGGCCTGCGCCCGCTTGCGCCCCAGGCCCTCGATCTCCAGCAGCCGCCGCGGCTGGGCGTCGATCACCGTGAGGGAGGAGTCGCCGAAACGGGCGACGATGCGCCCCGCCATGACCGGACCGATCCCCTTGATCAGCCCTGAGCCGAGGTAGCGCTCGATGCCTTCGGCGGTGGCGGGATACGCGGGGATGCACGACTCCACTTGAAGCTGGCGGCCGAAGCGGGGGTGGAGGTCCCAGCTCCCCTCCAGCTGCACGCTCTCGCCCGCGGAGACGGCCATGGTGCCGACCACGGTGACCGGCTCCCCCTCGCCTTCCGGTTGCAGTCGGGCGATGGTGTAGCCGTTCTCCGGGTTCTGGAAGGTGATGTGGTCGATGAGCCCCTTGAGGCGCACTCCCGCCCCGGGTGCCGGGTCCTCCCGCGCCGCTCTCCCGGCGCCCTCGAAGAGATCCCCTTCGCTCACATCAAGACAGGTCGCAGCAGCAGGGTGACGACCGCCCCGAGGGCGGCGCCGGCCACCAGCTGCGCCGGTGAGTGGGCCTGCCGCCGCCACCGGGCCCACCCCGCCGCCAGGGGCAACAGCGCGCACAGGGGCCACCACGCGGCTTCCAGGAGGGTGGCCGCCAGCGCCGCCCCTCCCCCGGCGCCGGTGGTGTGGATGCTGATCTTCCAGCGGCGGTTCACCAGGCCGACGCCGGCGGCGCCCACGGCGAAGGAGGCCGCCGCCCAGCGCTGCACCGGCGGCATCTGCAGCCCCTGGAGGAGCGCGAAGCCGACGGCGTAGCAAAGGGTCCCGACGAGCAGGAACCGCCTGCGCAGAGGGCGGGGGGGATCGTAGATGTCGTCGACTCCCCCGCCCCTGGCCAGCCAGCCGAGGAGGGCCGCGGGGCCGATGGAGAACAGCAGGATGGCCAGGGCCTTGCCCCACGCCGCCGACAGGGGATCGTCCCCGGCGGGCAGCCACAGGAAGACGATCAGGGCGAGGGCCGGCGGACTGAGGAGATGGGTGATCCAGCGCGCGGCCCCGTCGGCCCCGGTCTCCCGGCGGGCCGTTCCCGGGCGCGATCGATCGGCCGCGGCTCTCACACCTCCGTCCCCGCCGTCACCCCCGGGCCGGGCCCTCACCGCTTCCACTTCTTGCCGCTGGCATCCTTCCCTCTCCTGGCACCCCCGGAACCCGCTTTCCGGGCGCCCTCCACGAGGAAGCCGATGAACCGCTTCTGACCGAGGGTCTTCAGGTAGGAGAGCAGGGAAACCTCCGCCTCCTTGCGGTCGAGCTTGTAGCGGTCCCGGAGGCCTTCGATCATGTCGGCCACGGAGTTGCGGCCGTCGCACATCTGCCAGACCTGGGCGCCCACCTCATCGAGGGTGATGGTCCGCTTCTCGGGGATGTAGAAGAGCTTCGACAGGAGTCGGGTCTTCCAGGTCTCCTGCCGGGTCACCGTGATCCGGACCTCACCCTCCTCGGTCTTCTCCCACGCCAGCAACTCGTTGCGGGCCGGCCGCGACTCCAGCATGGCGTCCCGGGTCAGCCGCGGCTTCTTCTTCGTGGCAAACATATCCGTCAATGACCTCGTCGAGGGTGTCGCCGCCCTGCTCGCTCTTCTTGAACAGATGCTCGACGATGCAGATGCGATTCTGGTCGGGGCAGTGCCACACGGCGCCCCGCAGGTGGCGCCTCGGCCTCGGGTTGACGAAGGGCAGGGGCCGCAGCACCTGGCGCCAGCGGCTCTGGGGCCGCCCGGTGACACTCAGGCCTTCGTGGCCCCGGAAGTCGGACCGGGCGATCTCGTGGTTCACGTCGCGCAGGTCCTTGCGGAAGAACGAGGGGTACCAGTCGGAGAGGTTGGTCCCCTTCAGCAGCATGTGGGCCATGCTCAGCCGGTGCACGCGCAGGACCTGGGCGCCGCCGTCCTTCTCGAAGGTCATCTTCACGTGGCCCGACTTCAACTCCTTCTCGGTGAGCTCGAAGTCGGCGGGGGCATGGAAGGTGAGGCCGTACAGGCTCCAGTACCGCATCTTGCCCCGCGGGTGGTCCTCGAGGGTGGGCAGGACCTCGTTCACCAGGCCGATCGCGCCGACGCCGTCGTCCTTTGCCGCCAGCACCCGCAAAAGCACGATGCGGCCGCAGTCCGGACAGGCGCGGGCCAGGTTGTAGGCCCGGTAGTCGGCCTCCCAGATGAAGGTCTCGTACTCGCTTCCCTCGAGCCAGCGCTTGTCCTGGAGGAACTTGGCGCGCCGCTCGACGCGCAACTCCATGCCCGCCTTGTCGGCCTTCTTCTGCAGCTGGGAGATATAGCGGCTTACGAGATCCTCCACGGGCCGGCGGATGCCCCGCTTGGGAGGCGCCCGCCACTCGACCTCGGCCCGCACCATGCGCGTGTCGTCGAGGCGGGCGTAGCCGCTGGCGGCGTCGCCGTCGACCCGGCCCATCTCCCACTCCTCCGGGACGCGCAGACGGATCCCCTGCCAGCCGAAGTCGTAACGCCGGCCCCCCCCGGCCTGGGATGTCCCCGCAGGCTGCCGGGCCGGGGCCCCGCCTTCCACGGCCGGCAGTCCGTCGCTCGCGGACATGGACCCTTTCCGACCCGGGCCCGGCTAGAAGATGAGGACCGACACCGACTTCTGGATCAGGGCGATGGAGATCGACGCCATGCCCATGAGCGCCATGCCGCAGGCGAAGCCGACGGCGAGGACGGGCGCATAGGTGCGCCACTGTTGTCGTCCGTAGCGGTTCCAGAAGTA
>JAJDTN010000187.1 GCA_022827165.1 Candidatus Latescibacterota bacterium
CAAGACGCTCCCGGCCGAGAAGCGGATCTCGATATAGTCCGCGCCCCCTGCGGCTACTCGCACGGCTGCCAGAGCGGCTCGCCGTCGTCCAGCATGCTCTGCAGGAACGCCTCGTTCAGCTCCACCCCGAGCCCCGGCTTCTCGGTCAGCACCACGTGCCCCTGCTGAATCACCGGCTCGTCGGAGAGAACCACGTCGCTCCAGGTCGGGTCGTCGTAGCGATGGAACTCCAGGACGAGGAAGTTGGGCACACTGGCGCAGACGTGGGCGTCGGCCACGGTGCTCAAGGCGCTGGAGTTGTTGTGCGGGGCGAAGGGGATGTAGTAGCTCTCGGCCATGTTGGCGATCTTGCGGCACTCGGACAGGCCGCCGCACTTGGAGATGTCGGGCATGATGATGTCCACGGCCTGCCGCTCGATCATGTCGCGGAAGCCGTAGCGCAGGTGGGCGTTCTCGCCGGCGCAGATCGGGGTGCGGCATGAGTCGGTGATGCGCTTGAGGGCGTCCATGTTCTCCGGCGGCACCGGCTCTTCGAGCCACATCAGGTTCAGGTCCTCGAAGGCGTGGGCGAACTTCATGCCGGCGGTCACGTCGTAGCGCCCGTGCAGGTCGATGGCGAGGTCCATGCGGGGACCGACGGCCTCGCGGATCCGGTGCACCCGGTCGACGAGATCCTCCAGCTCGGCGGGGGCCACCGACCAGTTCCAGGGATCGAGCTTCTCGGGGTGGCCGGCATCGTCGAGATCGAACTTGATCGCCGTGAAGCCTTCGGCCCGGACCTCCTCGGCGCGCTGCTTGTAGTCGGAGTGGGCGCTGTCGACGTAGAGGCGCACCCGGTCGCGGAACTTCCCTCCCAGCAGGCGGTAGACGGGAACGCCCTGCGCCTTGCCGGCCAGATCCCACAGGGCGATTTCGATTCCCGTCAGCGCCGAGATCCCCAATCCTGCCATGCCGCCGCGGAAGATGTAACCGCGGCGAATCCCCTCGAAGAGGGCATCCACGTCGCGCGGGTCCTTGCCGATGAGCTGGGCCGCCATGGTCCGGGTGGAGCCGCGCCGGCCGCCGGCGACGTGGCTGGCCTCGCCGGTGCCGTAGACGCCTTCGTCGGTGTGGATGCGCACGTAGTGGTAGAGGTATCGCGGTTGGCCGTTGACCCTCATCCGCACTTCAGCGGTCTGGACTTCCGTGATCTTCAACGGGGTTCCCTCACGAATAGGCGATGACCAGCTCGATCCCCATGATGCGCAGGCTCTCCTGGCCGTTGATCCGATCGAGCGCTACCTCGACCTGGTTGGTTCCCTGTAGGACCGGCACATCGCGGAAGGTCACGGTCGTGCTCGACGGCAATTCGATCCGGTGTCCTGAATCCAGGAGCTGGCCGTTCAGGGAGACCGATGCCTCCACGAGGGCGGGGTCGTACTCGCGACAGGTGATCCGCAGCCAGGTGTCGGCCAGGGCCCGCTCCCGCCGCGCGGATTCGACATCGTCCCCGACCACGATGGTGAAAGCCTGACTCTGGCCGGCCTCTCCCAGCTCACAGGGAAGGGGCATCTCGCCGCCCCGATCGGGCGTGTTCAGCTGCATGTCCACGCTCACGGTGTAGCGCTTGTTCCTGCGGGCGATTCGCCGCGGGTCGTGGATCTCGCGGAGCAACTGGATCTCGTCCGGGGTGTAGCAGTCGCTGCCGGTCTTCGGCAGCCGGTGGCAGTCGTAGTTGAACAGATAGATGAAGCTCGCCCCCTGGTGGTAGAAGCTCGATGCCGCGGCGTACAGCATGTCGTTGCCGGCGTACCCGTAAGCCTTGGAGGCGCGCTCCAGGCCGCCGCCGATCCGGCAGGAGGTCCCCTCGGCCAGTTCCGCGAAGGCGGCGATCTCGGCCCCCATGTCGAGGTAGGCATTGTCCATGGGGATGAACAGGTCGGCCAGCTCCTCGCGGATCCAGGTGGGGACGTCGAGCCCCGTGTCCAGACAGCGCTGGCGAGTCGGCGGGACCCGGAACATCAGCGTGAACGGGCGCCCCTTCCTCTTTGCGATCTCCGCGGTGCCGGCTCTGACCTTGCGCACGAGATCGCTCATGAGCGGCATGCCCTCGGCTTCCTCCCCCTGCTTGAAGTACCAGCGTCCGCGCTGGAAATCCATCTCGAAGCCGTCGACGTCGTAGCGCTCGCAGGTCTCCAGGATCAGGCCGAGCTTGCGTTCGCGCACCTCTTCGCGGGCGAAGTTGAAGGCCCAGGTGAAGTCGTCCTGCCGGTAGCCGGGGTATCCCGAGACTTTGGGGTACGGCGACCCGATCAGCAGCTCCGGGTGCTCCTTCTTGAAGGTGCTGCGCAAGGCGCTCCAGCGCCCGGTGTCGTCCTCGTGGATGTCGTTCATCCGCAGGGCGGGCCAGAACTGCATCCCCCGCTCGTGGGCCCGCGCCGCCAGCAGCTCGATGATGTTGACCCCCTGGTCGATCAGCGCCTGGGTGCTGTCGGCCATCCAGCGCACGTACTCAAGTCCCTCGGCCTGCGGCCATTCGGTGACGTTGGAGCCGTAGACTTCCCCGAACTCCGTCGGGTGGGAGAAGGTCTCGTCGCCGCGGCCCATGGAGTTGGTGAAGACCTCGACCTTGGTGCCGGCGATCTCCTCGATGTCGCGGCAGGCCTGCTCCGGTGTGATCGGCGCTTCGAAGGCGATGTACGTCGTCGAGTCGCCGTCGGAGTTGAAGATCAGTCGAGGGATGTCCGGGCTCATGGCAGTTCTCACAGGGCAAACGAGGGAATGTCGAGAAACGCGCCCCCCTGCCGGGCCGACTCCTGGGCCAGCAGGCAGGCCTGGGCCGTGGCGAAGACCGAGCGGGTGGGGATGAAGGGATCGGCGCCGCCTTCGATGGCGTCGATCAGGTCGGAGACGAAGACGCCGCCGCGGCCTTCGGGCAGGTCGGGTGTGTACGGGTCGCGGTCGTTGGTGGCGATGAGCAGGTGGTCCTCGGCGTAGGCTCGCAGGTGCGCCGAGCCGGCCGTGCCCATGATGATGAAGCGGGTGTCGCCGAAGGAGGGCGAGGCCTGGGGTGTGAGCCAGTCGGCGGTGAGGGTGGCCAGGGCGCCGTCGGAGAGCGCGAAGGATGCCTGCACGTGGTCCTCCAACTGCGGCTCATCGGTGAACCGCCTGCAGGTGGTGAGGGCGTGGACGCCGACGCACTCGGCGCCGGTGAGCCAGCGGACCTGGTCGACGCCGTGGCAGGCGAGGTCGTGAAAGGGCCCCGTGTACTGCTCCGGGTCGAAGTACCAGGCGGGGGCCGTGGCGCGGGTGATCTTGTGCGGGTGGGTGGAGACGAGACTTGCGATGGTCCCCAGCTCCCCGTCGAGAAGGGCCCGTCGCAGGGCGATGAAAGGCGGATAGCTGCGCGAGGTGAACCACATGGTCACCTGGATCGAGCTGGCGGCCACCGCGCGTCGCATGCGCTCCCAGTCGTCGAGGGAGTGGCACAGGGGCTTGTCGAGAAGCAGGTGAATGCCGGCGCCGGCGCAGGTCTCCACGAGGGCGGTCTTCTCGCGGTGGATCAAACCTTCGAGGATCAGCTCCGGCCGGGCGCGGTCGATCATCGCCTCCAGGTTGGCGAAGCGAGGGATGGATGGATAGCGCGCGCATAGGGCGTCGTCCTCCTCCACCAGGCCGACGATCTCGCCGTTGGATGCCTGCTGCGCGGACTGGATCATGCCGCCGATGTGGCCGTAGTGGACGCCCACGATGCCGATGCGCATGGTCGATTCTCCGGGGTGGCGTGAGCGCGGGAACATAGGCCGCGCCGGATCGATGCGCTACGGCTGCGGCGGCGTATATTCGGGGCCTCGCAGGACCTGCTCGCCCTCGACGGGGGACGCACACCATGCGAGCCGAGACGGGAAATACCATGGCACGCAAGGCGAAGGAGAAGGCCGATGGCGAGGCGGAGGTCCTCGAGAAGATCGCCGCCATGCCGGAGCCCTACCGCGGCATGGGTGAACGTCTCCACGCGCTCATCCGTCGGAGCGTGCCGGAGCTGAAACCCAGGGTGTGGTACGGCATGCCGGGGTACGCCCTCGACGGACCCGTGCTCTGCTTCTTCCGGGCGGACGATCGCTACATGACCTTCGGCCTCACCGAGAAGGTGGACCTCTCCGTCGAGGAGGGCGCCCCGAACCAGCTCATGGGCTGCGCGTGGTTCTTCACGGAGCTGGATGATGCAACCGAGGCTGGACTCTCGGAGATCGTGCGCAAGGCGACGGCATGAGCCCCAAGGTGTGGCCGGAGGAGATGACCGCCCTGCGGCCGATCCTGCTCAACTGCGGGTTGACCGAGGAGATCAAGTGGCGCAAGCCCTGCTACAGCTACGAGGGCAAGAACATCGTCATCCTCCAAGAGATGAAGGAGTTCCTGGCCCTCATGTTCTTCAAGGGCGCCCTGTTGAAGGACCCTGCAGGGGTGCTGGAGGACCAGGGGCCGAACTCGCGGTCCGCCCGCCGTATCCGGTTCACCTCGGTGGAGGATGTGGCCCGCCTGGCCGACACGGTCGAGGCCTACGTCGACGAGGCGATCGCCGTCGAGGAGGCGGGCCTGAAGGTGGACCCGGCCCCCGAGCCCGTCCTGGTTGCGGAACTGCAGACCCGACTGGACCGGGACCCGGCGTTGAAGGCCGCCTTCGAGGCGCTGACCCCCGGGCGCCAGAGGGAATACAACCTCTACTTCTCGGGTGCCAAACAGGCCGGCACCCGCACGGCGCGGGTCGAGCGGTACGCTGCGAAGATCCTCGACGGCAGAGGCTTCCGCGACAGGTAACCCACCTCCCGCCCGATGCTGGTTCGACATGCGCAAGATCGCGGTCTTCCTGCTGCTGGTCCTCCTGGTCTGGCTGGCGCTCATCTGGATGCGGGAGGAGGGGGTCCCCCTGAATCCGCGGCGCCTGCCGTTCGGCAGCCCCGATCGGTCCGGCTGGCTCTCCTTCCGGGGGGTGCACGGGTTCAAGGTGAACGTGTGGGTGGCGCCTCCCGAAGCGCCCGGCGCATGAAGAAAGAGTCCATACTCGCCCACCGGCTCAGCCGGCACGGACTGCTGTCGCCTGCCCGCGACGAGAAGGAGTACATCGAGCTGGTCAGGAGGCTGCAGCCCGTGACCCCCGTGGCCCGGGACATGCCCGGCGCGCCTCCGCGGATGATGCACCGCTGCCGCGGGGACGACCGCCCCCTGGCCGACGGACTGCGGGGCCGCCAAGAGCTGCTGAAGGGCCGGTTCTCCGGCGGCCGGATCGGCTATGTGCTGGCCGCGGATTTCGAGCTCTACGCCGCGGCCTTCCGCCGGCCGCTGAAGAGCCTCAACGGCGTGCAGGATCGAGTCCTTCAGGCCCTCGGCTACCACGACGGGATGTCCCCCCGCCAGTTGCGGCTGGAGACGGAGATACAACACAAGAAGCTGATGCCGGCGCTGCATCGGCTGCAGGAGGCGTTCCTCGTCTTCGAGGATCAGAGCGACTCCGGCTGGGACCGGCTGTGGTCGCTGCTGGGTTCCGCCCATCCCGAGGTCGACCTGGACCGGCGGTCGTGGGAGGAAGCGGCCATGACGGTGATCCGGCGCTTCCTGCAGAGCCACGTCTTCGCCACCTTCCAGCAGCTGAAGAGCTGGTCCGGATTCACCGGACGGGGGCTGACCACGGTCCTGACCCAACTGGAAGAGGAAGGGCTCGCACCGGTTCAGGTGGAAGACCTGGGGGAAGGGTGGACCTGCGTTGAGGACCGCGGCCTGGAACCGGATCGAATGGACGAGAGTGTCTTCCTGCTTCACCAGGGAGATCCCATGGTCCTCCCCCACACGGCCGAGCTGAAGGAGCGCTTCGAAGGGCTGGAAGTGCTCGCCTACCTGCTCATCGACGGAGAGTTGACCGGAGCCGTGTGCGGCCATTGGCGCATCGGTCCCCACGACGTGGAGGACATCATCCTCACCCTGCCGCGAAGGGAGCGCATGCGGCGCAAGGACGAAGTCGTGAAGGAGGTGGACCGCTTCTACCATCCTCCCGGACACCGGATTCTGCGCTATGCCGGCACGAGCCTGGATTGACACATAAAGGTGAACTGATGCGAATCGACGAGCTTGACGTCCACTACGTGGTCATGCCCCTCATCTACCCCTGGCGCACCGCCTACGGCGAGGACGCCGACATCCACTCCGTCCTCGTCCGCTTCACCAGCGGCGGGCACGAGGCCTGGTCGGAGAGCACCCCCTTCTTCGCCCCCACATATCTCAACGAGAGCGCCGGTTCCGTTTTCTACCACGTGTCGGAAGTGATGGGCCCGTGGGTGGTGGGGCGCGAGTACGACACCGCGGTCGGGCTCAACGAGAGGCTGTCGATCTTCAAGGGCAACAGCTTCGCCAAGGCGGCGATCGAGATCGGCTGGTGGACGCTGCAGAGCCGCATCACCGGGACGCCCCTGCACCGGCTGCTGGGCGGCCAGACCCGCGACGTGCCGGCCGGCGCCGACTTCGGTATCCAGGACTCGTACGACATGCTCCTCGGCAACATCCAGAAGGCGGTGGACGCCGGCTTCCCGCGGGTCAAGCTGAAGGTGGCCCCGGGGTGGGACCTGGAGATGCTGCGCATCGTCACCGGCACCTTCCCGGAGACGACCTTCCACATCGACTGCAACTCCGGGTACAGCCTCGACGACCTGCCCTTCTTCCGGGCCATCGACGGCCTGGGGCTGGCCTTCATCGAGCAGCCCCTCCACTACAACGACATCCTCGACCACGCCGAGCTGGCCAAGCGGATCGAGACGCCCATCTGCCTCGACGAGAGCGTCGTCGACGTGCGCTCCGCCGAGCAGGCGATCCGCGTCGGCGCCTGCCGCTACATCAACATCAAGCCGGGACGAATCGGCGGCCTCGCCAACGCCGTGGCCGTGCACGACATCGCCCGCGACGCCGGCATTCCCGTTTGGATCGGGGGCATGTTGGAGAGCGCGGTGGGCGCCTCCATCTGCGTGGAGCTGGCGACGCTGGAGAACTTCACCTACCCGGGGGACCTCTTCCCCTCGTCCCGGTTCTACCGGCAGGACCTGTCGGCGCCGGCCCTGGAGCTGGCCGAGGGCTGCGTCTTCAAGCCCTTCACCGGCGGCCTGCCGGCACCGGACCCGGCGCTGCTGGAAGAGCGGACCCTGCGCCGCAAGAGGGTCACCCCGGGCCCGGCATGATCCGCGGGGGCGGAACCGGACATTGTGTGATCCACCCTCGACGATACCTTAGCGCCCGACGGACGGCACCGGCCGCTGTCGGTGGACCAACCCTTCTTGCAAGAGCGGAGACAGGCATGTTCAAGCAGTTCCCCATCGGTCTTGTGCTGATCCCCCTGCTGTCCCTCGGATGTGGTGAAGGCGGCGATCCGGCGGACTCCGAGTCCGCGCCCGGCGCCGCGGCCGGCGCCATGGCATCCCTTCTCAACCCCAACCTCGCTTCGGAAGACCAGCTCGCCTCGGTCGCCGGACTCACCCCGGAAGCGGCGGCGGCTCTCGCCGGCGGCCGTCCCTACCTGACGGCTTCGGACTTCCACGCGGCGCTGTCGGACGCGGTCGGCGGAGACGCGGCGGTGGCCGCCTACGGTGCGCTGTGGCTGCCGATCAACCTCAACGACGCGACCACCGCGGAGATCCTGCTGATCCCCGGCGTGGGCGAACGGCTGGCCCATGAGTTCGAGGAGTACCGCCCCTACGCGGACATGGAGCAGTTCCGCCGGGAGATCGGGAAGTACGTGGACGACGACGAGGTGGAGCGCCTGGCGGGATACGTGTACGTGCCCATCGACCTGAACAGCGCCACCCGTGAGCAGCTCATGGCAGTCCCGGGGATGACGGAACGGATGGCCCACGAGTTCGAGGAGTACCGCCCGTACACCGCTCTCGACCAGTTCCGCCGCGAGATCGGGAAGTACGTGGACGACGACGAAGTCGCCAGGTTCGAACGCTACGTGACCCTTGACTGAAGGCGGCGGATCGGGATGATCCGCACCATCGTCTTCTGGCTGCACCTCTCGGTGGCGTCGGCCGCCGGGGCGGTGGTCTTCATGCTGGCCGCCACCGGTGTCATCCTCTCGCTGGAGGAGACGGTGACGGGGCTCGCCGAGCGGCGCCACCGGATCGAGGTCCAGGATGGTTCCGCGCGGCTGCCGCCGGAGGCGATCGTCCTGGCGTCGGGGCTCTCGGCGACGTCGGTGCAGTATCGTTCGGACCCGCGCTCGCCAGTGCGGGTCTACGAAGGGCGGGAGCGCTACGCCCGCGTCGATCCCTGCACCGGGCGGGTGCTGGGTTTCGGACCTGGCGCCCTCGAGCGCTTCTTCGAAGACGTTCGCGGCTGGCACCGCTGGTTCAATCTCTCCGGGGGCTCGATCCGCAAGGGGCGCGCGGTTACGGGCGCCGTCAACGTGGCCTTCCTCTTCCTCCTGCTCACGGGGCCGGTTCTGTGGATCCCGCGGCCCATCTCCAGGAGGTCGCTCGCCGGCGTGCTCCTCCTGCGGCCAGGGGCGAGGGGCGCCCGGCGCAACCTCAACTGGCACCAGGTGGTGGGGATCTGGTCGGTCCTGCCCCTCGCGGTGATCGCGGCAAGCGGGATGACCACCTCCTACCCCTCGGTGGCCGATCGGCTCGACCCGGTCGTCGGGCGAGCGGTGCCCGTGGAGGCGTGGCCCGCCGGGATCGAGATAGCGGGGGATCCGGTGGTCCCGGAGGTGCCCGGTGCAGCCTCGCCGGGCGGAGACCTGGGGGCCGTCCTCGCCACCGCCGAGAGGTGGGCCCCGGGTTGGCGGACCCTGATCCTGAACCTGCCGCGCCCCACGGATCGTGAGGTGAGGGTGGAGGTGCGGACGGGCCGCCGGGGTCAGCCCCACAAGACCGGCTGGCTCACCGTCGACGCGGCCACCGGAGGCGTGCAAGCCTGGGAGTCCTTCGCCGATGAACTGCCCCGCCGGCGGGCTCGCCAGTTCCTGCGCTACGCCCACACCGGGGAGTACTGGGGGCTCGGAGGGCAGTGGCTCGCGGGCCTGTTCTCGCTGGCGGCGACCCTGATGGTGTGGACCGGGCTCTCGCTGGCCTTGCGGCGGGCTCGGCGCTTCGTCAGGTCCCGGCGCTCGCCGCGGGGGTAGGGGTTACCCCGGGCTCAGCATGATCCGCTGGTACACGTCCACCGCCCGGGTCACCTGCCGGCACTCGACCCACTCCACGGCGCCGTGGGCCTGGTCGATGCTGCCGGGCCCGAGGATGATCGTCGGCACGCCGCGGTCGGCGAAGGGACTGCCGTCGGTGCCGTAGGGCACCCCGCCGATCACCGCTTCTCCCAGCACCTCCCGGCAGGCGGCGACGGCGCCCTGGACGATCCCAGCCTCCTCGGCGGTCCCCACGGCGGCGAGGGTGATGTAGGGATCCTCGAGCGCGGCATCGACCCCTTCCTCCTCGGCGATGACCGCGGCGAACTGCGCCGTCACGTCGTCGGTCGTCAGCCCCGGGATGGTGCGCACGTCGACGTCGATCCGGCAGCGGTCGGGCACGAAGTTGACCTGCATGCCCCCCTCGATGACGCCGATGTTCATCGTCGGATGGCCGAGGAGGGGGTCCTCCCGGGAGGCGTAGTCGGCGCCGACCACCTTCTCGAGGCGGGTCACCAGCCGCGCCATGCCGGAGATGGCGTTGACCCCGAGATACGGCTTGGAGCTGTGGGCGGCCTTCCCCTCGACGGTGACGTGGAAGCGGACCACCCCCTTGTGCCCGCGGATGACGGCG
>JAJDTN010000359.1 GCA_022827165.1 Candidatus Latescibacterota bacterium
GTCGATGTCGATGCCGTACTCGCCCTGTCCCGTATGCCCTCGCAGCGACACCGTGCCCTGGCGATCGCCCCGCCACTTCCCGTAGACCAGGACCGGGCGCTCCGCCAGCAGGTCCGGGATGGAGACCGGCTCCACCTCGTAGATATCGAAGCCCTCGGCGGAGAAGGTCGTCCCCGAGAGGACCGGCGTGCGGATGTACTCCCGGAACCGGTTCGCGGTCTCCTGCGCCTCGGACTCCTCGGTGACGACGAAGGGCTCGCCCGAACCCATGCGGGCCATGCCCTCGATGAGGAAGCGGTTGACGCCGGAGCCGATGCCGAAGGCGAAGACGTTGGCATCGCCGAGGTTTTCCCGGATCAGGTCGAAGACCCGCGCCTCCACCGTGATGTACCCGTCGGTGGCGATCACGATGGAACGGGATGTCGTCTCGCCTGGCCGGGGCAGATCGATGGCCCGACGGAGGGCCTGCGAGAGCCGGGTCCCGCCCCCGCCTTGCTGGCCATCGATGACTTCGAGAGCCCGCTCCACGTTCTCGCTCGACGCGGGGAGGGACTCCGGGGAGAGCACGCTGGAACCGTAGGCGAAGAGCAGCACGTTGAAGTGATCGGTGGGGCGGAGCGGCTCGATCAGGTCTCTCAGCAGCGCCTTCGACACGTCCAGTGGATAGCCGTGCATCGAGCCGGAGACGTCGACGACGAAGATGTACTCCCTCGGGGGGATCTCGTCCTCGAGGACGCGCTCGGGCGGCTGACCCATGAAGAGGAAGAAGCTCTCCTCCTCGCCCTCCCCCTCGTAGAGCAGCAGGCCCGACTTGATCTGGTCGCCCGCCAGCCGGTAGCGCAGGATGTAGTCCCGGTTGCCCCCGGTCCGGCCCGGATCGGCCAGCTCGACCACGGCTCGGTTGGGCTCGGGATAGGTGACCTCGATGTCGTGGGAGATCGAAGAGAGGGACTGGATCGGCACCCCCGTCCTCAGCTCCACGTCGATGTCGAAACCGTAGATCGCCGGCTCCCCCTCGCGGGTGTACGGCGACGCCACGAACAGGTCCCTGTGGTCGACCTCGGCCAAGGGGATCTCGGAGTACCGCGGCCCGACGACGGTGGGATAGACGAACTCGTACTCGCCCTTCGTGGGCACCAGGGTCTCGGTGTATCTCAACTCGACGAGGATCCGGTCCCCCGGCAGGATGTTACCCAACGTCATCTGGAAGACGTTGGGCCTCTGCTGCTCCAGGAGCGAGGCCGTGTAGCCCTCTTCGATCGCCTCCTCGTACTCCTGCCGCGCCTCCTCCCGTTCCCGGATCTCGGCGGTGACGACCCGCTCGCCGATGGTCATCTCCATCCCGTACACGGCCGCCTGCGTGGAGGCGGGGAAGACGTAGGTCGCCTCCAGGGGCTTGCCGCCTTCGTTGGCGTACTCCTGGCGGATCACCACGTCGGCGATGACCCCGGCGATCCGGACCCTGGCCGAGATCGACTTCATCGGCAGCTGATCCAGCTCCGGATCGTCGGTCTCGACGAAGAAGAAGGGGGAGAGGGTTTGCTCCGGCTCCGGGAACTCGTCCCCCGAGCTGTGGGAGATGAACAACGCGGGCAATAGCAGGCAGAGAATGCGGATCAGCATGGTGTGCCTCCCAGGCAGTCGCGGAGACGGCTGTGACCGTGCCGCATGTGGCGGGCTGGCATAGCCCCGATACCTGCCTGGGAAGGGAACGCAAGAAGCGTGCCCTCAGGTTCTCACCGCGTCATCTCTCGACTGGCCCTTCCAGTTTCCTGGACAACCAGTCCCTTACAGGCCGGACTCGTCCGGTTTCCCGGACAGGTACGGCGCGAGCGCGCACGAACCGGAGGCCCGAGGCGCCCGAAGACTGGTGATCTACTCCTGGGACGCGGCACCAGGGTCCCTCTGGAACATGCCCATCAAGTTGCCCTCCGTGTCGCGGAAGTCGGCGAACCAGCCCACCCCGGGGATGGCGGTGCGGGGGGTGACGATGGCGCAGCCGGCGGCGGTGACCTTGGCCAGGTAGGCGTCGAGGTCGTCCACGCCGATGACGATGTGGGTGCCGCCGTCACTCGCCATTCTCTCCCTGGGCGCCAGGGCCCCGCCGATGCCGGGCTCCTCCTGCGGTCCGGTCTCCTGCAGGTAGTACTCGTGCGGACCCTCCCACTTGTGGGACTCCCAGCCGAAGACCTCGGCGTAGAACCGGTTGGCGCGCTCGGCGTCGTCGAAGGGCAACTCGAAGTGCACGATCTTGGGCATGGTTCCTCCTAGAAGTAGACGAAGGCCGTCACCTTGGACACGAAGGCCCTGAGGTAGAGGTCCCGTTCGATGTACTGTTGCATGTCCACCCTGCCAGAGCGAGGGTCGGATTGACTGCCCTCGCCGAAGCCGTAACTGAGGGACAGCCCGGTCCGGCCGCCGACGCTGATGCGCTTCAGGGGAAACCAGTCGACCCCCAGACCCACCCCGACGCCCACTTCAATCTTGGAAGAAGAGTACTCCCGCCACGGCTCCTCACCGTCACTTCTCAAACCGCTGAAGCCGCCCAGGGCCTGGTAGTAGACATAGGGAGCGATCCCGTTGCGCACGGATCGATAGCGCTTGAAGGTGGGGCGAAGCTGCAGCCTCAGGCTTTGGTAGCTTTCGTTGCTCAAGCCCGGGTCGTCGTAGTCGTTCTCGGTCAGGCCCAGGGAGAGGCTCGCCTCCAGGCCCACGGCGGTGTAAGGGGAGCTGACCTTCCACACGCTGAAGCTGCCGCCTTCGCCGGTGCGCAGGTCGAAGCCCAGGGCCCGGGTCCCCCGCTCGGCCAGGGGACCCTGGGGTGAGGGGTGGGCCGCGGCGCCGGTGGCGCCGGCCAGCAGGGCGATGGCGCCGAGGCGGAAATGGCGGCAGGTCAGCAGTCTCATGATGGGCTCCGTCGAGGTTGGCCGGCGCGCCCTCCCCGGAGGAGGCGAAGCGGCCCCCTGCAGCTTCAGGGAATGAAGCCTCTCCCTCCCTGTCGGTAGAGGCAGAGTGGGAATATACTGGTCGAGGCCCGAAGGCGTTTCCGCCACCCGGACAGGCAGATGAGCCACTCCGTACGGCGCCACCTGCGCGTCGAGATCGAAGCCTACGACCGCACCATCCGCGCCTTCATCCCCGCCTACGAGGAGATGCTGGAGAGGGCCGCCGCCGCCGTTGCGGAGTCGCGCCCGGCAAGGGTGATCGACCTCGGCGCCGGCACCGGCGCCCTGGCGCAGGCCGTCCTGCAGCGGTGCGAGGGGGCCTCCGTCGAGCTCATCGACGCCGACGCCGAGATGCTCGACCAGGCCCGGGAGCGGCTCGCGCCCTTCGCATCGCGGGTGAGCTACTCGGTCCGCCCCTTCCAGGGGCCGCTGCCGGCGTGCGACGCGGTGGTCGCCTCCCTGGCCCTGCACCACGTGCCCACCCTGGCCGGGAAACGGGAGATCTTCGCCGCCATCCACGCCGCCCTGCCCACCGGCGGGGTGTTCGTCAACGCCGACGCCACCATGCCCGCCGACCCCGCCGCCCGCCAGGCCGACTACGAGACCTGGGCCGCCCACCTCGTCTCCTGCGGCATCGAGGAGGAGCAGGCCTGGCGCCACTTTCAGGAGTGGTCGGGCGAGGACACCTACTTCCCGCTGGAGGAGGAGCTGGCCGCCCTCGAGGAGGCCGGCTTCGACGCGGACTGCCTGTGGCGGGCGGTGCCGCAGGCGGTGGTGAGGGCCGTCAAGCGGCTGTAAGGTCCGGCAGGACCACCACCTTGACCCTGGCGCCGGCGAGGCGCTTCTATCTCCCGCCGCATCTCCCCCAACCCAGGAGGATCGATCATCATGGCCATGTCCCTTCACAAGTCGGCGGAGTGGAAGACCGGCCTGCGCACCTACTTCGAGTACCGCGACCTCGGCGCCGTCGAGGCGACCAAGGGCAAGCTGCTCGTCCACGTCATCCGCGCCACCGAGCCCTGCAGCGGTCCGGGCGGCTATCACTCCCACGATCTCGAGTTCCAGATGAACTACGTGCTGCGCGGCTGGACCCGGGTCGAGTTCCAGGACATCGGCGAGGTGCGCTTCGAGGCCGGCGACAGCTGGCACCAGGATCCCGGGACCCCCCACGAGGTGCTGGAGTTCTCCGACGACTTCGAGGTCATCGAGATCTGCATGCCGGCGGAGTTCCCCACCAAGGACGAGCAACGCTGACCCCGGGGAGAAGACTGGACGGCCAGGTCGCGGCCGTCACCGGCGGTGCCTCCGGCATCGGCGAAGCCACGGTGCGGCGCTTCGTGGAGGAGGGCGCCCGGGTGGCCTTTGCCGACCGGGACGGCCCCCGCGGCGCGTGCGTCGCCGGAGAGATCGAGACCGGCGGCGGGGAGGTGCTGTTCGTGGAGGCCCGCATGGACCGCGAAGCCGAGGCCGCCGCCTTCATCCGGCGAGCGGCGGATCACTTCGGTCGGCTCGACATCCTCGTGAACAACGCCGCCATCCGTCTCTACAACACCGTGACCGGAGCCAGCGAGGAGAGCTGGGATGCCATCTGGGCGGTGAACGTCAAGGGCTATGCCTTCTGCGC
>JAJDTN010000114.1 GCA_022827165.1 Candidatus Latescibacterota bacterium
CTGGCCGTCGGGCGACCAAGTCGGGTCCACCTCCCACCCCTGGGTCCGTGTGAGCCGGGTCTCCTGGCCGCTCTCCACGTCGATGGTGAACAGATCCCTCCCTCGCTCGAAGGCGATCTTGGTCCCGTCCGGGGACCAGGAGAGGGGGGACCGGCGGAACCTTCCCTCTTCCCCCTCGTCATGGGTCAGCCGCCGTAGACGTTCCGTCGAGTCCAGCACGTAGATGTCGAACCAGCCGGTGCTGTCGAGGTTGGCCACGAAAGCGATCTTCGTCTGGATGATCTTGCCGATCCCGGACGACTCGGGCTCCTCCTCATCGGGAACCTCACGCCGCAGAAAGACCTCAATGCCCCTCTCCTGGAGTCGACTCAGCAGACTCTCGTCGGGGGGCAACTGCACGTCGTCCAGCTCGACGTAGCCCAGCGTCTCGAAGGACAGCAACGGCGTCAGGTCGGCCGTGGGATTGTGGGACAGGATGAGTGTCTGAAGTTGGGCCAGTCCACTCAGTGGCTCGACGCTTGCGACTTCGTTGGAAGAGACATCCAGGTACCGCAGGTCCTGCAACTCCTTCAGAGGGGACAGATCGCTGATCTTGTTGTTTCTCAGGTCGAGCCAGGTCAACCCGGTCAGGGCGGCCAGGGGGGCGATTTCCCGGATGCGGTTGTCGGCCAGGGCCAGGCGTTCGAGACCACCCAGGGCCTCGATGCCGTCGAGTCCTTCGATGCCGTGGCCGCTTGCGTTCAGCACGGTCAGGCCAGCCAGCGCGCCAGGGGCGAAAGCCCGGTCCTCGACGACCAGGGCCCTGGCGACGGCCGTCGTCAGTCCCGTGTCGGCGAAGGTCACCTCGCCAGCCACGCGGCCCGGCTGCACGGGCGCCTCGGCGGGCCTCGATCCGCAGCCGCACATCCCCAGCAGGATGGCGGCGAGGGCGGCGGGAGGCACGGCGGAGCCCATGGTAGATTCCTCGAGACTCACACGAACCGCAGGCCGCGCTGGTTCCCCATCCCCTTGGGGGTGACCATGTCGCGTCTGGCGATGACGTCGAGGGCGGGGTCCGGCACCCCCACCAGCTCCCCGTCCTTCACCCAGTCCTCGTCGCCGCCGTAGAGCTCGCCCATGAGCAGTTCCTGCAGGCGCCTCAGCTCGCCGGCGTGGGCGGGATCGCCGGCCAGGTCCCGCGTCTCCCGCGGGTCGGCCTCCAGGTCGAAGAGCTGCGAGCGGTTGCCGGCGGCGTAGTAGATCAGCTTGTAGCGGCCGGCGCGGATCATGCGCGTCCCCAGGTCGCCGGCGAAGTGCTCCCCGTAGAGGTATTCCCGCCGCTCCTGCCCGGCCAGGGAGAGGCCGTCGGCGGTGGCCGGGACCGGCAGTCCGCACAGGTCCAGCAGCGTCGGCATGAGGTCGCCGAACTCGGCGAGGCGGTCGTCCCGGGTGCCGGGGGTGAGCCGTTCCTCGCCCCGGGGCGGGATGATGATGAGGGGGATCTTGGCCGACATCTCGTAGAGGGGGGTCATGCACCAGAGGCCGTGCTCGCCGAGCATGTGGCCGTGGTCGGAGGTGAAGACGATGATGGTGTCGTCGAGGAGCCCCTGCTCGCGCAGGAGACCGACCATGAGCCGCATCTGGTTGTCGATGTGGGTGAGGGTGGCGTAGAAGGCGCGCCGCGCCAGGCGCTGCTCGTGCCAGGGGGCGCCGACCATGGCGCTCATGTTCTGGTTGCGGTAGCGCAGGGTGTAGGGCAGCTGCGCCGGGTCGGCGGACCAGTCCCCCGTCGACGGCCGGTCGATCTCGACGTCGCGGTAGATGTCGAGGTACTCCTGGAGCGGTGTCATCGGCGGATGGGGCGCCGAGAACGACAGATACCAGAACCCCGGCTTGCGCGGGTCCCGCCGGTGGATCGCCTTCGACATCTCGCGGACCGCCCAGTTGATGGGGTGGCAGTCCTCCGGCAGGTGCCAGGGCCGCGCCAGGAAGTCGTTGTGGCACATGCCGCCGGCGTACTCCATGCCGGCGTGGCCGCGCTCGGCCAGGAAGATCTCCCAGTCGTCGGCGCGGCCGTCGAACTGGTGGCGGCCCTGCTCCTCGAGGATGACCTCGTCGAAGCCGATGCGGTCGCGCTGGGGGGAGACGTGGAGCTTGCCCACGCAGTAGGTCTGGTAGCCGCCGTCGCGGAAGCAGCCGGCCAGGGTCGGCACGTCGGGCAGCGGGTTCTGCTCCATGAAGGTCCGATCGCCGTGGGAGCGGGCGTTCATCCCCGTCATCAGGGAGCGCCGCGCCGGGATGCACGAGGGACAGGCCGAGTAGGCCTGCTCGTAGGTGACGCCGTTGCGGCTCATCTGCTCCACCGTGGGGGTCATCACCACCGGGTGCCCCGCCGGACGGGTGAGCAGCCCGCTCCAGTGGTCGGTGCAGATGAGCAGCACGTTCGGTCGGCGCCCTGCGTCGGCCATGGCTGTCCCTCCTCGGGTGGGTGCGTCCGCTGCGCAGCGGAAAGACAGAGGCCCGGAGGCGCCGCGCACAAGGGAAGCCGGGCTTCCAGCGGCCGGGCCGACTGGGAGGCCGCCGCGATCCTCTCCGGGCTTGCCGCCCGCCGGGGCGTCGAGTATCCTCGCCCCGGGCGCCGGGCTCCCCGGGCGCCGGGACCGCCGACCGACTCCCCGTGACCTCCTCCAAGACAGGCCTGTCCGCCCTGCCGCCGGTGGACCGCGTCCTCGATGACCCCAGGGTCGCCGCGCTGGGGGATCGCTGCGACCGCCGCGTCCTGGCCGGCCTCGTGCGCGACGCCCTCGCAGAACTGCGCGTGGACCTGCTGGAGGGGCGCGTCCCCGGCGATCGCGAGGAGCTGATCGAGCGCGCCGTGGCCGCCGTCCGCGAGGGCCTCGACCACAAGCTCGCCCCCCGCCTCGGCAAGGTGGTCAACGCCACCGGCATCGTCCTGCACACCAACCTCGGCCGCGCCCCCCTGGCCGCCGACGCCGTCCGCCGCATCGCCGAGACCGCCTCCGGCTACTGCGGCCTGGAGATCGACCTGGAGGACGGCGGCCGCGGCAGCCGCCACCGCATCGTCGAGGAGCTGCTCTGCGAGCTGACCGGCGCCGAGGCGGCGGCCGTGGTCAACAACAACGCCGCCGCGGTGCTGATCACCCTCAACAGCCTCGCCCTGGCCCGGGAGGCGGTGGTCTCCCGGGGCCAGCTCATCGAGATCGGCGGCTCCTTCCGCCTGCCCGACGTGATGGAGCGCAGCGGCGCCGTCCCGGTGGAGGTGGGCACCACCAACCGCACCCACCTGTCCGACTACGAGGCGGCCATCTGCGAGCGCACGGGGCTGCTCCTCGACGCCCACACCAGCAACTACCGCGTCCTCGGCTTCACCGCCTCCGTGCCGCTGGAGGAGCTGGTCGCCCTCGGCCGCGGCCGTGGCCTGCCGGTGGTCCGCGACCTCGGCGGCGGCGCCCTCATCGACCTGGCTGAACTCGGTCTGCCCGCCGAGCCGCTGGTGGCCGACAGCGTCGCCGCCGGCGCCGACGTGGTCACCTTCAGCGGCGACAAGGTCCTCGGCGGGCCCCAGGCCGGGCTGATCGTCGGCCGCCGGGAGAGCGTCGAACGCATCCGCACCAACCCGCTGATGCGGGCCCTGCGCTGCGGCAAGCTGACCTACGCGGCTCTCGAAGCCACCCTGCGCCTCCACCTGGACCGCTCGCGGCTGCTGGCCGAGCACCCGGTGCTCAGCCGGCTCACCGTGCCGGTGGCCACGCTCAAGCGCCGCGGGGGCCGCCTGCGCCGCCGGCTGGCCGATCTGCGGGAAGCCGGGTGGCAGATCGAGCTGATCGACTCGCGGGCCCAGGCCGGCAGCGGCTCCCTGCCCCTGGAGGAGATCCCGAGCGCCGCCCTCGCCGTGAAGCCCCCGGCCCTGCCGGTGGAGGAACTGGCGGCGCGCCTGCGGCGGCACGACCCGCCGGTGGTCGGGTACGTGCGCGAGGACCGCCTGCACCTCGACCTGCGCACGGTCGCCGCCGGCGAGATCGCCGTCCTCGAGGCGGCCCTGCGCCGGGCCTCGGTCCCGCCGTGAGCCCCGGCCGCCACGTCATCATCGGCACGGCGGGCCACATCGACCACGGCAAGACCGCCCTGGTGAAGGCCCTCACCGGCATCGAGACCGACACCCATCCCCAGGAGCGGGCCCGGGGGCTGACCATCGACGTGGGCTTCGCCTACTGGAAGGAGGGCGTCACCCTCCTCGACGTGCCGGGCCACGAGCGCTTCGTCAAGAACGCGGTGGCCGGCGTCAGCTCCGTCGACCTCGCCCTCTTCGTGGTCGCCGCCGACGACGGCGTCATGCCCCAGACGCGGGAGCACCTGGCCATCCTGCGGCTCCTCGGGGTGGGCGACGGCATCGTGGCCCTCACCAAGACCGACCTCGTCGAGCCCGAGTGGGTGGAGATGGTCGTCGAGGACCTGCGCGAGCTGCTCGCCGGCACCTTCCTCGAGGCGGCGGAGATCGTCCCCGTCTCCTCGGTCACCGGGGAGGGGATCGGCCGTCTGCGGGAGCTGCTTGAGGAGCGCATCGCCGGCGTCGGGGAACGCCCCGACCGCGGCGCCCTGCGCCTGCCCGTGGACCGCGCCTTCTCCATGAGCGGCTTCGGCACGGTGGTGACCGGCACCGTCCTGGCCGGGTCGGTGCGCCCCAGGGACGAGCTGGTCCTGCAGCCCCGGGGGCGTCCGGTGCGCGTGCGCGGGGTGCAGATCCACGGCCGCGACGTGGCCGAAGCGGGGCCCGGGGACCGCGCCGCCGTGAACCTGTCGGACGTAAACGTGGACGACGTCGCCCGCGGCGACACCCTGGCCGAGCCCGGGTTCTTCGAGGCCACGAGCCTGATCGACGCCCACCTGCGGGTCCTGGAGGACGCGCCCGCGGTCCTGAAGCACCGGGACCGACTGCGCCTCCACCTGGGGCCGGGGGAGGTCCTGGGGCGGGTGGTCCTGCTCGACGCCGACGCCCTGGCCCCCGGCGACAGCGGCTTCGTGCAGCTCCGCCTGGAGAGGCCGGGGACGGCCGCCCACGGGGACCGCTTCGTGGCGCGCCGCTACTCGCCGGCGCGGACCATGGCCGGGGGCGTCGTCCTCGATCCCCGGGCACGGCCTCAGCGTCGCCGGCGGCCGGAGGTGCTGGAGCGGCTGCGGCGCCTGCACACGGGGGACCCGGGGACGGTCCTGGAGAGCCTGCTGCGCGATGCCGGCGCCGGCAGCCGGTCGGCGGCTGACCTCGCCCCAGCTCTGGGCAGAAGCGTCGCCGACGTGGAGGCGAGGCTGGGGAAGCTGCGCGACCGCGGCGCCTGCGTCGACTTCGAGCAGGCGGGCCGGCGGCGGTTCGTGCACGCCGGGGCCTGGGACCGCCTGGGCGAGGGGATTCTGGAGGCGCTGGCCGCCTTCCACGAGGAGCAGCCCCTGCAGCCGGCGGTCTCGCGGGAGGAGCTGAGCCGGCGCACCGGCGTCGATCCCGAGGCGGCGGTGTTCCAGGCGGTGGCGGAGTCCCTGGCGGCGGGCGGGCAGGTGGGCCTGGAGGCCGGGCGGCTGTCCCTGCCCGGCCACCGGGTCGAGCTGACGCCGGAGCAGGAGGCCCTCCGGCAGGGGATCGCCGCGGCCCTGCGGGACGGCGGCGCCCAACCGCCGGACGAGGGGGAGCTGCCCGGGCGCCTGGGCCGGCCCACGGCGGAGGTCGAGGCCGTGGTCGCCGTCATGCAGGAGCGGGGCGACCTCGTGCGGCTGCGGGACGGCCTCCTCTTCGAGGCCGGGGTGCTGGAGCGGATCGAGTCGGACCTCGTGGCCCATCTGCGCGAGCACGGGCAGATCGAGGTCGCCGGCTTCCGCGCGCTGGTGGGCACCACCCGCCGCTTCGCCCTGCCCCTGCTCAACTACTTCGACGGCAAGGGCCTGACCCAACGGGAAGACGCCCTCCGCCGGCTCGTCCCCGGCGCGGTTGACAGCCGCGGAAACGCCGCCGGAGATTGACCGGACCGCTGATCGGAAGGGGAATGGCTGGGGCTCTGGTGGCCCTCGCGGACTTCAAATCCGTTGCGGCGCGGTCTCCGCGCCGGGTGGGTTCGATTCCCACACATTCCCGCCAGAATACAAACCCGCCCCCGGGAACCGGTGAGCCAACCACCGGACCGCGGGCGGGTTTTCTGCGGATCACCCCCGAACTAGATCTTCTCGAGGATCTCCTTCTCCTCGGGGAAACGTCCCTCGGCGAGCTTGGAGAAGATGAGCTCGCCGTCGACCGTGACCTCGAAGCGCCCGCCGTGGGACGGCAGGAGCACGAGCTGGCCGAGGTCGAGCTTCTTGTGCTTGAGGATCGCGGCCGTCAGACCGACGGCCTGGGGTTCGTAGCCTCAGGAACTGCAGTACTGAATCTCGATCTTGTCGATCATCTCGTCTCCTTCCTTTGTGACTACGGTACGGGCGGGCTTTCCGGGGAGCAATCGGCCGACCCGAGCGGCTCGTGCCCCAGCACCCGGCGGGCGTGTTCGGTGTCGCGGTAGCTGAGGCGGTTGTCGGAGACCGCGTAGAACACGTCGAAGCGGACCTCCGCCGGCGCCGTGACGCAACGCTCCACGAGGACGGCCACGTTCTCCTGGCTGCAGTACACGGACTGGTCCCGCCGCTCCAGGGCCCGGTCCTCGGGGCGGACGGCGCCGATGCGCAGGCAGATCACCGAGAGCCCGGTGGAATCCGAGTAGTGGCGGGCCAGGGCCTCGCCCCAGGCCTTGGTGCAGCCGTAGAGGCCCGCCGGCCGCGGCGGGGTCTCGTGGGTGAGCATGGCCCAGGAGGCGGGGATGGCGGCGGGGTCCCCGGAGACCAGGCTCTGGTACGGCTCCTCCTGCTCCCAGCCCGAGACCACCGAGCCGCTGCTGGCGTAGACCACGCGGGAGACCCCGGCCTGGCGCGACGCCTCGAGGACGTTGTAGGTGCCCACGACGTTGTTGCGCAGCAGGGTTTCCCAGTCGCCGCGGATCGCCGCCGCCAGATGGACGACCGCGTCCACCCCCTCGAAGGCGGGACGGATGGCGTCGAGGTCGGCGATGTCCGCCCGGTGGCAGGGGACTCCCTCCACGGGGCGGCGGTTCAGGGCCGACAGCTCGAAGCGGCCCTCCAGTTGCCGGCGCACGGCGCCGCCGATGAGGCCGCTCATGCCGGTGATCAGCACCTTCATGGCGCACAAGACTCGTCCACGCTCCCGGGCGGCGCCAGTCCCGCGGGTCCCGCCGTTGGCCGCCGCAGCCCATCCCGCCCTACCTTTGGCCGCCATGGCCACCATGCTCAGAGCCGCCAAGCACGATGGCGTCGGCAACGTCGTCGTCGAGCGCGTCGAGGTCCCCCGGCCCGGCGAGGGCGAGGTCCTCGTGCGCCTGCAGGCTTCCCTGATCAGCCGCGGCTCCGAGATCGGCGGCCGCTACCTGAGCGAGACCGCCGTCGACCCGTCGCGCATGGGCTACTCCGCCGCCGGTGTCGTCGCCGAGGCGGGACCGGGCGTCGACGATCCCGCCCCCGGGGACCGGGTCGTCGTCTCCGCGCCCCACGCCGAGTACGTCATCGGTCAGGCCGGCGCGCCCCCCACCCGTCCCTCCATCACTCCCCTGCCCGACGAGGTCGGCTTCGAGGCCGCCACCTTCCTGCCCCTGACCACGAGCAGCCTGGCCTGGGCCGACAGCGCCATGATCGGGCCCCGGGACAGCGTCGTCATCCTCGGCCAGGGGCTGGTGGGCAGCATCCTGCTGCAGGTGGTGCGCCAGCGGCAGACGGGACGGCTGGTGGCCGTGGACGGGCTGGAGCGCCGCTGCCGGCTGGCCGGACGCATCGCCGACGACGTCGTCGACTGCTCGCGCCAGGATCCGGTGGAGGCGGTGCGGCGGCTCTGCCCCGGGGGGGCGGATGTGGTCATCGACTGCGTCGGCGGCGGCGCCGGGGTGCAGTCCTTCGCACAGGCCCAGCAGATGTGCGCCGACGGCGGCGTGATCCAGCTCGTCGGGCTCTACCACCGGCAGCCCCTGCCCCTCGACGCCGGACGCGTCATGGGCAAACTGGTCGTCGGCGGCATCCGCACCCCGAAACCCCGGGGCGAGTACAGCCGCGACGCCGCGCGCTTCCTGGCGGACGGGCACCTGGCCACCGGCGACATGATCACCCACCGCTTCCCCCTGCAGGAGGCGAAGCAGGCCTTCGACCTGCTCGTCGACGACCTGGGCTCGGCCCTGGGCGTGCTCTTCGTCTACGGATAGCGGCCGCAGCCGCCGGGAGACCCCATGCCCGAATCGAACCACGCGCTGGAGCCGGAGAGGCTGCGCCACCTGCTGGAGGAGAACGGCGCCCGCGGGGAGGCGCTGGACCGCTTCGACCGCATGACCTCGCGGCGGGGGTTCCTGTCGTCGGTGGGCAAAGGCGCGGCGCTGGCCGGCCTCGGCGTTTTCGGCGCCGGCCCCGACGCGGCGGTGCGGGGTCTCTTCGGCCGCGGGCTCATCCCGGGGGCCTGGGCGGCCGGGGACGGACTGCCCAAGCCGGAGATGATCGTCCACTCCGAGGAGCCCTTCAACGGCGAGTTCCCCCCCCATCTGCTCGGCGACGCGGTGACGCCCACGAGCCGCCACTTCGTGCGCAACAACGGCGGCATCCCCGAACGCGCCCGCAGCCGCGACCTGCAGGACTGGAAGCTGACCGTCGACGGCGAGGTCCGCTCGCCGCGCGCCTTCTCCTACGACGATCTGGGCCGCCTGCCGCAGGTCACGCGCCGGCTGGTGGTCGAGTGCGCCGGCAACGGCCGCAGCCTCTTCGCCCCCGCCGTGGGCGGCACCCAGTGGGTCCGCGGCGCCGTGGCCTGCAGCGAGTGGACGGGCGTGCGCCTGCGCGACGTGCTCCAGGCCGCCGGGCTGACGGAGAAGGCCGTGTACCTCGGCAACCACGGCGAGGACGAGCCGCCGTTCTCGCGGGGCATCCCCGTGGACAAGGCGATGGACGAGCACACCCTCATCGCCCTCAAGATGAACGGCGAGCCCCTGCCCGCGGCCCACGGCTTCCCGGCGCGCCTGCTGGTCCCGGGCTGGATCGGCAGCTCCATGCAGAAGTGGCTCCACCGCATCCAGGTCCGCGACACCGTCCACGACTCCCGGCACATGAGCGGCTATTCCTACCGCGTGCCGGCCTATCCCGTCGCCCCCGGCCACAAGCCGCCGGAGTCGGACATGGCCATCGCCACCTCGTGGCGGGTCAAGTCCCTCATCACCGCTCCCGCGCCGGAGGCCGAAGTCCAGCGGGGCCTTCCGCTGCGGGTCAGGGGACACGCCTGGGCCGGCGAGGGCCAGGTGGCCCGGGTGCTCGTCTCCACCGACTTCGGCGTCCACTGGCAGGAGACGCGGCTGACCCCGCCGGCCAACCGCTACGCCTGGTACGGCTGGTCCGCCGAGCTGACCCTCGCAAACCGGGGCTACTACGAGATCTGGGCCCGCGCCTTCGACGCCGCGGGCAACGCCCAGCCCTTCCGCCAGCCCTGGAACCCCAAGGGCTACCTCGGCAACGTCATCCACCGGGTGCCGGTGCGGGTGGCCTGAAGTCCATAGTGCCTACGTCCACAATTCAGATTAGATCCAATAGCCATCTCAAACGACCACGAGGGCACTATGGACTTCAGCAATTCTGCGAATCAACAGGGGAGCATGCTGGATTGGCACCAGAGTTAGAGAGGGCCCTGCGCAACTACCTGAGGCTACTTTCCATCAACCCGCCTCATCCCGCCAATGATAGGGTCCGCCAGATCCGCACCGTGGCCGAGAGAAGCGAACGCACACCACAGTTTTCTCACTTGGCGAAGGAAACCAAGGCTAGCTTTGCTAAGAATCCCGACCGCGAAGGAGATGAGAGTTGGCGATTCAGCGTTCACCATGTCCTTCGACGAGCAAGGATCTATACTGACGCGCTTGACGGCGTGCCTTCGGAGGACCTCTTGCAGAGGTTCGCTGCCGCCTTCACACGAAAGGAGATCACGACTGACATCCTGGCTCCTCTGGAATCTGTCCAATTCTCTGGTGATGTCTGCCTCGACTTCGACGCCTTCCGGGTAACGAAGTTCTCCAAGGAGGAGTTGAGTAAGGTCACTGAGAGTGACACTCGTGATATCTTCTATCCAGATTCGACGCTGGATATGCGCCTGCTCAGCCAATACTGGTGGCTTGTCGTTAGAGAGAGAGGTGAGCCCGGATATGCAGGCCAGTGTCTTTCGATTAAGGTTGATTTCGGAGAGCAGCCTGTTGAGCGTTTCTGTAGAGAATTCCCATCTAGTGTTCATCATGCCCTACGATCACTTGTCCTCTATGACTGGAACTGCGATCGTATCCTCGCAGACCAGAAAGACATCGACCGATACCTTCCCGAGGGCCAGGACGGCTGGTTCAGATTTTCCCTCCCTTTTATCCTCCGGTCGGGAGGAAGCCCATTTGGTCCCCCCGATAGAGCACCAGACCTTTCCCACCTTTCCCTTGAGCCTGTCTTCGACCCCAACGGTGATGAGTATGGCGAACGTCCTATTTCCGACATCCACCCTGGCGTCACGTCATTCTCCCGCAGCATTGCCGAGTACGAGAGTCAGCTAGACACAATTCTAGACACAATTCGTTCTCGGAATGCTCAAGCCACGGAGTGGCACTTCGTTGACGTAGCACTCAGCTATCTGATCAAGGCGTTCTTTGCGGATGGACTCGATCAACTTCTTTGGCACATAGCGGCAATCGAGGCCCTGCTGGGGGAGAGCCAAGAGAGACTGACCGAGACGCTCGCCCGAAGATGCGGATTGATCTTGGGCTCCTCCAATGAAGACCGTAAGAGAGTCCGTAAGTCATTCAAGAAGTTATACGATCTTCGGTGCGACCTTGTGCACGGAAAGACGAAGCAGAGCAATGCTCAGGAGGGGCATCTTGCCATTGCCAGGAACCTAGCTCGTGATGTACTTATCTGGTTCCTGCAGTACTTGTGCTTCCTGGCTGAGGATCTCCCAGCAGGCGATCGGCGCCTGCCGAAGCGTGCTGAACTCCTTGCTGCACTCGAGACGAAGGAAGATAGTCGCAAGCGTGTCTCATACTTGCTGAGCCGTGTACCAGGTAGCTTTCCGAGGAAGCGGTGCTGGGACTAGAAAACCCCTGAATTGAGCTGGGTGGTGGGACCGCATTGGGTGATCGATCGCGCCATTCCCCTGAGCTCCGAGGAGATACCGTGACTGGGAGAAGCGGAGCATTGCGGAGACACTCGTTACGTGCGCCCGTACCTCGGCGCTGGCCATACCCGGCGAGTTCAGCGGTGCCCGCCTGCCAGCGTCGCCAACGGCGTGCGGCC